>JBGPBY010000267.1:0-9718 GCA_041481485.1 Terriglobia bacterium
ATCCTTCATAGAAGGTGTGAAGAAATGTTCATTGTTCAATGTTCACTTGTCACATGTCATTTGCGGATGCGCCTTCGGCGCAGCATCTTTAAGAAAGATTGCGCGAAGCGCCACCAAAAATGACAAACGACAATTGAACAATGAACATTTCCTCATTCCTGTGCGGTCCCAAATGCCGCTGCACCTGGAGAAGATCCTTCGAAAATGTGAGGGCGATGTCCTGTAACTGACTCGTATTTTCGTGCGATTTCACCAACTGCGGCCGTTGATTCCGCTCTGCCAAGAATCACGACTGTCCCACCGCTTCCGCCGCCGGTGATCCGGGCGCCAAAAAGGCCATGGGAAGGTCCGGCCTTACGGACAAGTCTTACAATCAAGTCCGTACCCCTCGAGCCCAGCCCGCATTCCGAGTAGCTTCGATGCGACTCGTACATCAGCTCACCCAGTTCGGACCAACTTTCGCGCTTTTGATTTTGCAGGAGAGAATCGCGAAATTTCTTCACGCGTTCATTTTCATGAATTGGATGCGCAGCCGGCTGCAGGATTTTGTACAGGCGATTCGGATCCACCTTCGTCACCGTATCGGAGGTTTCCGAAAATCGGCGGAGAAACTCCGCTCCAGAAATCTCTTCCGGCAAGATCTGTCGAAGCTCGGCCTCGAATCGATCCGGGCGGATATTGGCCAGATATCCATTCCAGGAATTGCCTTTGCCTTCTTCTGAAAGAATTCGAAGTCCCATAAACGCACCGGTGCGTACCATTCCATAGTCGGAACCGCTGACCGCGTGCCGCTCACCGGAATCGATTCCCCAGAATTGGATTTCGGGCGGTATTGGAACGGAAGGCAGCAATTCCGCGGGTTGGCATACCAACGCCAGCAAGGCATCTGCCTCGCCGCACATCGACGTCATTTGGTCCATGACGCCGCAGGGTGCTCCGGCAACGAGATTCTCAGCCTTTTGGCAAAGCACAGCGCTCTCGCGAGGATCCAACTGTAGATGGAATGCCGCGGCCAGGGCCTGCATCACTGCCACCTCGAGAGCCGCCGATGAGGCGACGCCTTTTCCTTCGGGAACGCTCGAACCGATGACCACATTCATTCCGTGATCGAGACGCAGACTCTGTTCGTGCATTAGAACGAGGAACACACCAATCACGTAAGAAACCCAGTGATCACCCATGCCGCTAAACATCGCGGCGCCACGCTCGTAAGCCAGGGGTTCGCCATCTTGAAGAAGGGAAAAAGCACCGAGCGAGAACGTTCGCATTGGATCGTCTTCATTTGCAGGCAAACTCGTAATAGTGATCGTTGTCCCGCTCACGCGCTGAAGGGCAACAAATGTGGCTTCGTGGATGGTCTGCTGAAGCACAAGGGATCCGGAATAGTCGGCAATGCCGCCCATCACGTCCAGCCGGCCCGGCGCCCGCGAAACGATAACCGCCGCTTTCGGATCCAACAATCCGCTCGACCGGACGCGCCTCATGAACTGTTCGATTTCGCGTTCCCGAATCACGGTATCAGTTTCCGAGCCCGCAGAGCGTGTTGGAGCAGCGGTTCTATTTCATCCCGGATATGTTCGTTGGCGTAACCAACCCACGCGATGCTGGTAGTCGTATCGAGTGGCGCATTCAAGGGCAGACCCAGCGGATCCGTCACAATCAGACCCAATTCCGACGCAATCAGCATGGAACATACATCATAGGGATGGCAGCAAATCCCCAGCCGCAGGCCACGCCGCGCCATCACCAGTTCCATCAGTGGACGAAGATCGGCAATGAACCGGTCATGTCCGACCATCAGTTCGTAAAGCTGACCGCCGCTGGAAACGTACTGGTCTTCAAAACAGAGCGCCTTTCCCGGACGGACAGGGCCAAGCGCACCAGTGACAATCTCTTCATCAATGGATGCCAGTTCGTCTCGCGCTCCAGGAAAAAAACGCGAAACCGTCGCATAGCCATGCGCAATGGTGTGTGAAGCCGACGGCCGCGGCAGGAACGGCGTATGCTCTCCGGTCAGCCGATTGAATCGATGTGCGCCGGCCCCGTTGCCGCGGAATGCCCACAACTGATCCGACAAGTGCTGTTTGACCAGGGGAATTTCCGTTTGAATCGCCAGAACAATATCCTGCAGCGAAGTTTCCGAACCGCGATTGGGTGCAACTCCGGTGAGAATCCAGGCGCTTCGCTTCTGAACCATTAACCCGCGGGTGCCGTCAATCGGATCCATGATGATCCGCCATTCCGCTTCAGCTTCACTGCAATCCGCGGGAAAGACCATTCCTCCTGCAGGCAGACCCTCCGCGATCAGAACAAAGGAATAGCGATTTCCCAATTCTGCGAAAAACGGAAGCAGTGTTTCCTCGCTGATGACATCAATGGCATAGATCGTATCGTCGTCCTCTTCCCTGTGAACTTCTGTCAGAACGTCCGTGCTTCTCTCCTCCGTTGCCGCGACCACTGCATCGCGAATGCGATTGTGAAGAACTCGCAATGGCTCAAGCAGGACTTCCGCCTCAATCATGGCTGCTCCTGTTTGTAATGCACATTGGCAAGGTTTCGAAGTTCCTGCGCCTTTTCCTCCGGCAGCGTGTCGCTCAGGAAATTGCCGCCTCCGATTTCCGGACCTGCGAGGTACTTCAACAGATTTGGCTTTCGCAATGGCGGCTGGAACTCGATGTGAAAGTGAAAGCCGCTGTAGTCCTTTCCATCCGTCGGAGCAAGGTGAAGCGTCATCACGTATGGAAATGGCAGTTGCCAAAGATTGTCGTATCGCACCAGAAGCATCTTCAGGGCCTGCGCAAAATCGCGCAGCTCCGGCGCGCTCAATCCGCCAAGTCCGCTATGCGTCGCCTTAGGCGCCACGAAACATTCATAGGCATAACGTGCGAAATACGGCATGAAAGCAACCGCCGTAGAATTTTCAAAAACGATCCGGCGGCCGTCCTCACGCTCGGCGGCGAGAATATCCTGAAAAAGGTTCCTTCCGGTTTTTTCAAAATGCTCGCGGCACAGGCGGGCTTCGGTTTCGATAATTTTGAAAACAAAGTTGGTGGCATAAATCTGGCAATGCGGGTGGGGATTGGAAACCCCAACCACTTCTCCCCGGTTTTCGAATACGAGAACGTGGTTCACGTCGGGATGTGATCCAAGCTCTGCATACTGGTCCCGCAGGGTTAGCAGTAGACGTTCTATTTCCGAAAGTCCGAGTTCTCCCAGAGACACATTGTGCCTGGGCGAGTAGCAGACCACTCGTGCAATGCCATCTGCCGGACGATTCTGATAAATTCCGGCAGGACGTTCCAGTTCTCTTGGCGCGTTCGGGCCGACACACGGATGATCATTGTCGAAGACGAAGACGTCCGGATAATCGGCGTTTCGGACGCCACTAACCCTCCGATTGCCGGGACAGAAGAAGCAATTCTCATCATATGGAGGCGCAGATGCCGGCTGACTGGAGAGCTTTTCACCCTGCCATGGGCGGTCCTGCCGGTGGGCGGAAACGATCACCCATTCGCCTCGCAGCGGATGCCACCGCTGTTCCCATTTGTTTTGGTGAGTCATCTCAGGCTGGATCGTGCGCGGCCATAGAAGCTGTGAATGAATGCGATTCCCCACTGTAGGGGACGTCTATGACCGCGCGCAATCTGGAAGGTTGCATTCTTTAAAATCGCGCGCGGTCATAGACCGCGCCTACAGTTGCGAGATCGCAATACATCTATTTTGTTTTGAGCCTCAGCACCGTCACCGAATGCGCCGGCAGTTCATGGACGAATTTTGTCCCGGCGTTGTTGAGTGTGATTCGCTTCGGAACCACCTTCATGGGTTCGGCAACGGTATTCACGGCCATAAGTTCTCCGGTGAGCATTTCCCCGGCAACGTCTTTGCGGATGGTTGAAACCCCCTGAAGGTCAATATTCAGCATCTGGGATGCAGCCTGGATGTTCACCAGTTTCAGAATAATATCGCCTGAAGAGGTTTCCCGAGTGGCCTCGGCGTACAGTCCGTCGTACTGAACCGGCGTGGCCGGCACTGGAGCAGCAGCTGCGGCCCCGCGATTGCCACCTCGGGGTGGGTTTGGATTTGTCACGATTGGAATTTGCTCGGCAGTGAGCATGGGCAGGCCCGCGAATTTTGCCGGCAGCACGACATCGCCACGATTGTTGGAAAACATCTTCTGCACGTAGTAGGAGGGCGAGCCAAAGCTCGTCATCGCATCGTATCCGATCAGATTGACTGCCCACTGTCTTCCGCCGGGGTTGACGTTCACAAACAGCGGCGCGTACGAGTTCATCAGAATCACGTCAGCGTTGCGTTCCAGACCTGTAAGCCACGCGGCGTCGGCCAGAGCGAAGGCCATCAGCGGCGTGTCACTGAATTGCGGTTTGTTGGTTGCCCATTCCCCAACAAATACTTTGGTCGCGTTACGATCATAGATGTCGTACATGTGCGAGCGCGTCAGCGCTTCCGGAACGGTCATGTAAAAATGGTCGTCGAGCATGTCCGGGTTGCGGCTGTATTTGAAGGTCGTATCCTGGGTCCGCATCGTGGAGATGATTTTGATGTTCGGATATTTCGCTTTGATGGCGTCCGTGAACATCGTCAGGCGCCCGTCATAACTGGCGGTGCCATTATTCAGCCAGTCTTCGTTACCGACCTCCACATAGCGAAGTTTGAACGGCGCTGGATGCCCGTCCTTGACACGCAGTGCACCCCACTTCGATTTGGCATCGCCCGTGATGTATTCGATCTCATCCAAAGCGTCCTGGACATGCGGCTTCAGTGCATCTCCGGTGATGATGTTGGCGCCCCGATCGATATGCAACCCGGCGTAAACCGCAACAATGGGTTCCATGTTCAGGTCTTCGCACCACTCCAGAAACTCGAGCAGTCCCATTCCATCCGACGACCGGTAATTCCAGGGACTCAAATGCGTCGGCCGTTGTTCGAGCAGACCGATGGTCGCCTTCCAGTTAAATCGATTGTCGTAGTTCGGACCTTCCAGGTAATTCCCTCCTGGAAATCGGAGAAAGCTCGGATGCATGTCCGCCAGCAGTTGCATGATGTCCGGGCGTAAACCGTTCGGCCGATTCTTGTACGTCGGTGGAAACAGTGACACGAGGCTGAACCAGAGCGTACCTGGCGAGCCTGTCGATATGACAAACCGGTTTGTGACGGATGGCGTCACTTTTCCGGTTTTCAATATCGTGCTGAATTTTTTCCAATCCGAGGCGACCTGTGCGACATCGGCCTTCGCGAAGACCGTCTTTCCATCGTTGCTTTCGAGCGAAACCGTCAGCGGACCTTTGAAACCCGGACTTGCCTTGGCATAAAACGACACACGATACGTTGTGTCTGGACGGACAGGAATTCCCCAGTAGCCCTCGTTGGCGGCGCCAACGCGCTGTGTGCCGGAAATGGAGGTGGCGTCCAATTTGAGCGCGACGGAGAGCGCTGTATCCGGAACGGGAACCTTGTCGAGCGCGATCGAACCGTCGCCTCCCTGGTACTTTGCGAGAGACCAATTCACGGGATTCTGTGCATTGTCACGAAAAGTCCGATTGCGGATCAGTTCCGCATAGAGTCCGCCGTCATACGAAAAGTTGATCTCTTCGTTCATCAGCCCGTAGAAGATCGGATCGATTTTTGCACCTGGCTGATCGACTCGCACCGACAAAGTGGTGGGCTGCTGGCCAAGCAAAAGGACTCCGCAAACTGCAAACGCCGCAATCGCCATCAGAATGATTCTTCGCATAGTGGCGCCATTATATTCCGCGAACGCCGAATCGGATTGCCAATTCAGGTCTTCGAAACGGCTCCGATTCGGCTAACACCCGGAATGACAATCGGGCTGCGTTCTTTCATGAATTGCCGGCCTTTCGGCGTGAGTCCAATCACGGGTCGCAGTCCCTGACCGGCGTCGACATAACCTTCCGCAATCAGGAAATCGATGATTTCCGTAATGCCCTTGATCGCATGCGTGGAAAGGATGCCGTAGGTGGAAAGGCCGCGGAAGTCCTGAATCGACACGTCCTCGGATCCGGCGAGGATCTTCGCGACTTTCGCGCGTCCAAGCTGCTCTTTCGCGCGCAGAATGCAGGAGAGAATCTTCAGCACGATGATCGTGGAATCTTCCGCAGACATCGGCGCGATCTCAGGCGCCTGCGGTTCCTTAACTGGAAAGGGAACAACCTTGGACTCTATCGGTGCCGAAATAAATGTCTCCGGTTCAACTCGTCTTCCCGGAGCGCAGCGGCCGCAGTTTCCGCAATCGCGCACGCGCGTCCACTCCCCGAAGTAGCGCAGGATGAACGATCGATAGCAGTGCTTCCGGAAGCGGCTCGCATACTGAAGCATGACGCCCAGCTTGCGGTGTTCGAATTGGCGTCGCCGTTCCAATTCGACAAAGTTGAATTCGGAAAGCTCCTTATCCCTGGGACGAAGGATACGCACACCGGAGCCATTCCCCGTATGGATGCGCTCGCAGTATCCGGCGCGTTGCAGCAGCGACACGGCGGCATGAAATCGCTGATCCATGCGTGCGGTAATACTTTTCCAGTTATCGCCAATCACGACGCTTTCACCCCCGCTCGATATTCGATTGAATATCTGCTTCAGGTAATCCGGCGGCGGATGGCTTGCGTCGATAAACAATTCCGGTATCCATTTGTCGGCGTAACTGAAAAGCAGCAGACAGTGTGCGGGTTCGCCATCGCGGCCGGCGCGGCCGATCTCCTGGTAGTAGGCTTCGACAGAATCCGGAATATCGGCATGAACTACGAAACGCACATCGGAGCGGTCGATACCCATGCCAAAAGCATTGGTGGCGACAATAACTCCCGTCTCGCGCGACATGAAGCGATCCTGCACTGCCTTTCGGTCTGCCAGCGAGAGCCCGGCATGATATGCAATGGCATCGACGCCATTGCGGCGCAGTGCGCGGTGAATGTCGTCAACATTCCTTCGAGTCCCGGCATAAACAATCCCCGTGCGGTCGCGCCGGCATAGCGCCGTGATGGCAGACACCTTTTCCGCGAATGTCGATGTTTCCCGGACTTCAAGATAGAGATTGGGGCGATCGAAACCGCTGACGATCTCAACGGCTCCCTCGATAGCGAGCTGCTGTACAACATCTTCGCGGACAGCCGGCGTCGCCGTCGCCGTAAGGGCCACCACGGGCGGTTTGCCAATCTCCCCGATGACTTTTCGAAGACGAAGATAGTCGGGCCGAAAGTCATGTCCCCACGTCGACACGCAGTGAGCTTCGTCCACCGCAAACAGACTGACGTGAATCCGCTTAAGTGCGGCACGGAATTCATCGTTCTGAAATCGCTCCGGAGCGACATACAGAATCTTGAGCTTGCCAGACACGGCATCGTCCAGCCGATCGTGTTGAATGTTGCGCGGAACGGTACTGTTGATTACGGAAGCCGGAATTCCCAGGTGGTGCAGATGATCGACCTGGTCCTTCATCAGCGCGATCAGAGGCGAGACCACGAGTGTCAAACCGGGCTGCGCGAGGGCCGGAAGCTGGAAGCACAACGATTTTCCGCTACCGGTCGGCATGACGCCCAGCACATTTCGTCCGGACAGGACCAGATCCACAATCTGACGCTGCGCCGGGCGAAAATCAGAAAAACCAAATCGTTCCTGAAGTAGCTGCAAAGGCTCCGTCACATTTACCAGCATAACGATTCAAAAGGTCAGATGAGGGACAGTGGAATGAAATCTTTTGTTGCGGCGAAAGCCACTGAGCGGCGGCAGTCCCATAGCCCCGGGTGTAAGCCCGGGGTATATCTCAGAGCGACACTCACTCCCGCTTCCATGGAAATTCGAGGCTTTACGTATCCGATACCATTCGCTATCTTTATAAGGTTTGCCTGAGCCGAGGTAGCTCAGTCGGTAGAGCGCAGCCCTGAAAAGGCTGGCGTCGGCGGTTCAATTCCGTCCCTCGGCATTCCAATCTCATCCAGAGACGTCCGATAAAGTCCAGTTTTCTTTTATTTTCATAAACTTAAACGAATCTTTCAGTCCAACCCAATCCATCCGCGTAAATTGACATCTGGGGGTGCATGGGGGTACAAGTGGGGGTATCTCACTTTTCAAAGGAGATTTGTACCCCCAAATGCCGCTATCCGATACTGCTGTAAAGAACTCGAAGCCAAAAAAGAAGAAGTTCAAGATCGCAGACGAGCGCGGCCTTTATCTACTTGTCCAGGTGAATGGATCGAAGTACTGGCGATTCAAATATCGTTTCGACGGGAAAGAAAAGCTGCTCGCTCTGGGCGTCTACCCTGACGTCACGCGTAGTACGCGCGTTGTCCCACGCCACAGCTGATCCAGATTTCCCGATCTCGCGGAAGTTTCTCCAGCCGTTCGCGAAGTTGTCCAAGGGGAATGTTGATAGAGCCTTCGATCGCTCCGCCGTCGAACTCTCTAGAATCCCGCACATCAAGAACAAGAGCGCGGCTGCGGCCGAGATCGGTCGAATGCGCCAGTTCGACATCACCGCGAACGGCATTCGCTGCAACCATCCCGCAGATATTCACCGGATCTTTGGCTGCGCCGTATTGTGGTGCATAACATAGTTCAGCTTCTTCCCTCGCTTCTTGATCAAAGCATAATTCCAACCGAAACTGGACAAAGTATCCAAGCAGGATGGAAACGAACCATCCTTGCATAAGGAAGGTAATTCGTGACTCCTGATGTTTTTTCTTTTGGAGCTCGCCGGGACGATTTGGAAGTGTCCATGGGTGGACTGGGGCAAAGTTGGAAGTCGCCCTTGACTTACCTCGAAAGGCTACTTCGACGGAATGTCCGGAGAGTATACAAACACAGAGCCAGATGTGTCAGATCGGCACGTGCAAATGTACATCCGGCGTTTATACCGATCATAACTACAAAATATTCCGCTGGTTGCGACACGGAGTCTCTGGTGCTTCGCGTGCGAGTAAGTCGAGCAGATCGCCGCTCGATGTTTTGAAAACGCGGTACCCAAAGGCGAAATCACGAAAGAACAATCTGACGCGATTAAGCGCGATTTGGGAGGATAGAAAACAAAGATGCGAATCTTAAAGCGCAGAGAATTCCTCAAATTGTGCAGCGTAGGCGCGGGCTCCTCGGCAATAGCAGGTTTGACAGGCTGTGGAATTGCAGAACCTCCGTCGGAAAGTACTCAATCGTCCCCCCATAGCAAATTCATTCCTGACACTGAACTTCAATTGACGGCAACAGAAACGCTCGCGAGCATCCTGCCAGGTCAACCGACACCCGTTTGGAAATACGATGGTGTTGTCTTGAAGGGCTCCCCCGCCACCCTGGAAACAATTCCAAACTCATATCTCGGTCCGATCATTCGCGTCACGCGCCGACAGAAGATTCGGATTCATCTGAATAATCGGCTGCGCGAACCGACGATCATTCACTGGCACGGCCTTCACGTTCCACCGGAGATGGACGGGCATCCACGTGATGCGGTCCTGCCCGGAAAATCGTACGTCTATGATTTGGAAATTAACAATCGTGCGGGCACATATTGGTATCATCCGCACCCGCATCAACGGACAGGCTTCCAGGCATACGCGGGACTGGCAGGCTTGCTTCTTGTTTCCGACGACGAAGAAATGGCAGCGAATTTGCCGACCGGTGAATTCGATATGCCGCTGGTCATACAGGATCGCGCGTTCAACGAAGTGCATCAGCTTGTCTATGTAACGAATCC
>JBGPBY010000268.1:0-9664 GCA_041481485.1 Terriglobia bacterium
CGCTGCGCGGCCCCCTCTCCCGTTGGGAGAGGGATTTCTTGATCGACCCGCCCCTACAACCAATCGCATCCGAACGGGTGGTCTATAATTTCCCGCGATGAAACTGGCCATCCTCGGAACCCGCGGGATTCCTGCCAACTACGGCGGGTTCGAAACGTTTGCAGAAGAACTCGCGGTCCGGCTTGCGGCTCGAGGGCACGAAATGACCGTCTACGGCCGTTCCAATAACATCGAATACAAAGGGAAAACCTACAAGGGGGTGAACCTTGTGATTCTTCCAACGATTGGGACCAAATATCTCGACACCGTGTTTCACACGTTTTTATCGGTATTCCATTCCATACCGCGGCGATTCGACGCCGTACTCGTCTGCAATGCCGCCAATGCGATCTTCTGCGCAGTACCGCGGCTCTTTCGGACCCCGGTCGCGCTTAACGTGGATGGTCTGGAACGAAAACGGAAGAAGTGGGGATTGGCGGGCCGAACCTACTATCGGATCTCCGAATATCTTTCCACCATTATTCCCAACATCATTGTGACCGATGCATCGGTGATTCGAGATTATTACGCCCAACGCTATCGTGCTTCCTCGGTCATGATTGCATATGGAACACGATGCGAGCGGACGGAAACGACGACGGCCCTGAATCAGCTGAACGTCATGCCGCGAAATTATGCGTTGTACGTCAGCCGTCTCGAACCGGAGAACAATGCGCATATGGTGATCGAGGCCTATGCGTCGGTCCAAACCTCCATGCCGCTTCTGATTGTGGGCGATGCGCCCTATGCGCAGGATTACATCGCGAAACTGAAGTCGACGACCGACGCAAGAGTCCGCTTCACCGGCGGGATTTATGGAACCGGATATCGGGAACTGCAGTCTCACGCAACGATTTACATTCACGCTACGGAAGTTGGCGGTACGCATCCCGCACTCGTTGAAGCCATGGGAGCGGGAAACTGCGTCATCGTCTATGACACACCGGAAAATCGTGAAGTGATCGGAGACTGCGGGCTTCTATTCAAGAACACGAACGAACTGACGGCGCAAATCCAGTGGGCACTCGATCATCCAGGAGATATCGTGGCAATGCGCCAAAACGCTCAAACCAGAGCTCTGGAACTCTATTCCTGGGATACCATTACAGACCGGTACGAAAAGTTGTTCGGCGATATGAAGGCCTCCAGTTAAAGTACATCCATGAAGATTCTTGTTACCGGCGGCGCCGGATTTATTGGATCCAGTTTTGTCCGATACGTTCTTCGCACTCAGCCCCAGGTTGAGATCGTGAACTATGACCTTCTGACTTACGCAGGCAATCTGCGGAATCTCGATGAGGTTGCTTCCGACCGTCGTTATTCGTTTGTTCGCGGGGACATTGCCGACGACATCGCGGTGCGAAGAGTATTCGAAGAGCATGGAGTGGAAGCTGTCGTCAATTTTGCCGCCGAGACCCACGTCGACCGATCGATTGAAGATTCCAGTCCGTTCATGAAGAGCAACGTTGCGGGAACCCAGTGCCTGCTGGATAACTCCCGGAGATTTAAAATTCGGAAGTACGTGCAGATTTCCACGGACGAAGTTTATGGCAGCCTTGGGGCAGAGGGAGCATTCCGCGAAGATACACCCCTGGATCCAAGCAGTCCTTATTCTGCAAGCAAAGCCAGCGCCGACATGTGGGTCATGAGCTATTTCAAAACTTTTGGTTTTCCCGCCGTCATTACCCGCTGCACCAATAACTACGGACCATTCCAGTTTCCCGAGAAATTGATTCCCGTATTGATTTCAAATGCCATGAACGACAGATCTCTTCCCATTTATGGCGACGGCATGAATATCCGTGAATGGATTTTTGCCGATGAACACTCCCGGGCGGTGTGGATGGCCCTCGAACGGGGAGTTCCCGGCGAGGTCTACAACATCGGCAGCGGCCAGGAAAAAACGAATCTTGATGTGGTCCGCTCCGTTCTGAAGCTTCTGGGAAAACCCGAATCCCTGATCACATTCGTCAAGGACCGTCCGGGCCATGACCGGCGCTATGCAATGGATTGTTCCAAAATCCAGCGCGAATGGGGATGGAAGAGCCAGGTGGAATTCAGCGACGGTCTGGCGGCAACCATAGAGTGGTATCAGTCGAATCAAGACTGGATGCGCGAAATAAGGGATGCATCGTATCTCTCCTACTACGATCGGATGTATACCAATCGCGACGCCACTATCGCTCAGCTGTCTTCATGACGGCATGCGATCTTTGTGGCGCGGAAAATCCTCGCGAAATACTTCAGTCCCCCGATCTCGACGGACCTCTGGTCCAATGCCGTAACTGTGGTTTTCAGTACGTCGGTCAGCGCCGTTCACAGCTGACGTTTGGCTCGGACAAAACTGCAAATACCGAGATCGCACAGCGCGTTCAGGCGGCAAACACTCAGTATCAAAACCTACGCCTCGAAGAAGAACACCGCCTCGCATTGTTGAATGCGCGTTGGCGCCTCGATTTGATCCGGCAATTTCGTAAATCGGGAAGACTTCTGGAAGTGGGTTGCGCGCGCGGAGATTTCCTCAGCGTGGCACGAACTGATTTTGAAGTCTTTGGCGTGGAGCCCAATCCGGATCTTGCCGCTTTCGCTAAAACCGCGGCGCCCATTCATCAGGATGTCATTGAAACGGTCCCCTGGAATGACTTCGATGTGATTGCAAGCTTTCATGTGATTGAACACGTGGACTCACCGAAACGGTTCGTCACATCGATGGCGGACCGGATCCGGCCGGGCGGCCTGCTGGTGCTGGAAACACCCGATATTCACTCGCTGCCGTTCTGGTTGATGAGATCAAAATGGCGCCAGTTTATTCCGGAACATTACTTTTTCTTCGAACGGGTGACTCTTTCGAAACTGCTGCAAGACTGCGGTTTCGAAGTGAAAATGACCCGACGAATCGGAAAACATGCCAGCACCGCGTTCATCCTGAATCGCCTCTCACGATATTTTCGATTTTTGGGACGCGGCCAGGATTGGGCCAGCCAGTCTGCACTGTCGAAACTGACTTTCCGGATCAATCCTCTCGACATCATGATCGCTTTTGCAGAAAAGCGAGGGTAGCGGTCAGTTGGAAATCTGCGACAGCGGCCCACTGTAGGCGCGGTCTATCAAGGGATCCCTCTCCCAACGGGAGAGGGTGGCCGAAGGCCGGGTGAGGGGTACCACAAGTAACAATATTTACGTGCGGTACCCCTCACCCAACCCTCTCCCGTTGGGAGAGGGTTTTCTTGATAGACCGCACCTACGGAGCAAGTTGACATATAGAAAAGTACTTTGTATAGTAAACTTATGCCGAAGCTTGCGAGAGTCGCGGTGCTCTGGGTGCCCTTCGCTGCGGTGATCACGATCATTTGTGGCCTGGTCTTTCTGACGGTGCAGCAGTCGCTGCGGCAGTCTGCCGACGATCCCCAGATTCAAATGGCCGAAGATGCCGCCAACGCGCTGGCCCGCGGCGCTGCCGAGGACGCGGTTCTCCCTGCAACCCAGGTCGATATTGCAACCAGCCTCGCCCCATTTGCGATTGTGTTCAATACCAGGGGAGACGTTGTTGCGGCTTCCGGGCTGCTTCATGGCCGCAATCTTCAGCTGCCGCCGGGTGTTCTGGATCACGTCCGAACGCTCGGAGAAAACCGGTTGACGCTGCAGCCTGAACCTTCGGTCCGTATCGCCAGCGTGATCCGTCATTACGAGGGCCCACACCCCGGCTTTGTCCTGGCCGGCCGGTCGCTTCGTGAGATTGAGTTCAGGGAACAGCAAACGCGGATCTTTGTTGCCATTGCCTGGGTTGTCTCCGTCGCCATTTCATTTCTGGTTGTCTCGGTTTTCAGTTCGGCGACTGTTTGGCAATAGGTCCCGGGGATGTACAATTAAATCCGACAGTTTGTCGCAGGGTTCGTCTGTCCTGAATTTCCGCATCCTTCGCAATCAATGGTTTCAGGCGGCCCTCAGTTGGAGCGCAAACTGCATTTGACTCCGCATGATGGCAGGATTCCCAATTCGTACCCTGGTTCTGGCCGTTCTGGTTTTCCTCATTCCCGTTGCAGGCAGGGGAATGTTGCGGCAAGCTGGCGCCGGGACTGACAACATCCTCAATGAGTATTCCAACACGCAGCCGAAAGATCCCATCGCCGGTCTGCAGAAAAAGCTGGCGTCGGGGCAGATCAAACTGGATTTTGACGGCCGTTGGGGATATCTCCCTTCGATCCTGAAGGAATTGAAAATCCCGAAGTCATCACAGACCCTGGTATTTTCCAAAACAAGTTTTCAGATCGACCACATTTCTGTGCAGACACCGCGTGCCCTGTACTTCAATGACGATGTTTATGTGGGTTGGGTGCAGGGTGGGTCGGTGTTGGAATTCGCATCGGTCGATCCAAGACTGGGCGCGATTTTTTACACTCTGGATCAAAAAAAGGACGTCCCGCCTCAATTGGACCGGCAGGTGGAAGGATGCCTGGTCTGCCACGATTCGTCCTCTACCGGCGGAGTCCCAGGTTTCATGATGCGGTCGGTGCTCCCCGATATCGATGGGAACGTTATTCTCAGTGCCGGTACGAGTGTCATGACAGACCGCTCGCCGCTGTCCGAGCGCTTCGGCGGGTGGTATGCGACGGGCAAGAGTGGCAGTCAATACCATCGGGGAAACAGTTATTACCCAAACATCGCTGCGGCCATGGGCAATCCCAAGACATACCTGGCGAGAACGAATCCTGCTTCCACTTCGAATCTTGAAACTCTGCCGAAGATCGTGGATTCATCCCGCTATTTCGACAAATACAGCGACATCGTGTCCCTGATGGTCATGACACACCAGACCCAGCTTCATAACCTGATGACGCATGTGAACTACGAAGTACGAGCAGCGCTAAAAGATGAAGGCGTCAAACGTCCTGTTTCTGAGATTACACAGAACCGGATTCGAAACGTCACGGAACCGCTGGTGAGGGCGATGCTGTTTGCGTGGACGCCCGAATTTTCCGAACCGATTTCAGGAGTCTCCGGTTTTACCGAGCAGTTTCAAAAGCAGGGTCCATTCGACAAACAGGGACGGACGTTGCGGGAGTTCGATCTCAAGACGCGGCTATTCCGCTATCCCCTCAGCTTCCTGGTTTATTCCGATGCATTTGACGATTTGCCCGCGCCGGCAAAGAGCTATGTCTATCGCCGATTCGGCGAAATCCTGAGCGGCAAAGATCGAAGCATGGACTTCAGACACCTGACCGAGGCGGACAGAGCGGCGATCCTCGAAATCCTTCAAGACACGAAGCCGGATTTCAAAGTCCTATAAGCTCAGAAGTTTCTGGATCTGTCGTGCCTTCGGCACTTGAGATGTTTGGCGAGTTTCCGTTCCACCGGCTCACGCCGGTGGCTATGGGAAGTGCCGCCGCTCCGCGGCTCCCTGTTTTAGCCGCGTAGCGGCTACAGTCTTTTAGCCACCGGCGTGAGCCGGTGGAATAGCGAAAGACTCACACCTATTTTTTCCCGACCTGACAATTGACACGGCGACGGGAAGCCATTAGCGTGACTCGCATGAAAAAGATGCTGCTCCCAGCCCTTCTTCTGTGCGTTTCCTTTTCCAGCTTCTCTGCGATCCATGCGCAGGCCTCCAGAAACTCCGCAACTGCCGGCGAATTTCTGATTGAGCCGCCAACGTTGATCAATCTCGGTTTCGAGTGGTTTATCGAAGGAGATGAAAACCGAAATGCGACCGTCGAGGTGCGCTTTCGGAAAGCAGGCGAAACGGCGTGGAAACCGGCATTGCCCATGCTCCGTCTACACGGTGAGGAAATCTATAACGGCGCACAACTAGACGTTGTGGCACCCAACATGTTTGCTGGAAGCATTCTGGATCTCGAGCCGGACACGACCTATGAATGCAATTTCGCACTTTCCGATCCCGACGGAGGATCCGCCGCTAAAACAGTCACCGTACATACACGGCCCGAGCCAAAGCCTTTCGATGGCGGGCGCGTTTTCCACGTATACCCGCACGGCTACAAAGGCCAGAAGATCGAGCCTTCATATGAAGGCCTGCTTTGTGCGTACAACCTCACATGTTCCGGTACCGACTGGGCGACCGCGGCACGGCCGCGGGTGAAACCGGGCGACACCATTCTGGTGCATGCAGGCCTTTACAAGTACGATCGCTACGAGTACACCAACAACCTGTCTGTAAGCACCGTCCCGTTTGATGGGACCTATTACCTTACGGCAAGTGGGACTCCGGAAAAGCCGATTGCCATCAAGGGTGCTGGAGACGGCGAAGCCATCTTTGATGGAAATGGCGCGTTCAACCTTTTCGATGTCAAGGCGGCCAATTACACGTATTTCGAAGGACTGACGATCCGCAACACCGAAATCGCCATCTGGGCGGGAACCCAATTCATAGTCGGTTCAAAGGGACTGACGGTGAAGCATTGCCGTTTCGAGAACATCGGAATGGGCGTGTACACGAACTATTCGGGTTCGAGCAATTTCTACATCGCCGACAACTGGTTCATCGGCAGAAACGATCCCGACCATGTCATCGGTTGGAACGGTCCTGAATTCTGGGCGCAATTTGCAAGTCCGCAATCCGGACAGGTTTTTCCGCCCAGGATGATGTCCTACATTGCAGTGAAGGTTTATGGTCCCGGCCATGTCATTGCCTACAACTATGTGGCGAACTTTCACGACGGCATCGATATCGAGACGTATGGCAATCCGGATGGATCATCCGCGGCTGACGGACCGAAATACCCGTCCCGCGAATATTGGGACCGGCGTCCGGTCTCGATCGATTTTTACAACAACTACATGACCAACTTTCATGACAATCCGTTCGAGACCGATGGCGGCATGCACAATATTCGCGTGCTGCGGAACATGATGATCAACTCTGCATCGCATGCCTTCTGCAATCAGCCTTCGAACGGAGGACCGGTCTATTGGATTGGAAATATCGCGTATCACCTTCCCGGTGGCTCGACACGATTGACGAACGGTTCCTCCGGCGTTCTTTTTTACAACAACACGATTCTTTCGGAGACCAGCGCTCAGGCCGCGTCCAATGTGCACTGGCGCAACAATCTCTTCCTCGGAGAAAACACGGCGCCGGCCATTTTTTCAGTCAACACATACACGAGCTATTCTTCATCGGATTACAACGGGTTTCGAGCGAATCCGGGCGCGGAGTTTTCATTTCAGTGGAATTCTCCAGTCTCTACCGTGCCGGCCGACTTTTCCCGCCCTGGCCATCAGGCCGCACTCGAGACGCGGCGCTTCGCGAACCTGAATGACTACAGCCGTGCGACAGGCCAGGACCAGCACAGCATCGCCGTCGACTATGACACTTTCATGAACGTTCCCCGGCTGGATCGCAACGATCTCACCAACGTGCAGAAGGTCTATAAGGCCGAGAACTTTGACTTCCGCCTGAAACCAAACTCTGTGGCGATCGACCGCGGAGTCGTGTTGCCCAACGTGAACGAAAACTTCAGTGGCCGCGCTCCGGATCTGGGCGCCCTGGAAGCAGGAAAGCCAGTTCCTCACTTCGGCCCGAGATAGATAGTGAATGAATGTGATTCCCCATTGTAGGGGCGGTCTATGACCGCCCACAATTTTGAGGAAATGCAATCCGCCTGATCGTGCGCGGTCACAGACCGCGCCTACAGTCTTGTGATCCTCCCATGTTTCCCAATCACAAACGGAGCCTCGTGGGGCGGTGGTAATATCGTCTTTCTGTGGACATCGCTGTTGGCATCATCAACTGGAATTCCGGCCACTGGCTGAAGATCTGCATCCACTCGCTGCTATCGACGTCAGAAACTGCGGAAGTCATCGTGGTCGACAATGCATCAGCGGATGGATCGCTTGCAGGTCTCGAAGAATTTTCCGGCCGGATTCAAATAATCCGCAACGCCACAAACCTCGGCTTTGCCGGCGGCGTCAATCAGGTGTTTGCAGTGACGCGTTCTCCGCTTGTGCTCATTCTCAACCCCGATGTTGAATCCAGGTCTGGAGCGATTGAACGGCTTCGTGAATTCCTGAATCGAGAGCCCAAAGCGGCCGCGATCGGCGGACAGGTCGGTTCGGACTACCCGCCGCGGAAGCTCCCAACCGCCGGTACGATCATCCTCGAAAATCTGGGAATCCGCCAACGGCTGGTCATTCCCAATGGAAGTGCACCGTATGAAGTGGAACAGCCTGCAGCTGCGGCGTTGATGATCCGCCGTGCCGCCTACGATTCGGTTAGGGGATTTGACGAATCTTTCCATCCCGCCTGGTATGAAGACGTCGACTTTTGCAGGAAACTGCGCGAGGCAAACTGGAAAATCTACTTCGATCCCGGCGCACAATTCATTCATGAGGGTGGATACAGTGCCCGCGTCCTCGGCGCCGACGCGTTTGCTTCTGCGTATTACCGGAATCAACTTCGGTACGTCTCGAAACACATGAGCAAAGCTGCCGTTTTGGCAGTCCGGATTTCAATCGTAGCGGGCATGGCCGGCCGAACCATTGCCAGTCCTCGCATGGCCAACGCCTACTCGACGGTTATTTTTGGAGCACTGGGCCGATGGTGAAGGTTGCGGTCAACATCGTGACATATAACAGTGAAGAAGATATTGTTGCCTGCATCGAAAGCGTACTGGCGCAGACTTTTCGCGATTTCAGGATCCATGTTCTCGATAACGATTCGAAGGACAGGACGATTGAACGTATTGCCGCTTACGATCTGGACTTGGTTCGATCGAATGCCAACAGCGGATTTGCCAAAGCCCACAACGATCTGATTCGCTCGTTTCCAGCCGAATATGCCCTGATCCTGAATCCGGATGCCATTCTGCGTCCCGACTTTCTGGCAGTTGGAGTCCGCGCTCTGGATTCGCGGCCCGATGCAGCATCCCTTTCCGGCAAACTTCTACGTTTGGACGGAAAGACGATTGACTCCACCGGAATTGTCTGGACGCGAAACCAGAGACATCTCGATCGCGGCGCAGATCAACCGGACCTCGGCCAGTTCGACCAGCCCGGAGATATATTCGGACCGAGCGGAGCCGCGGCGTTTTATCGCGTCCAGGCGTTAAAGGACACGTCGTTTGATTCCCAGTTTTTCGATGAAGATTTTTTCGCTTACCGGGAAGATGCGGATCTGGCGTGGCGATGCCGTCTGATGGGATGGACATCCATATATGTTCCGGAAGCGGTTGCCCTGCATCGGCGGCGGGTGACCCCCGAGCGGCGCTCGCAACTTTCGGCGCTGATCAACTATCATGGAGTGAAAAATCGGTTTCTGCTGCGGCTGAATAACATGACTGGAAGTCTTTATCGCCGGGATTTCTGGCAGATCACGTTTCGCGACGCTGCAGTCATCGGATGGGTTTTGATTCGCGAGTGGAGTTCCATCGGCGCACTGCTCTACATTGTGCGGGAGTTCTCGAGATTGTGGGCCAAGCGGTTGCTTATCCAATCCCGGAGAAGAGTCACAGGGACAGAGCTGGATCGCTGGTTCGGCAAAACGGAGTAATCATGGCAGAAAAGCTTATTGGCAGTTTGATTTACGGCGAGCACGCGATCCCCCAAAAGCAGAAGTCGTGGCAGGTGCGCATTCTGCTCCCCATACTGATCGTGCTGGTGATCGCCGGGC
>JBGPBY010000269.1:0-9658 GCA_041481485.1 Terriglobia bacterium
CAGATCCAGCAATTTTCTTGATCTGTCGCCGCTACGCGGCTTATTTACTTTTTTAGCTCAAATCCCCCGGCTCACGCCGGGGGCTAAGGGACTGCCGCCGCTAACGCGGCTGGGAACATGGCCATCTCCTACTGCTTCACCGCAATTTTCAGAAGACGCTCGGCATTCCTGCAGTAGATTCGATCCTTCTCATCGGCCGTCAGTCCAAGACCTTCAATGACCTTGATGGTTTCGCGAATATACAACCCGGGGGAGGGTTCAAACGGAGTATCGGAAGCGAAAACGACATTATCGATTCCGAAGAAATCCAGACCGCATCGGGTAGCCGAGGCCGCACCGAACAACGCAGTGTCCGCAAGAAAGCTGTGGAAGTAATCGACGGGACGTTTCTTCATGCTTTTGCGAAGTGTGACGTAGTCCTCATCCGAAGTTCGCTCGCCCAGAACATCCCAACCGTAACCGACTCGGCCTTCAAAATACGGAATCATTCCACCCATGTGATGCGTGATGATTTTGATATTCGGATTGCGGTCAAAGAGACCGGAAAACACCAGTCGAGACATTGCAACGCTGCTTTCGTACGGCCAGCCGAGCGTCCACCAGATTTCATATTTCGACTTGGTTTCGCTTTTGTAGTCCGAAAAGTCGGCGCCGCGGGACGGGTGCATCCAGATGGGGAAATCCCGCCGTGCCGCCTCATCAAACAGCGGTTGAAATTCCGGCAGATCCAGCGGCTTGCCCGCAACGTTAGTGTAGATCTGCACGCCACAGGCACCGAGATCATTCATGGCCCGATCCATTTCCTTTAGAAGTTCGGCCGGATTGTTCATTGGCAAACACGCGACAAACCCCGGAAATCTTTCCGGGTATTTCGCGACCAATTCCGCCAGTCCGTCGTTGGCAACTCTGGCCAGCGCCGGCGATTGCTCCGGTCCAGCGAGAGTTTCCACTGGAGGCGCAGGCAAACTGAGGATCTGGCAATATTCCCCGAACTCATCCATGACCCGGAACCGCTGATCGAGATCCATAATGTTGCGAATATTCTGCACACGCTTGCCCATGTCTTTCAGGCTGGACCCCAGGTCGACATACTCGTCGAAGTACTTCTTTGGGAAAAAATGGTTGAAGATATCGATTTTCATGCAGCGTTCCTTTCAAGTCGAGTCGCGTAACTATAAAACAAACCGCATTAAAGATTCATGGTGCGATAGGCGAGAAAAAGGACAACTTCCCTCAGGCTGTGCCAGTAGCGTTTTGTGGGGTCGCTTTCAATGGGACTCATGGGCGCTGGCGAAGTGTAAGCCGTGATTCCGTCATCTTCCAGCATGCGCTTGACTCGATAGAGATGAAAGCCGTCGCTTACGACGAGAGCGCTGGTCCACCCTCTGGACCGCAGCATCGCAACTGCGGTGCGAATACTGTCGCGCGTGGTACCGCTTGCCTGATCGGTGATGATGACATTGGGATCCACACCAAGCTGGATCAGGTACTCGGTTCCGACATGCGCTTCCGAAAAATTCGGATCCGGGCCGTAGCTGCCTGTGGTGATGATCTCGGCGGCAAACCCCCGATTGTAAAGATTAAATGCCTGTTCCAGGCGCGCCTTCAGAACCGGAGACGGATGCCCGTTGTATTGCGCCGCACCCAAAACAATGATGGCATCTGCCGCGTGAGCATCGTCGACGGAAGCGAGTGAGCGTATTTCCTTGTACAGCGACCACCCGTAGAGTGCGCCGGCAACGGCCAATCCCAGGAAAATCCAAAATGCAATTTTGAGAGTCTTTCGGATCATTGCAGATTACCGTCAAGCGCCGCAGCCAGCATTTCACGAGGCAGCGCTCCTTCCCTCAACACACGTGGAGACGGGCCAGTCATATCCAGAATGGTTGATCCTTCGGCGGAAGGCAGCTGACCGCCGTCAATTAGCATTTCAAGATCCGGGCCAATATCTTCGATTACCTCTGACGCACGTGTCGCAGTTTGGTGACCCGACTTGTTGGCACTGGTCGCGGTGATCGGCCGCTCCAATGCGTGAACCAGCCGGTTGGCAAAATCCGATTTCGGCCATCGTACGCCCAGGGCGCCCGTTCCGGCAGTAAGAAAGCGTGGTACATTCGGCAGTGCCGGAAGAACCAGTGTGAGCGGTCCCGGCCAGAACTGGCGTGCCAGCATCCGGGCAGGTTCAGAGACAACGGCGATCTGGCACAGCAACTCCATCGAGTCGACCAGCACCAGAACAGGCTTGGATTCCAGACGTCCCTTGATTTCGAATATGCGCCGGACCGCAGCTTCATGAAACGGATCGGCTCCGAGTCCATAGGCAGTATCTGTTGGAAATCCAATGACGCCGCCAGCCTTCAGGAAAGCTAGAATCTCATTGAAGTCTCCGTTGGAGAGATGAAACGCGTCGAATATCCGCATCGAATGCGAGAATTATCAGTGCACATACTCACTACAGGCAAGCACAACCCAAGACTGGCGGACATTCGCCGGGCCGTCAACAGCGGCACCCTTACCGGCGATGGCTTACTTCCAGTGGAAGGTCCAAAACTGATTCAGGAAGCCGAATACAGCGGTCTGGAGATTCATTCCGTGTTTGTCCGGTCCGATGTCGAGACCGGAGCCTTGAAGACCAATGCCAATGTTTATCTTCTCGATCAGCCATCGTTTCGGAAAATTCAGACCACCGAACACTCTCAGGGTCTGATCGCTCTGGTTCGAATGAGGGCGGCGAGCCTCACCAGTATTGCCTCAAACTCCGGCGGAGGGCCGATCATGGTTCTTTCAAGGCTGCAGGATCCTGGCAACGCCGGAACGATCATTCGCGTCGCCGAATCCTTCGGTGCAAGCGGGTGCATCGGTCTCACCGGGACGGTCGCCCTCTACAACTCGAAGGTGGTGCGGGCCAGCGCCGGAAGTATGTTCAGACTTCCATGCGCCTGGGACATCGAACTCGAGGAACTGGCGGCCCTTTTTCGAAAATCCGGAATTCCAATAGTCGGGACCTCCCCACGCGCCGAGGATGTGATTACCGCATGGGATTGGCGATTACCGGCCGCTGTTCTCGTCGGCAATGAGGGATCGGGCCTTGATGATGAAGAACTTCGATACTGCGACAAGATACTGAGAATTCCCCTTCGCCGACCGGTTGAATCCTTGAACTCCGCAATCGCCGCGTCCGTCATTTTGTATGAGTCCTCCAAGCAGCGGGGCCCGACATGAGCGGATCATTGTTCGGAGATACAAATTCCAACGCCCCGCTTTCGACTTCGCCCATGGCGGAACGAATGCGGCCAACGACGCTGGACGAGGTATTGGGACAGGAGCACCTGCTTGGCGCCGGCAAGCCGCTGCGAACCGCCATTGAGCGGGATCGGGTGCCATCGATGATTCTGTGGGGACCGCCGGGAGTCGGAAAGACAACCATTGCACAGATCATCGCAAGAATGACGAAATCCGACTTCCTTCCCTTTTCCGCAGTCACTTCAGGAATCAAGGAAATCAAAGAAGTCATGGCCGCTGCAGAACGTTCTCATCGGGTCGGCCGCCGGACAATTCTGTTTGTCGATGAGATCCACCGTTTCAACAAGGCCCAGCAGGATGCATTTCTGCCGCACGTGGAGCGTGGAAGTGTGATTCTGATCGGCGCAACGACGGAAAATCCTTCCTTCGAAGTCATATCCGCACTGCTTTCGCGCGCGCGCGTATTTGTATTGAAGGCGTTGACCGATTCCGACATTCGCAGCCTGCTGGACCGTGCAGCCAAACGCGACGCGATACCCATTGAGAATTCCGCGCTCGACGCCATCGCCTCCATTGCCAATGGCGATGCGCGGACATCGCTGAATATTCTGGAACTGGCGGCGCAGACCGCGCGCGAGGGAAAGCCAATAACATCCGAAGACGTTCAGCAGGCCGCACAACGCCAACTGCTCTATGACAAAAGCGGCGAAGAACACTTCAATATCATTTCCGCACTTCACAAATCGATTCGCAATTCCGACGCGGACGCCGCCCTGTACTGGCTCGCCCGCATGCTCGAATCCGGCGAAGATCCTCTTTATGTCGCCCGGCGTCTCGTTCGTTTTGCCTCCGAAGACATCGGACTGGCCGATACACAGGCGCTGCGCATTGCTCTGGACTGCAAAGAGGCTTTTGAATTTCTTGGACTTCCTGAAGGCAAACTCGCCCTGGCCCAATGCGTGGTCTATCTTGCCGCGGCACCAAAATCGAATTCCGTGTATGTGGCATATGGAAAAGTCGTCGCCGACGTTGAACAGACACGAAACGATCCAGTTCCCCTGCACATCCGAAATGCGCCAACCCGGCTGATGAAAGGGTTGGGTTACGGCAAGGGCTACAAATACTCTCATGACGAGGAGGAAAAAGTCGCCGAAATGGAATGCCTTCCCGAATCGCTCGTGGGCCGGCAATATATCGAACCACAGGAAATTGGCGCAGAAGCGGAAATCAAACGCCGTCTCGATGAGGCAAAGGCAAAACGCAGGGCGAACCGCACGGACGAACCTGGATAACGGGGCGCCACCCCGCCCTCACTTGCAATTGTCCGTTGATTTGTTGTCCGTTGATTAATGGCCCTGGTGACATTGACGGATGACCCAATCCGGCACGGGCGGGAAAGAAGAACGATATTCCAAGCACCCGATTTGGACCATTGGGTCATCCGTCAATGTCACCAGGGCCATTAATCAACGGACAACAAATCAACGGACAGTTGCAAGTGAGGACGTTCAGCCCCGCAGAGTTTTTCTCCACTGTTAGGATCCACAATGGCAGCTCAAATGCTCCTTCCCTACTGATCTCCGCTAAACGGAACGAGTTATCCGTTTCTGGATAACCAGGAGGGTGGTCCACTCCGGCCACTTTCAGGCAATTCGTGGGCACTAATACTTTTGGAAGGGAAAACGTTTCGTCATGAAAGTTACGTTAATGTTAAGAAACGACCATGCAGCGCTTCAAAATCTGTTCAGCAGTTTCAGAAGCACACGAGCGCGCGGCAAAACCGGACGACGGGAACTTCTTCAGGAAATTCATCGTCAGATCCTCATTCATTCGCGGTTGGAATCGGAAATATTTTATCCCGCGCTCTCCGCAACAAATTCCGATCGAGCCGGCGGGCTTGTTTCGACTGCGCAACAGCGGAATCGAGCAGTCCAGAGTCTTCTGCAGGATTTGATGTCCATGAATCCTTCAGATGAAAATTTCAGCATTAAAATGGATCTCTTGATGGACGAAGTCAGCCGCCACATCGCCATGGATGAAGAAGAAATGTTCCATGAAGCACGAAGAATTCTTCCCGATTATCTTCTCGAGGAACTCGGCGTGGAAATGCAACGCCGGAAGAATTCTCTGAGAGTTGCCTAAGACTGAAACGGATTCGTTCCAAAACCGAAGTGCAACATGTGTTCCTGCAGAATGCAGAGATCCATGAAAACCTCGATGCCGGCTTGCCGAGCCAGCTGTGCAGCGGCATCGTGACGAACGCCCAGCTGCATCCAAACCACCTTGGCGTGCCGCCGGATTGCAGCATCGACGACATCTGGAACGAACTCCGATCGGCGAAACACGTCGACAATCTCGATCGGACCCGGTACGTCATCCAGTGAGGCGTATGACTTGCTTCCAAATACCTCAATTTCGTTGGGATTGACGGGTGTGATGTCGTAACCGGCATTCTGCATGTAATGCGTTACCCCGTGACTCGCCCGGGAAGGGTTGGATGACAGTCCCACGACCGCAATCCTGCGGTAAGTCTGTAGAACTTCTTTTGCGGTCATCGGGAATGAGTGCCGGTTCTTGCCGTTTTTTTGCCGACAGCAAAAGCGTCCTCGAATGCGTGTACTTCGTTGTCTGTCAGGAAGCGCCAGACTCCGGGCTTTAGCTTCTTGTCTTCAAGATGTCCGATCCTCACACGCCGCAGCTTGTCGACCGGCGCTCCCATCACCTGAAACATGCGGCGAATCTGCTGATTGCGTCCCTGATGCAGCGTCACTTCGTACCACGGTTTGGGTCCGCTCTTAATCTGCGTGATCTCGCACGGAGCCAATCGCTCGTTATCCAGAAAGATGCCCCGCCGCAGACGTTCGAGGTCGGTTTCCGCGGGTTCCGATGCCAGCTTGACCTGATACACCTTGGAAACAATTCCCGCTTTCGTCATCATCCGGGTGAAATTTCCGTCATTGGTGAGAATGATCAAACCTTCGGAGGCAAAGTCAAGCCGGCCAACAGGATAAATGCGCTCCTTCACCTTCGTGACATAGTCCATTACGGTGGGGCGATTCTGCGGATCGCTCGATGTCGACATCACGTTTTTCGGTTTGTTCAGCAGCAAATAAACGAATCTTGTCGCCAGATGAATCTTCTTGCCGTCCGCCTTGATGACGTCGGATTGCGGGTCCGCTTTGGCTCCGAGTTCCGTCACCAGAGAGCCGTTCACCGACACGCGGCCCTGCAGGATCATCTCTTCCGCCTTGCGGCGCGATGCCACTCCCGCATGGGCAAGGATCTTCTGAAGTCTTTCCTGCATGAATGCAGTGTACCTTATTGAACTTCTTCGAGGGGGAGTTCGCTCTGAATGCTATCTTCCGCGGATGCCTGGTTCCGGATGAGTTCCTCGAATTCCTCCATGCTCGGAAGCTCACCGATGTCTTTCAAGCCGAAGTGAATCAGAAAATCCCTTGTGGTCTTGTACAGAATCGGACGGCCCAACACTTCCTTTCGGCCGGCAGCAGCAACGAGTTTTTTATCGAGAAGTGTCTTGATCACGCCGCTGGCATGAACACCGCGGATTTCCTGTATTTCAGGAACGGTAACCGGCTGCCTGTACGCGATCACTGCAAGGGTTTCCAGAGCGGCGAGAGACAGGCGAGTGGGTGCCTGCTGACTCTGAAGAAATTTCTTCAGAATTTCATGATGTTCCGGTTTTGTGGAAAATCGGAGTCCACCGGCGACTTCACGGATCTCGATGCCGTGATTTTCCATCTGGTACTTTTCGATCAGCGACGTGATGCATTCTTCAATGGATTTGCGGTCCACGTCCGGCAATGCCTTCGCAATGGCGTCGATGCTGACCGGTTCCTTCGCCAAGTAAACGATGGCTTCAAGCTGGGCTGAAAGATTTGGATAGTTCATAGTTTGGATTGACCCGAGTCATGATGTCCCCGCATACAACTTCCTGGTGGAGGAAGATTGCCTTCAGGCGTGTGAGTTCCAGAACTGCCAGGAAAGCTACAATCAGTCCCCGCCGTGTAATGACTTCGGGAAGCACTTCATTTAACGTAACCGGACCGCGTGTGTTGATTTGATCGAAAAGGTATCCCATCATCTGCTCAATCGAGAATTCCTCCCGATCGACCTGCATCATCGGCCGCTCTTTGGCGCGCTCGATGATATTGCGAAAGGCTTGAAGCAGATCGATTAAGCCGACCGCCATTTGAGGTTCGAGTTCCTCTTCGGAAATCGGCAGGTTTCCCGCGTTATTCCACGATGCGTTTTCCAGCATTTCGCGCTGATAGAGCATTTGGGCTGCGTTTTTGAACTTCTCGTATTCGAGCAGGCGGCGCACCAGCTCCGTGCGCGGATCTTCGGCTTCGCCATCCACGGCATCGGGATCCGGTGGAAGGAGCATGCGGGATTTGATGTAAATCAACTGCGCCGCAATGACGAGAAATTCCGATGCAACATCCACGTTCATTTCCTGGATCACATGCAAATATTCCAAATACTGCTTCGTGATGTTGGCAATCGGTATGTCGTAAATGTCGATCTTCTGTTTGCGGATCATATCGAGCAGAAGGTCGAGTGGCCCTTCGTACAGAGGCAGTGTAATTTTCAGATCTTCTGTCATGTCAGATTTTCATCGCTTCCCGCACAAGTCCCATGGTTTCACTGGCTGCGGCTTTCGCCTTTACCGCTCCTTCTGCAAGAATTCCGGACACGTCGCCCTTTCTCTTTTCCAGTTCCTGCCGCCGTTCGTAAATTGGGCCCAGTTTCTTCTGCAGACTGTCGAACAACCACATCTTGCACTCGATGCAGCCTATTCCCGCGGAGCGACAACCTTGGTCCACCTCAGCAATTCTATTTTCACTGGAAAACACCTTGTGATAGTCGCCAACCGGGCAGACATCCGGATTGCCCGGATCCGTACGCCGCTTGCGGGCAGGATCGGTCATCATATTGCGCAACGTCTGCTTCACAACCTCAGGCTGTTCGGTGAGAGCGATCGCATTGCCATAACTCTTGCTCATTTTCCGGCCATCCGTCCCGGGAAGTTTCGGCACCTTTGTGAGCAGAGCCTGCGGCTCCGGAAAAATCGGCGAGTACAAATGATTGAAGCGCCTGGCAATTTCCCGTGTGAGTTCGATATGCGAGACCTGATCTTCTCCGACCGGGACCGCATTCGCGCGATAAACCAGAATGTCCGCGGATTGCAGCAACGGGTAGCCCAGAAATCCATAGGTGTGCAGATCGCGGCCAGCGAGCTCGTTGATGATTTCCTTGTAGGTCGGCACCCGTTCGAGCCAGCCCAACGGTGTGATCATCGACAGCAGGAGGTGAAGCTCAGCATGTTCCACAACGTGCGATTGAATAAAAACCGTCGCGCGATTGGGATCGATCCCGCAGGCCAGATAATCCATGGCGTTGTCCAGAATGGCGGCGCGAATTTCCCCTGTCGATTCATAGTTCGTGGTCAGCGCGTGCCAGTCGACAATGGAGTAAAAGCACTGATAGTCATCCTGTAATCGCACCCAGTTATCGAGTGCACCGACGAGATGTCCCAGATGAAGGCGGCCCGTAGGCCGCATGCCGCTTAAAATTTTCGGTTTACTCATATTCCAATTCAGGCGGTCAGGAAGGATTGAATCACGCCAATCAGGGGCGTGTAAAAATACGAAGGCACTCCCAGAACCACAAGCAGTACCAGGATGACCATTCCATAGCTTTGAATCGAGTGGAGAAACGAATTGACCGGCCGAGGGAGCAATCCCGAAAGCACTCCTGCACCGTCGAGAGGTTCGATCGGAATGAAATTGAAAACGGCAAGAACAATGTTGATCACAATTCCATAGAACGCCACCATCGTGAGTGGAACGATAATTCCTCCCCCTTCGGGAACGTTGAACGACGCAACTTCGCGAACAATTTCCGCCGACTGCAAAGACGAAAGCTTAAGCATCATGAGAACTGCAAACAGAACGATCGCCAGAAGCACATTGCTGACCGGCCCCGCGGCAGACACCAGCATGTAATCCCGCGACGGATTGCGCAGGCGATTCACGCTGACCGGTACCGGTTTCGCCCAGCCAAACATGATTCCGCTGAACATGCCAATGAGCGGAAGCAGGATCGTTCCGAACGGATCAATATGGACGATGGGATTGAGGGATACGCGTCCCAGAAAGCGGGCCGTGGGATCGCCCAGCCGATCTGCAGTCCATGCATGCGCCGATTCGTGCACGCTGAGTGACAACAACAAAACGATGAACTCAATGCCCCCGACGTATAGCCGTGTGTTGTTCATTCATCGGTATCGTAACATGGCTCCGGAAGTTCAGATTGCAGGCGCGGTCACCGTAAGGGCGCTATGTAAAAAATCCCTCTCCCAACGGGAGAGGGTGCCGCGCAGCGGCCGGTGAGG
>JBGPBY010000270.1:0-9642 GCA_041481485.1 Terriglobia bacterium
CACGCAAGAGGCCGTGAACACTACCGCTTGTGCTCACTCCTTCTCATCGTCTGTTACAATGTCCAATGAACTGTCACGCAGGAGGTCGCGAGTTCGAGTCTCGTCGACCCCGCTTAAATGAATGTAAGAAGTTAGCCCGGGAGTGACACCCGGGCTTTCTTATTTGTGGGCTTGGGTGCCACTGCTTGCCATATGGGACTGATTCATACAATTCAGGAAGAAGCCTCGGATTCAACAAAGAACCTCCGCGACTTGCTTCGCCGGTGCCGCATTCTCGCTTCGAGAATTTCCCATTCTGAATTTGAATCATGGGTCGATGCCGAACTTAACGGTTATCAAGGCAGCGCCAGTCTCCCTGCATATCGGAGAGTTAGCGCGAATGCTTATGGGCCGGATCGCTAAATATTAGCCCGTTAATCGCGGGTTGCGGCGACGACCAGAACAGGGCACTTTTCCCTTTCGCTATGACCTATTCTCCAGCCCCGATGTCATTCAGCAATCGCATTCCCGTAAGGGTGACGCCGTCCCTGTATTCCCTCAACTCGATTGCTCTGCTGTCCTCGCCCTGAACATTCACGACGATGCCCGTTCTTCCGCCACCGAGGTTCACCGCGTTAAGCAGGTTTTCTTTCTGGACCCCGTCATAGTCGCTAAGAGGTTCGATTGCCAGGAAACGAATGGCTGGTGCAGGCGTGATCCAGGCCCCGAGCCTAACGATCGAATCAAAGCCTCGTGGCCCTTCCGATCTCCAATCCGCCCAAACATGGTAACGAATACTCCCATCGGCAATCGTGAAACGCTGCACTTCTAACGTCGGCGAGATGTTTCCCAGCTTTATCCTCAAATCCGGCGGTACAGCCTCGGTCCTCATTCGCTCGATCATCAGTCCGGCTACTTTCTCCTGGATGTCGAAAGGGACCGGGTCGCGGTCCAGCTTGACAACGATCGCGTTCGGATCGAATTTCGGCTTTGGAGAGCCTGAAGGAGGCTCGACATGCCGCTTCATCACATAGTAGTTGCTTGTGAACAACAGATCGTCAATCTTCGTCGTCGCTAGTGCCCCTATGAATGAGTCATTTCCAACTTGCTCATCACTCTCGAAGCCAACGAGAGACGTCAGTGTGACAGTCGTGATCCTCTCATCGCCCAATAACAAGTCGTAACGATCGCCGATGGAAAAGTGTTCCGCCCCGGTTCCCTGCTGGAACCGTGCAACATACTGAGTTGAAAGTCCAACAGGAGAAAAGAATGCATCGGCGATAGGGTACGCGATTTTCACCGCGTTCTTGGGAACCGTCCCCTTGAACTTCACCTTATTGAAATAAACAATGATTCGGTTGCCGTCATATCGCCCGGCGAGCCAGAATCGCTCTGATGTAGTCTGCCCAAGTGTTGGAGCGTCGTGCGGCACGACCAGTCCTAGCAGCAACGCGACAGCGATCACCAGCACACGCCCCCGTCCGGCTTTCGCAACTTCCATCATGAGTACTCCTGAAGATTGGCAACAATGCTGGCGCAAATTGTATGTCTCTTGCGAGTTCAACGCGCGATATTGAGAGCAAAGAAGTGGATTGTAGCCTGCTGCTTTACAATAACAGTGATGTAGATTCAACCGAGCTATTTCTCACCATACGGGAAAGTGTTTGCAAAGAACATGACGGGAGAATTTCGAAAACAACCTCGAGATGTCGTCTGGTGTTTACCGGTCCAGCGAATCACTTGGACGTAACCGGCATACCGTAGATGTGACCGATGAGTCGGGATGAACGGGCTTATGTTTCCTCATCGAGTGCCGATGGGGAATGGAGCTCCGGGCCAATCGGCTGAATCATGAGATATCGTGGGAGTGGGGCAAGGGAAGGTTTTCGTCAACGCCGCGTTGCTGCCGAAATATCTACTTCGATGCCCCTTCTAATGATCCAGCAACACAAAACCGACCACCAACAGCCGGGTCTTCCCGCTCGACATTGCTTCAGAAGCTAGCCATGCAAATCTACGATTACCATGTTCAATTTAGCTTAGGAAAGATTCTAAAGGTGTGCGGCGGCCTCTTGATTGTGCTGATGATCATTGCATACGTAATAAGTGAATATCGCAATTCGAAATGAGACAACTGCCGGGTGGCCATCCTCTCACCCACTCCGCGAATCGCTCCCACAAGCAGACGTCGCAAGGAAAATCAGGCTGAGTGCGGCTTCTCTGGTCCCAACTTCCGATGCCAGGTAGTCCGGTGTGAATCCCTGCAGAACCGCTGATTCTGAGTTTGCGCACCAAACGGTTCATCACACCAAGCATTCTTCCGAATCTCGATCGTGCGGGCCGTGTCTAACGATGTAGGGGCGGTCAGGGTGAAGGTTCCGCCCGGGGTCACGAGGGTGATTGTCGTCATGAGCCTGCCTTTCGATGGATTCAACGCGGCGGCGCCGGACTCGTGAGGGCTCGAAAGCTTTTTCAGTCTCCCCTCCAAGCTATGACTCTGGATTCCCGAGTTGTGCGGAATCCACGGTCCAGCTTTTGATGAACCCGATAAGTAATCGCCTGCATTCATCGCAGTCTTCTACGTGTTGAGTTTCAAAATCGGTCATGCCGTTCGGATTTGTACTGTTGGCGATCTCGGAAAGGCGGAGGTGGTTAATGTGGAATTGATTGCTCACGGGCCGGGATCTTATTTTAGGCCGCCGGATTTGTATGTTAGGTATCGAACATCAACCTGTTGTATCGAGTGCTATAGTCCCGCCAACCGAGCCTTTGCCGCCCACGGCCTGTGCGGGGAGCAGATCTAGTCCGACCGCGGCTTTCCAGGGTTTTCCTGTTTTCAGGGTTGTGGGGTGACACTGGGCACCGGCGCCAACCAGTGTGAAAGGTATTCTTTGCGGCAGCTCACGGGATCAGGGTCACTTCCCGGATGTCCTTCGAATTCGGAACGACGGTCACCGCAACGCCGCGATCCAGATACTGCTTCAAAAACTCCGGATTTTGATACGCGCCCGGTCGGATATTTCCCCATGCAAGGAGAGTGTATCGACCCGGCGGAATCGCACCCATGACGAAGTGGCCATCCGCATCCGTGCGTGCGCTCTTGTAAAGTTCGGAATTCTGGCGTCGCCCTTCTGGGGGAATCAGAACGACGGTTATGCCCGAGGCGACTGGTTTTCGATCGGGACCGATGACATTTCCGTCAATGCGTCCGCCATCCGTCTTCACGAGCACTTCGAGAGGCATCGACGTTTGGGTGCCAATAACGATTCCAGAGTCATACACACTGATGCCGCCCTGTCGGATGTCCGCAAGATACGCATTCGGGGGCAACGGCGTCGCAGGAACTGGAGTGGAGACGGGAGCGACCGCCTGACCTCGGGCTCCGGCGGTAACGGAAGCGACCGCAGCAGCGGCCGCTCCCAACAATGCAGTAAACCGATATCGCGCCGGCGGGAGAGCGGGATAAGTAAACGAACCGTCCTGGTCGATGCGAATCGGATATCGCCGGATCTGATTCACGATGTTTATGAGCTGTCCGTCAGGAGCGCTGGCCAGCGCATCGTCAACGACCAGATAGAAAAGCAAACTGGGCGCGGATGGATTACCGTCGACGGTAACGCTCCCCTTCACATCAATTCCCGGAAACACATTGATGTTCGCGTTGTCGATTCGGGAGTCTTTCACGACCACGGTCGATCGGCCTATGGCCCATGCTGCAATGGCACGCTCCGGAGGAAACGAAGGTCCCCACCCATACGCGACCGGCATGCGGGCAAACAAGTCGTAGGTTCCCGGCGGGATCTCGGGAATTTGAAACGTGCCATCCGGATTCGCTGCCACCGATGCGATGCGCGATAAATCCCGGACAGGATCCGGCGTTTGCTGGGCGATAGTCACTGTCGTGGCGGCCGATCGATTGGCACCGGTTGGAGCAGACGCGGGCGGCAGTCCAGACGTCACCTTTCCGGAGACCGTAACCAGAGTTGCCGTCGACATCGACATATTGGTGCCTGTTCGGTCCTCACCCGGTCTTATGAGAATCGCCTGTGCGCGCGTCTGATCCGTCACGCCCGGATAGAAAGTTTTCACTGGCACGCCCGAATTTGTGCGACGCCCGCCAGTTGGCGGAGCAAGGGCAATTGCCGCAACGACGTATTCCCCCGGAGACAAGCCAAACGCGCGATATTCGCCGCGATCGTCCGTGTTTTTGGAGTCCTGCAGTTGCAGCGCCGCATGCCCATCGGTATACCCCCACTGCAGAATCTGAACCTGGATATCCGAAGCGGGCTTCCCATTCGAATCCGTGATCCGGCCGCTGATATTGCCGCCAGGAGTCATGGATATGCGGACATCCGATGTCTTTCCGGAAACTACCGCAACTGAATTTGTCGCAACAGACGGATAGTTGCCATTTCCCCCTTTGCCAAAATATCCCTTCAATTGAGCGCTGACGTTGGCAACTCCCACCGGAACATTCGCAACTGAAAAATGGCCGCTCCCATCGGTTACCGCAGTAAAGGGCATGGGCTCCGACAAAGTGGGAATAACGGTCACGGTTCCGTTCTGCACCGCTCGATTCAATTCCCCGAGAATCAAATCGCGGTTCAGATTCAGTAGTGCGTCCACGTCTTGAAAACTACTCACGGGCGGGCGGCCATAGCCCTTGCCGAATAAGGTGATCTGGACGTCGGGAATCGGGTCGCTTGTTCCTTCACGCGTCACCATCCCCTGAACGATTCCAATGCCCGAATCCGGCAACCCTTGTGGTTCTGGCGGCACCGGCTGTGCCGTTACAATTGCCGCAATGGACTGCACCGCTCCGGCCATCGATACGGATGGCTGCGGCGCTGCCGGAAGAACGGCCGCAGCCCGGAGTGTTGGCGGCATCATGGTCGAAGCGTTGAGCATGGATGACTGCCACACGCCGGCAAGAATCCACACCAGGACGAAGGCCAACGCCGCGGCAGCCGGCTGCCAATCGCGATTTCCGGATTCCCTTCCGAGAATTCTCCGAACACGCCCACTCAGATCGTTACCGGTTGCGGCAAGGGCCAGCGCCGGCACAACCGCACGATGCCGCTCCAGTTCGACCAGTGCCTGGGCGTACAGCAAGCGATCGCCGCAGACCCGCACGGCGAGGTCGTCGCAACAATTTTCGCGTTCCCTGCGAATGCGCGCCGACAACCACCACACCGCCGGATGGTAGAAGAGAATCGATTCCACCCCGCTCTGCAGCATGTTGACGAGAAAATCATGACGCCGGACGTGCGCCAGCTCGTGGGCCAGCACCGCGAGCAATTGATCTTCATTCAATCCGGTTATGACGGTCACCGGGAGGAGCACGATGGGCCGGAGCCAGCCGACCACAACAGGGGTGTCAATGTATTCGCTCAGCAATAACGCGACGCGTTTTCCCCGCGCCAGTTGTTCGCGAACCTGTTCAAACATCTTCACAACTGGAGCCGGTACCGACGCAACGGCGGAACGCTTCAGACGCTGAGACAGTTTCCATGATGCCATCAGGCGAATCGCGCAGATGGCAACACCGCCGCACCAGACGAGAACAATCCACTGCGCCCACGCCGCCGTTTCCAATGAACGAAGCGATCTCGACCCGGAAGGTTCGAACGATTCTCCAATGAATCGAATCGCGCGCAGGGCAATCTGGCCCGTCTCCGCATAGAACAGGAAGGTCACGATCGGAGCCGCCAGCATAAGAAAGAGTGCAACGACCGAAACAACGTACCGAGTCTCCGCAGACTTTCGCGAGAGCAGGCGCAGCGAAATGGATACCGCTATGGCCAACACCGCGCCCTGCCAGAAGAAGTGAAGGAGTGAACCGGCCATGCGCTGGATTACCGCAGGATTCATCCATTGTTCGATCATCACTTCCTTCCCTTCTCGTAGTCGTCGATCAGCTGACGCAGTTCCGACAACTCTTCCTTTGACGCCTTCCGTGCTCCCAGTGCGCCGACAACCAGCTTGTGCAACGATCCGCCAAATGCGCGCTGCATCAGCGATGATGCCAGCTGCTGCCGCACACGATCCCGGCGGATCACCGGACGGTACACATGAGTCCGATCCTTTTCGGATCGCGTCACCAGCCCTTTTTCCGACATGATCTGAATCAGCTTCAGCGTGGTTGTATATTGAGAGGGTTTTGACGGAGACAGTTCGTCGTGTACCTCACGAACCGTCGCGGCACCCCGCTCCCAAAGAATGTTCAGAATCTCGAGTTCGCGTTCCGTCGGTATCGGCAAGTCATTCCGGTGCTTCATAGATTGATGCAAAGGATTTACTACGAACCGCCTCGTAGCGTCAATCACAAAACTACATGGTTTACCGCTTCCCAAATACGGTTCGAATAAATTCGCCTGCCGGAATCCGAAGTGCCATACTGCAGAAATGGCGGCCAACCGGGAATCCCTTCCCGGTCTATGATCGTGCCCCCCCGCCGTCATAGAAGGCCGCCGCCACAATTTTCAACGGCTTCAATTCTGCCGTTTCAATTCTGCAAACATGGAATCGGATTGCTGGAATTGCAGGCATCCCGCGGTAGGCGGAGTGAGAGGACAGCCCTTGGCCCTCCATCCATAGTCGGTTTCCAGCGTGTTGACCATGTCGTCCTTTGTTGTGCTGGATTTCACAATTGCGATTAGACGAGTCCTCATGGTTTCGATGTCGGCTCTGAATTTCACAAGGTCGTCCCTGGTGGCGACTGGACCGTGTCCCGGAATGACGGTATCGAACTTGAGCGACAACGCGCCGTCCAGTGTCTTGGTCCATTCCATGAAACTTCCTCCCTGGGCATAGTCCACATAAATATTCGCGCCGGGAGGCCGCGTCGAAGCAGGCGTTCCCGTGCGCGGGCCCAGCCTTAAGAAAAGATCGCCGGTCTGAATCACACCGACTTCGGGGAAATAGATAATGGAATCGCCGCTGGTGTGGCCGCGGCCGAAGTATTTGGCTCGAACTTCCTTTCCGCCGAGAAAAACGGAGATTTCGTCGTCATACGTAACGCTTGGCAACCCGATGGGCGTGCCGGGGGTGTCTTCGTAATACGGCTGCTTGATGTCTGCAAGGTTGGCCCGGAGATTCCGATGTGCGATGACCGCCGCCATTGGGAGCATCTTCAAATCGCCACCGGCATGGTCGTCATGCTGGTGAGTATTGAAGACGTACCGGATCGGCTTGTCGGTCAGCGTTTTCACCTGGGCGAGGATATCGTCGTGGTTTCGATCGAACATGTCGTCCCCGAGAATGACACCCTCATTGGTGACGTACACGGCAACGTTCCCACCCTCACCCGATATCATGTACAGGTCGCCCTTCACCTTCTCAATGCGCAGCGGCCCCGGGCGCCGGGCGTTTTGGCTGTGAGCCACCCAAGCGGCTCCAGGCACGGAAATTCCCACCAGAATCCAGATAAAAAATGTGCGCTTCATGAGGCCGACTATACCTCAATGGATTGCGAATATTGAGATCACGTCTTGAAAAGTCCGGAAACTCTGTGGGACGATAGCCGGATGGGCTTGCGTAAAGAATTCGTTCGACTGCTTGCCGGCAGAGTATCAGAAGATCTCCTCAAGCAGGACATGATTGAGGTGCCTGCCGGACTCGACCTCGAGCAGTTGATTTTCGACGTGCTGGACGCCGAAATCAATCTTGAAGATCGCGTCAATGAAGAAGTCCGCGTCATGCTCAATCAGTATCAGGATCAGATGCGCATGACGGGTGCGTCGTATCAGGAAATGTTCAAACTTATAAAAGGAAAGATCGTCAGAGAACGCAAGATCGTTCTCTAAACGGAAAACTCATGCGATTGTCCCGGGACAAAGTCAACGTTCTTTCTCACGCAGTGGCCGAGAAACTGGCTTCGATCGATGAAATCGAATTTATCGAAGACCGGAACACTATCCGGCTGGCTGTATTCGAGATGTTGATGCTCTGGTTGAAGAAGGAAGAAACCATCGACGCAGCGGCACGAAAAATGGTGGCATCCCAGTCGCGCAAAATTCCGGAAGGCAGCGCCGAATGGGAGATTCTTTACCGTAAGTATTACGAAGAGGGCATGCGCGACATCACGAACTGACTTCCGGTCAGCTCTGAAGTTCGCTGGAAAGAATCACGGCCTCTGCGATTTCCCGCATCGATCTGCGGGTTTTCATACTCTGCTGTTGAAGGCGCTTGTAGGCTTCCTCTTCTGAAAGACTGGCCTGTTTCTGCAACAGGCTCTTGGCACGCTCCACCAGCTTGCGGCTCTGCAGCGCTTCCTGTCCTTCCTGAACGGCAACGCTGAGTTTGGTATTTTCAAATGCCATCGCGGCCTGATCCGCCACGGTGGAAAGCACTCGCAGATCCTCCATCGAGAAGACACGCTCCTGTGCGGAGTACACGTTGATGACTCCCAACACAAGGTCCTTGAAGATCATCGGCACGGAAACCAGAGACCGGACACCTTCCTTGGTCGCCAGTTCCGGATAGAGATAGCCCTCTTCCTTCGTCACATCTCGGACCATCAGTGGTGAACGTTCCTTCACGACACGGCTGATCAGGCTTTTACCGATTTTGAGATTGGGACGCTGCCAGTATTCCTCGCTCGAACACTTCGCGGCCTTCAGCACCAGTTCGTTCTTCTGCGTATCGACAAGCATGATCGAACAGACCTTGGCCTGCATCATTTCAGCAATCATGTTGACGATCAGTTGCAGCATCTCCTCCAAATACTGTCCTGATGACATCAACTGACCGACTTTGGCCAGAGTCGTAATCTGACGTGAACGATGGGAGGCTTCCTCATAAAGCCGGGCATTCTGAATCGCGCTTCCCACCTGATGACCGATGATCGATAGCAGCGTCCGTTCCTGCTCGCTGTGCCGATGCGCCTTTCGATGCTGGACGTTGATGACACCGGTCACTCTGCCGGTCGGAGCAATGATCGGAACCGAGATAAACGCCTCATACCGGTCTTCCGGCAACGTGTTGAAGAATTTGAACCGGACGTCTTTGCTGGCGTGCCGTGCAATCGCCACCTGTTCGGCCTGTTGCGCCACCCAACCTGTAATGCCCTCGCCAACCTTGACTGAAATTTTGCCGATCAGCCTGGCATGAGGGTTCTTCGATGCCCGAAGAACGAGAAACTCTTCCTTGTCGTCCAGGAGGTACAGGAGACAGGAATCGCCCTTCGTGTTCTCGATAACCAGATCGATAATCTGGTGCAATACCTTGTCCAGATCGAGCGTACAGCTTATGGTTTGGCTGATCTGATGCAGAATCGTCAGTTCCTGTCCTGCCAGATCCAGACTCTTTTGAATGTCTTTAAATGATGTTGCGCGTGACATATGCGAGTCAGCTAGCATCGCATGTTCAACCGAAGTCCGCAAGGCGTCGAAAGTGACGATGGTGCCTCAACCTGCATTTTCCGCCTCTGCTGGAGGGCGTTTTCCGATTTGCGAATAATTCGAAAAATGAAATGCCGCGAAGCGGCTACCGAATAGAGACACGGAGTGGCGGCATTCCCTTAGCGGCTGCCCAGAAATTAATTCACATTCAGATTGGGGCGCAGGCTGTAGTTCCACTGGCCAAGGGTGTCATGTTTAACCAGATTAAGCCGACGCATTTGGGCGTCAGAGACTGTGGCTCCGGTATCGTATTCGCCAGGAA
>JBGPBY010000271.1:0-9630 GCA_041481485.1 Terriglobia bacterium
CGATACCGGAGCCACAGTCTCTGACGCCCAAATGCGTCGGCTTAATCTGGTTAAACATGACACCCTTGGCCAGTGGAACTACAGCCTGCGCCCCAATCTGAATGTGAATTAATTTCTGGGCAGCCGCTAAGCGTCAGATTCCTGGTCAGCTTCCAATCGTCTTTCACGAATGCGGACCATTCCGTGGAGAGTTGATTCTGAGTCTTCCGGCCACTGGACACATCTTCCCAGTGGGCTTTGGGCACATCGGTGGGATCGTCAATCCAGCGCAACATCGATGCAGTCGAAACGGATCCGTTCATGAAGTAAAGCAAGTTGGCCGAACTCCCCCTTGCCGTTATGGGGAAGGCAGTCAGCTGAGCGAAGTTCGCAAGTGAGATGGGATCCGTCGTAGTTGCAGAGTCATTCAATCTGCTGACATGAGCAGTGTCGGCGCCACCTGTAACCGGCACCGGAGTATATTGGTCGTATCCCTTTGAACCAATTTTCCGGAGCGTCCCGCCGAACCTGAAGGAATGACGGCCCACGGTCCAACTGAACGTATCGGAGAATTCGTATGTTGGCGCGACGTTCGCCAGCGCATTCGGGAAGCCGCTGAAATTGATGGGGCCGCTGTTCCAAACGCCACCTGCGGGAGTGAACGCCACATCATAGGTCTTACCGTTATCGGGATTGACGCCTCCCTTCAGATACCATGACTCCGCCGCTTTACGGATCGCGGAATCCTTGCTTTCAATCGCAAGGAATTCTCCGGACTTGTTGCGGGACATTCCAAACCGCGCTTCGTTCAACTTCGAACCCGACAGCGTCGATGTCGCGGATATCGTGAGAACCTGAGGTCTCCGAATAACCTGACCGTTGATGCCATCCGGCCAACTGGCAAGAAAGTCGGCGCTGTCATCGAACTGATAGCTCCAGCCACCGCTCACTTTGTGCCTGGCGGAAAAGTTCTGATCAAGCTTTATATTGATCTGCTTGCGATTGACAAAGTCAGATATTCCGACTGAGGTATTGGCGCCGCTATTCGCGCCAAATAGTGCGGAACCCGATCCTTTCGTTCCCCGCAGCCAACGGAATGCCGCAGTATTCAAGCCGTCCCCGGCGCCAAAAAAATTCGCCTTCGGCATTGCCGCAAGAGTTTTGGCGATGAATCCGGTCGGATCGGCTGCCGGACGCAAGGGATCCCATGGAGTCGCGTTGTTGATGACACCAAGCGTCGCTCCCGTGGGTACTGGTCCGCAATCTGCGGCTGTGATCGGCAATGCAAGCACGCTAAAGCACATCAGTCTCCCGGCGTAAGGAGTACTCCCGTCCGCATTCGCCTTGGGGATAATGGGGATACCTGCAAGATCAACAGACGGCATCAGAGCGCCGCTTGAAACCAGGACCCCACCGATATTCGTTGTCGTGAACGTTGTGGGAGCGTTCTGGGTTGCATTGCCCGGATTCCATTTCTCCCAGAATCGGAAAATTCCGTTACGGGCCGTGTCGGTGTAAACAGTATTGCTTACTAACGACCGCGTGTTGCTCCGCTGCTGTTCCCAGGCTACGAAGAAAAACGTTTTACTGCGGATGATCGGACCGCCGTAGGTCAGCGTCACGTCATGTGTGTTTCTCCAGTTCGGCTGCGTCGCCTGCCCATCCGCCTGAAGCGTGTGATTGTTGCTCCAGGTGTTGGCATTAAATGCCGTGTTCTGAATGTTCCACACTGCGCTCCCCGTGAATTTGTTCGTTCCGCTCCGCGTCTGAATTTGAACCTGGGAATTGCCGCGTCCCAGTTCGGCATCGACCGGGGACAGAATCAACCGGATTTCACCAACCAGTTCCGGATTGATGTTGGTCGTCGTGGTAAGGCCGTAAAAGGTCGGAGAATACCGTGCAGACGTCACGCTCATTCCGTCGCGAGTCACATTGACCGTGTCCAGAGTTTGTCCCCCGACGATGTCGTACACACCAAGGAAGCCCGGAGAGCTAAAGGTACTGGCGTTGTAGCCGGGCAGAACCTTCATCAAATCCATGACGTCGTTGCCAACCAGGGGGAGATCCCGTACCAGGGTGCCAGAAAGCATTGCTCCCACCGTAGCCGTCGACTCGGTCAGCACCTGGTCCGCTGCTGCGGACACATCAACCGTACTCGCCGTGGCGGCAGCTAGTTTCAAGACGAAGTTCTGACGAACTCCCGTCGATGCTCCCAAGGCAATTCCCGTCGCGGTTTGAGTCTGGAAACTCGTCAGCGAAGCGCTGACTTTATAGTTCAAGCCCGGCTGCAAGGACTGAAATTCGTACGAACCCGAATCGTTGGTGAGTGTGGTGTTCTCAACGCCCGTATCCGCATTTGTGACGACAATTGTAACACCCGGAACCAGGGCCCCGCCTGGGTCTGTAACGACGCCACCCAACCGCCCTGTGGCCGCTTGAGAAAACGAGATGCTGGAAACAACCGAAAACAAAATCATTGCTGCAACGATTCTACGCATGGGTACTTCCCTGGAGGATGTGAGAGGAATCGGGCAGAATCCTCTCGGTTCGATATTGTTTACTTGTCCTTATTTTTGCCGACGATTGTCAGGGCTCGGTTCTATATCAATCAGCATGCGTGTGTCAAACACTTGATTTAATCTTGTTTTAATCAGATCCCCTTAGGGGGACAGCGCTATGAAGATTCCCGGCGCGGTATTGGTCAATGTGACCGTGACACACCGGGAATCAGAGCCGTGGTGGCATGTGTTACAACTCCACCGATGGCCCCATTTTGAGCAATTGCACCTTTCGCAGCCAAAGGCACACAAAGCAATGCCATTACTGAAATGAAGACTCGGCGCACTCTAAGATCCCCCCTGTAGAAGATCGAACGTAGAACGTATTCCGGTTTTAGTCTTCCTATTTACGGAACGTTCCGACGAGTGCTGCGGCTGCCGCAGGTTGCGGTTTGACGGCGATGGTTCCAGTTGTCACGACTGGTTTCCAGGGGTGAAGCCATTTGGCTGACAACGTGGGACGGTGGGCCGGAAAAAGAAAGAGGGACGGACAGCCGTTTAAGGCTCTCCGTCCCTCTCTTATTGACGAGCTAGAACGTTAACCGCAGCGAACCCTGGAACTGACGATTTCCGGTCTTCGTGTTGATTACCCCGAAAGTGTCAATGAGGCTGCTGCCTGCGTTGCCGAGTCCCGCAGGATCGCCGGACGTCGGATGATTCAATATGTTGGTTGCATCGAATCGAATCGCAACGCCCTTCGATTCCGAGATTCGGAAGTTCTTGGACAAATTGCCGTCCAGCGACCATCGGGGCAACGAATGCATCGTGAACGAACCGAGGTTGCCCTGATTTCCCGGCAATGGATTTTGGAGCAGAGGTAGAACCGAAACGGGGCTGTTCTTTGACGTGACAGCGCCCGGCGTTCCCGTGGGAACAACTTTACCCAACCCTTGCAGCGTACAGTTGGCCGAGAGATTGAAGTTCCCAGGATCCGAGGCAGTCGTAATTCCGACTGTCCCATTCGTGCACTGCGGATCAACGAATGAAAGGTATGGAGTGCCCGCCCCAAAGTAATTCCCAGTGTTTCCATTCCACTGGACATGTCCTTCGGGATTGTCCCACGGTCCAACAACGTCGGGACGGCCGTTGGCATAGAACATGTTGCTGGTTCCCAGCATGGATCGAGGGCTGCCCTGAGCAGTCGTGTAAATGAAGCTGGTCTGCCAGTGTTCCAGAACGCGAGCCAGCACCCCTGAGCTATTGCCCATTACTAATTTGTTGGGACCGATCGGTAATTCCACCGTGCCATTGGCCTTGAAGTCCTGGCCGAGCGAGCTGAGCACCGTCCCATAATCCAATTGCTTGTTCAATGGATCGGTGTAGCCGTTGCCCGGCAGCGACAAGGTCTTGCTCAGGCCGTAGGTAGCCTGAATGCTGACTCCCTGAACCGGTCGTGCGGTGAACGTGATCTGACCGGCATCGTAGTTCGAATACCCGTAATTTGCGGCGTAAATGGAACTGGCTGTTTGCGGATTGGTAATGATGAAGTTTTCCGGGAAACAGCGCGGCGTGATGGCCGTGCCATCGGGTAATGTGAAGCCCGATGAGCCACCAGGCAGAGTTGAATTGTTCGCGAGCCGGTTGCAGCCATTGCGGAGCACTCGTTGGGAGGTTTGAAATGCAGCTCCCGTCGCTGGATCAAGACCCGTAGGATCCGCTTGTAGTCCGGTAGTGGTGCCGGAATTTATAGCGCCCAGCAGACTGTTGAGGACACCAACGTAGTTCCCATTCGCAAGATTGGCAGCATACTGTCTGCGAATCTGCATGGAACCGCGCTGGAGTATTTGTCCAGCAGGACAGCCGACGCCCGCAAGTGTCGATGTTGTTCCCGTTGGCAAAGCCACGCAAGTACCCACCGCGCCATATCCTGCCGTCCCATTATTGAGATTCACTCCAATCAACATCTGATCGAAGAACGGACTGTTCAAGCCGGCCCGCGTGTCGTTCAGAGCCTGGAGCAGTTCCGGGTTGTGATACACATTCAAGGTATTGAGATCGACACTGCCGGCTGAACCGAAACTGCCGGCCGCTCCGAGTCCCTTTCCGATTGTGCGCACGTACCGTGCATCCACTGTGTACTTCGATCCGATATTTCGCGTAATCGACAGTGTGTAATTGTCCGTGTACGGGGTGTAGTAGTCCGGGGAATAACTCCCGTAACTGTTACCGAAAGCGGTACAGCATGCGCGTCCAGTGAGCGAAATCGGTGCTCCGGGAGCACGTGATGTCGGCAAAGGAGCGAGACAGCCGAGGTCGCTGATACTGAGTGCAAGACCGGTCGCTAATTTCGCCTGAGCGCATGAGGTACTCAGAAGGGCAGTGGCGTTTGGAGAATCGCTGCCACCCGGCCCGCTCAACAGACCGCCGGCAAATGTGGATCCGGCCTGTCCATAGGTGCGCTGAAATCCGCCGCGAATCACAGTCGAACCTTCTGGTCCAATAAAACCAAAGGGAACCTGCCAGGAAAAGCCGACCGCCGGACTGAACTTGCCAGGGTCTGGCACAAGAGTGTCATGCGGATTCTTAGATCCCGGCCCAACGAATTCCACAGTCGTCTTGAGGTTTGGATCGCAGTTCGATGTCGGAATACCGTTCGGATTTGCTACACCCATTTGGCATCCCAATGGGGCGATGCCAGGGTTGCTGCCATATCCTGTCAGGAAGATTGCATTGCTCGTTGGAGGTCTCAGCCAGTTGGTGAGAAGTTGGTCGTCGCTGGTAATGTTTCCAGCAGGGCGACCGACGCCGTACAACCCGACTCCATCCTGGAAAAACCGATTCGTCAGTCCGTTCGCGAGGTAGATCGACTGATTCTTATCGTAACGAATACCCAGATTGAGCGTCAGGCGCTTCATGATCTTGTAATCGTCTTTGAAGAAGAAACTATACGTGTTTTGCGCTTGCTTGCGCTCCTGGTGTCCGTATTGAGGGTCGCCAGTCGGAATGTGGTCTGTATTCGTGGTGACGTCACTCCAGACACCTCTTGTGATGTTGGACTCATTGTCGATCCAGTAAGGAGAGGCGACGCTGGATACTGAACCATAAAGCATATAGATCATGTTCTGAGCAAGAGACCGCGATGTCGCCATATTGAACCCCGGCAGAGGGTTTCCAACGCCCGTGAAATTGGTGTTATTTACAAGGAACGGTGGTGTTGTATCACCGGCAGGATTTCCCGTCTGTGCTGCGTTGTAAGCACTGTTGGTGAATCCCGTGGATTCCGGCCGACGGTATTCGAAACCTGTACTGAATGCGTGCTTACCATGGCTCCAGCGGATAGTATCCGAGTAGTCCCACAACGGACTGGTGTTCGCAATATCTGAAGCCAGGCCGAACACACCAAAGAAGTTTGAACCATAGAGCATTTGGCCGTTGAGTTGGGCGCCCGGAACGTAGACTACGGGATACGACTTGCCATTTGCGGCGTTCGTCTGACCTTTAAAGAACAGCGCCTGCGCGGCCGCCGACGTCGTGGGGTCGCTGAGGTCGGCCCATGCCGGAGATTGCCACTCTCTGCTGTAATTCACTCCAAAGCGCGCTTCATTTACAAGACTCGGGCTCAACGTGGACGTACCATTCACCGTCAGTAATGCGGGCTTTCTGCGGGAGTGTCCGCTGTAGCCGTTCTCCCAGGGTGCGACGTTCGTTGTTCCAGAATCCGATTCATACGTGTACTGCACACTCAATCGATTGTTGTTGTTGATCTGATGGTCAATTTTCAGATTGATCTGTTTGCGGCCGACCGCGTCGGATGCCGCTGAAGAGGATCCAATCGTGGCTGTGCCGAAGACGTCGCCGCCGGCGCTGCCGGAATTAACGGTGCGCAAGTACCGGTTGACCGCCGTATTCAATCCGTCCCCGCTATTCTGCGTCGTGAAGTTGTTGGCATGGGGCGCCAGGCTCAGCAGCTTCTGAATATAGCCACTACTATCCGGACCAGGGCGTCTGGGATCCCACGCGGGTTGAATGATCGCGGTGCCTCCCGGGCAATCGTTTTGGGTGAACTGTGTTCCATCCACCTTGACGTTTCCAAAGATGCTGAAGCAGTTCAGTTGTCCGCTGAACGGTGTACCATCTGGATTAAATGGGGGCGCTACCGGGTTCCCAATGTTGTCTACGGCAATCCAGCTGCCTGTTCCATTGTTGGCAAAAGACGTGGGGTTGACCCCTGCGGCATTGAGGGGATTCCAGCCTGTGAAATATCTGAAGATTCCATTCCGGGCCTGGTCCGTCAGCACCACGTTCGATACCAGGCCGCGGGAGTGTGCGAACTGCTGATCGTAAAGAGCAAAGAAGAAGGTTTTGTTCTTGATGATCGGCCCGCCATAACTGACGGTGGCCTCTTGCACGTTCGACCAATTCGGCGTGGTTTTGTTGCTGACCTGAACTCCGTTGACCAGCGTCGGCGTGTGGTTGTTGGTCCACGTGTTGGCATTGAGCGCGGTGTTTCGAACAACCCAATTCGCCGCTCCGGTGAACTTGTTCGTTCCCGACCGGGTTGAAATCTGTACCTGCGAATTGCCGTGTCCGAGTTCGACGTCCACCGGCGCAAGAATCAAACGAATTTCACCGACGAGATCCGGATTTACTACTGTGGTCGTCAGAACCAGAGGACCAAAAAAGCTGGCGGCATCGCGCGAACTGTTCGTGGTCATTCCATTGATCGTCGTATTGATCGTGTCGAGATTTAATCCGCCAACCGTACTCGCGGAGGCGAGCACCGGACTGAGACGGAAGCCCGGCAGCACGTTGAGCAAATCGAGCACGTTGTTGCCGAGTATTGGAAGATTCTGTACCTGAGTCTGGGATAGCGTTGTACCCACAGATGCAGAGGATTCCTGAATCGGGTTATTGACCGAATCCCCCGCAACACTAACAACTGCTCCGGGCGCATTGCCCAACTGGAGGACGAAGTCCACTCGCAATTGAGCGGCGACACCCGCTTCCACATTGTTCTGCGTGGCTGGACGGAAACTTGTCAGATCCGCCTGCATCTTGTACGGCCCCGGCGGTACGCTGGGAAAGTTGTACGCGCCCGAGTCGTTGGTCAGCCGGGTTTCCGTGACTCCCGTCGCAGTATTGGTCAGCGTGACGGTGACACCGGGAATCAGAGCCTTGGTGGAATCTGTTACAACTCCACCGATGGCCGCATTATTGGCTTGAGCAAATGCATTGTTTGCGGCCAAAGCCAAGCAAACTAATCCTATTACTAAAATGAAATATCGTCGCATTGAGGCCCCCCTGTAGTAGATCGAACGTAGAACGGACTCCGGGTTTAGGTTTCCTATTTACGGAACGTTCTGACGAGTGCCGCCCTTACCCTGGTTGATCCGAGACGAATCAACTCCTAGAGGTGACGGCGCGGTGTCGGGGACATCAGCATGATCCGGTGGAGGAATAGCTAGAGGATCTGCGAGCTTTGGAATTGCCCCATTTTGGATGGGCCATCGTGGCCCTCCATGTGAACACCCGACGACATCAGATCACCATGGGACGCCCCAAGTCAAATTAACTTTTCCACAGGATTTTGCGCCCGGAATCGAGGCTTCGAATAATGGAAAATGAAGGGTCGGCGCAGCCCAAAAACAGGTGCAGGACAGTAGCGCTATCTTCCTCTAATGATCGGCCCGACGCGACGGACAAGCGCAACGATGGCGGCTATCGATACCACATTGGCAACGATCTGATACCAGGCCGGAACTAGCGGATTCTGAGTAATGTCGATCAGCCAGGCGACGGCAAATTGCGTCGTTCCTCCGAAGATCGTTACCGCGAGTGCATAGAGAATTGCCAGACCGCTCGAACGCACCGCCTTGGGAAAGGCCTCCAGCAGAAACGCATAGAGTCCTCCGATTCCGAGTGAAAAGACAAAGTTCAACAGCATGTTCATACCTGCAATGACTACCGGCGTCGCGCCCGGTGCCGTGAGGATCCGATATCCGGGATAGATCATCAGCACGAATAGCACTCGCGTTCCGATCAGGATTGCATGACGTCCATAACGATCTAGTGCTGCGCCGGCCGCCATGCCGATAATCGAGGCAGCTGCACCGGTCAGTGTCAGGATCGTGCCGATTCTTTCCGGCAGATGAAGCGACGTGACCGCGTATGTATTCATGTAATTGAAAACGTAAGTCGAAATGGTTCCGCCGCTGATAATCAGTGTTCCCAGCAGAATGGTTTCCCAGTGATGCCGCATCAAATCGGAAAGGACAGCCCTGCCCGATCCGTGCGCCTCGGTTTTGCCGATGGTCTCGGGAAGCCGGCTGCGTATGTAAAAGCCGACGGGCGCGATGATGAGACCGAGAAGAAATGGAATGCGCCAGCCCCACCCATAGAGTTGATCCCTTGTTAGAGAGGTTGTCAGGATTACACCCACAAGGCTGCCCATGATCACGGCCAATTGCTGGCTGTAGCCTTGCCATGCCGTTAACGCAGCGCGCTTATCGACCGGAGCCGATTCCATTAGATATGCCGTCGCCGGCCCGACTTCGCCTCCACACGAGAAACCCTGAACCAGGCGCGCGAACACGAGCAGGATCGGAGCGGCCAAACCAATCTGTGCATACGTCGGAGTGAACGCCACAATACCGGATCCTGCCGCCATCAACATGAGAGTCAGCGTCAATGCCGCTCGCCGTCCTGCTTTGTCGGCATACGCACCGATCACTGCAGCACCAAGAGGCCGAGTAAAGAAACCGACGCCAAACGTCGCCAGAGCGCCGAGCAGTCTTCCGATCGCCGACTGGCCCGGAAAGAATGCATCGGCGATCATCACTGCAAATATCGTGTAGACCAGAAAATCGTAGAATTCGAGCCAATTGCCAATGACGACGGCAACAACCGCTTTCATGGGAAGTGCGGCTGGCGCAGGCTGCGGTTTGATGGCGAAGGTTGTCATGAGTGGCTTCCTAGTTTGCTGACTGCGTCGTCGCACATCGGACAGCTGACATTTGACAATGTGGACGGCTCCTACTCAGTGCAGCATTTCACAAATACGGTCACATTTTTTCCCTACCTCATATGGCCCTTCGGGACACCGAGCGGCCGGTCGCGTTCCCAGCCGCGTTAGCGGCGGCAGGGCCCTTTAGCC
>JBGPBY010000272.1:0-9624 GCA_041481485.1 Terriglobia bacterium
GGGGGGGGGGGGGGCCCACCCCCCCCCCCGCCGCGCTGCGGCTGGGGAAACGCATTCCATTACGTGTGGTCAAATACTGCACGTTCCGCTAACGCGGCTGGGAACCCATCGGCGCATTCCCTCGCTGTGCTACCCTCTTAGCCCCGTGAAATCGAAGCTCATTGAACTCGCCAAGCTCTACGGAATTCAGCCTTCGTACGTGGATATGCGCAAGAAGACGCAGCAGGCCAGTATCGATTCTCTGCTGCTGGTGCTGAAGTCACTGGGAGCTCCGGTTTCCAAATCGGAAGACGTCAAGTCTGCAATTCGATCACGCAAACAGGAACTGTCATCGAGGGAAATCGAGCCTGTCATCGTTGCATGGGATGGAAGGCTGCGGAAGTCTTCGTTTGACGGGTCATCGCATCCGGGAGCCGCTCTGCTGCTGGAAGATGGAAGCGAGTCGTCCTGGCCTCCGCCGCGCCATCTCCCCATGGGTTATCACAAAATTGTCGGAAGTCGCGGTGGAAATGGCCGTGAAACCCTGGTGATCTCTGCGCCGAAGCGCGCACATTTCCCGATTTCCGGCCACGTCTGGGGGATGTTCGCGCCGCTTTACGGATTGCATTCCAAACGCAGCGCCGGCGCCGGCACTCTCACGGAGCTGGAATCGCTCATCGACTGGATGGACGAGATGGGCGGGAAGGTCGCGGCAACTCTTCCCCTGCTTCCGACGTTTCTGGATAAGCCTTTCGAACCGAGTCCTTACTCTCCAATCAGCCGGCTGTTCTGGAATGAGTTCTACATCAATCCTGAACGATCTCCCGAGTATCCGATCCACGATTCCCTGCCACGTTCCGCGGCGGCAAGTTCTCTGGTCGACTATCGCCGGGAAACGGCGCGAAAGCAGCGCATCCTGGGGAAAATGTCTCAGGCACTATTTGCACAGTCCGGACGGCGCCGCGACCAGCTTGACGAGTTCGTCAAAATGAATCCAGCCATCACAGACTACGCACGATTCCGCGCAGTAACCGAAAAGGCGGAGAAAGGCTGGCGGAACTGGCCATCGCGTTTAAAGAACGGTGAAGTCCGCCAGGGCGATTATCGCGAAGACGATTTTCGCCGTCATCTCTATTCCCAATGGCTGGTGCAGGAACAAATGCAGCAGCTTTCGGACCGGGCGACCCGATCCGGTTGCGTTCTATATTTGGATCTTCCCGCAGGTCTTCATGCCGACGGTTTCGATATCTGGCGTTATCAGACTTTATTCGTCAAGGGCATGTCTGTCGGCGCTCCTCCAGATCTCATGTTCACATCCGGCCAGAACTGGAGTTTTCCACCACTGCACCCCGAAGCGATGCGAGCGGACCATTATCGATACCTGATTGCGGTAGTTCGCAATCATTTGCGCTTTGCCCGCATGCTGCGCATCGATCATGTGATGGGACTGCATCGGCTGTTCTGGATTCCGGAGGGACTGACGGGGGATCATGGCGTTTATGTGCGGTATCCCGCGGATGAAATTTACGCCATCCTCAGTATCGAATCTCATCGGCACGATGCCGGAATCGTCGGAGAGAATCTGGGACTGGTCCCCGGTTTCGTAAACCGAGCTCTCAGTCGTCACAGTATCCGGCAATTGTATATAGTGCAGGCGGAAATTTCGCGGGATTCCAGGAACAGGACGCTCAGAAAGCCGAAGGCCGATTCTGTAGCAAGTCTCAACACGCACGACATGGCGCCATTTCAATCGTTCATCGATGGGCTCGACATCGACGATCGACTGGATCTGAAATTTGTCGATCGCAAAGGCGCCGCCAGGGAGCGCAAAACCCGGCGTCTCCTGCGAAAAAAGCTGAAGGACTTTGTCGCGAGAAAAGATCTATTCGAAGGATCCATGGAATTTCTGGGGAAGAGCAAGGCCAATGTGGTTCTGGTCAACCTTGAAGATATGTGGGGCGAGACCGAGCCGCAAAACGTTCCGGCAACAACGAAACAACGTCCAAACTGGCGCCGTCGATTAAGGTACAGTATCGAACAAATGCGGGAGTCCGGGAAGCTGCAGAAGCTGTTTCAAAAACTCAATGAAGCTCGAAGTTCAAGAACCTGAGACATGTCCATACTGACCGACAACGATCTCTATCTTTTTAATGAAGGCAGTCATATTCGACTGTACCGGCATCTGGGATCGCACTTCCGTACGGTGAACGGAATCTCAGGCGTCAATTTCGGAGTGTGGGCACCGGATGCCGAACGGGTGAGCGTGATTGGCAGCTTCAATGGATGGAATCCACTGAGCCATCCGATGCAGACACGCGGACACTCCGGAATCTGGGAAACATTTATCCCGAATCTTCAGCCCGGCGACGCTTATAAGTTTCACGTCGAGTCCCGGCACAGCGAATATCGGGTCGACAAGGCAGATCCTTTTGCAGTTCACGCGGAAACGCCGCCTCACACCGCGTCCAAAATCTGGAATCTGGATTACGACTGGAACGACGAGAAGTGGATGTCGGAACGAAGGGCCTATAACAGCTATCGCGCGCCGATGTCGATCTATGAAGTGCATCTCGGTTCATGGCGCCGGATGCCGGAAGACAAGAATCGTTCCTTGACCTATCGCGAAATTGCAAGGCCGCTTGCCGATTATGTACACGCGCTGGGATTCACTCACGTCGAGTTTCTTCCTCTGACCGAGCATCCGTTCTTCGGGTCCTGGGGGTACCAGACCACCGGATACTTCGCGGCGACCAGCCGCTACGGCACTCCTCAGGACCTGATGTATCTGGTGGACTATCTCCACCAACGCGGCATCGGCGTGATTCTGGACTGGGTACCGAGCCACTTTCCAACGGACGAATGGGCCCTGGGATACTTTGACGGCACTCATTTATACGAACACTCGGATCCCAAAAAGGGAGTGCACAAGGATTGGAACAGTGGCGTATTCAATTATGGCCGTCACGAAGTGCGCAGTTTCCTGTTGAGCAGCGCGACATTCTGGCTCGATGTGTACCACATGGACGGCTTGCGGGTCGATGCCGTGGCGTCCATGTTGTATCTCGATTATTCACGACGGGAAGGCGAATGGATTCCAAATGAATTTGGCGGACGCGAGAATCTGGAAGCGATGGACTTTCTGAGGCGGCTCAACACGGAGGTTTATCAGGACTATCCTGGAGTTCAAACCATCGCTGAAGAGTCCACGTCATGGCCCGGCGTGTCTCGCCCCGTATACACGGGAGGTCTCGGGTTCGGCTTGAAGTGGGATATGGGGTGGATGCACGACACGCTGAAATACATGTCTCACGATCCCGTTCACCGCAAGTATCACCACACCGAACTGACGTTCCGGATGCTTTATGCATTTTTTGAAAACTTCGTCCTGCCGTTGTCGCACGACGAGGTTGTCTACGGAAAGGGATCACTTTTGTCGCGCATGCCCGGAGATCTGTGGCAAAAGTTTGCAAACCTTCGACTTCTGTATGCGTATATGTATGCTCAACCCGGCAAGAAGCTGCTGTTCATGGGAGGCGAATTCGGTCAGTGGCGGGAATGGACGCATGACGATAGCCTGGACTGGCATCTTCTGGATCTTCCATCCCATCACCAGATTCACCGCTGGGTTTCGGATCTGAACTTTACTTATCGCAACGAACGCGCGCTTCACGAACTGGATTGCGACGGAACGGGATTCGAGTGGGTTGACGGCAGCGATTCGGAACAAAGCATGCTGAGCTTCATTCGAAAATCCATCAACGAAAACGATCTCGTCCTCATCGTCTGCAACTTTACTCCGGTACCCCGCTACAATTACCGCGTGGGCGTCCCCAGGCCGGGACGCTGGACAGAAATCCTGAACAGCGATTCCAGCGCATACGGCGGGACAGATTTTGGAAATCTTGGCGGTAAAGATACGCAGCAGATTCCAATGCACGGCCGGTCGAATTCACTGAATCTGACGGTACCGCCGCTGGGAGCGGTGTTCCTCAAGCACACCAGCTGAGGTCTATGCCCCCAAATGACAATTGAACATTGAACATTGAACAATGAACATTTCCCCGAAGAAATGTTCATTGTTCACTGTTCAATGTTCAATTGTCATTTGGGGGCATAGACCGCCTCTACAGGCGAAGGGAAATTCAAACCTACTTGCAGGCTTTCGTGTGATCGAAGTCGTAGAAACGCCATTCCGCCAAGGGCTGTCCCCTGGGGTCTTTCTTAACCACGAGACGGCGCTTGTCCTTCGGTGAATCCTTGTTCCAATGATACTGGGCGATCCAGCGTTCGCGGCGTTCTGCCGCAACCTTGGTGTCCGTTCCATCTTCGGGAACATAACTCTCGAGTTTGTAGTAGATGCTCACCGCAAGAATCTCGTATCCCGTGGGTTTCTCGTTTTTTAAAACCTGGCAGATGGCATTCCGGATACTGGACGCATCGAGATTCTGTTCGACCGAAATGTTGTATTCCATTTCACGAATGGAATCTGCCGGCGATGAATGGCGCGTCCCGATCAATCGGTAGGGAATCGCAGACTGAGCGCTCATGAATTGAACGCAAAGCAGTAAGGAAGCTAAAGGCGTGAGGGTTTTCATAACCGTCAATCACGCCCTTTTTATCAGTTTCCAGGCCCGATTGCCAGAGGACGCTCGACGCCGTTTTCGTCGCGGAATGTCAGATTCCCGGCCAATCCCTGGCCCGCCGGATCCCCGAAGAGGAAGAATTCCGTGGCATAGCCGCCGCCATCCAAAATGTGCGGGAAAATCACCGTGGATCCCTGTCCGGGATGTTCCTTGAGCGGACCGGTCATGGTGCCGACAACATTGTTATTCTCCGAATACCGTGCACGCAGTCCGATGGCGACAACGCCTGGACCGCTGGCATGAACAACCACTGTCCCCTGAAAAGGATTGGGCAGTGTCGCGAAGTCCGGCAACCGATGAAGAAAAGTCGCAATGTGTCCCATCGCCGGCAGAGTAAATGTCGAAGACAAACCCTGTGGAGTCCCGTCCATTTTGAACACAGTCATCGTGATGGTTGCGGGAACTGGATTGGGATTCGAAATCGCAAAAGCCGTTGCCGTAGAATGACCCTCACCGTGCTCGAAATCTCCGGTGAATTCTTCAAACAGGCGAAAATCCGACGTCGGTACGGTCGCTTCCTCCGTTGCTCGCAGAGTGTTGACGCCTCCAGTAGTACGGTTCAGCAGCACTGAAGCTGCCGGAGTAAACGTTCCAGGATCCGGAATAATGAGGGCAAACCCGCTGGCCGGCAGAGGCTGGACGCCAGTTGAAAAGAAGTCGGTAGCTCCCGGAGCGAGGCTGTATGGAGCGGTTGTAAAATTGCCACGGTCCAGCACAATCTCGATTGGCGTCGACGATTGTGTCGGATCGCCGGTACTGGGGCCGTTGCTGAAAAACTGAATCTGCCCGGTCATCTGAAAATCGGTAGGGTTCACCAGAACGAATTGCGAATTCCATTCATCATCGGCCGCAAAGTGAGGAACAACTTTTATGCGTGTTTCAAACTCGGTCGGTTTGGCAATGGGAAGATAGGTAAACAGAATGCTGCCACTTGTCTCGAGGTATGTCCGGAAAGCGATTGCTGCAACCGGAATTGTCGCAGAAAACCGCAGAGTCCCGACGGAGCCGCTCGGGAGGTTAAACGGCGCCGCGGTAACAGGCTGAGCAAAGCTGCTCCTGGGAGGAATCGTCACGCTGCCATAGTGCGAATTATTCCCCTGATTGTCGGCCATGAAGAAATACATGGGGACTGGGTCATCCGACGGATTCACGATGGCGATGTTTGTCGACTCCGTCCCGATTTCGTTGACGTAGACGACACCTTCATGGATAAACGGAAGCAGCGGTAATGCAGCCTCACCGGTTTCTGCCCCCCCCTGTCGCAAATCGAGCAGGGCAAATCCCGCAGGTGCAGGTGAACCGAGCAGTCCATCGAACGTTGCCTGCAGGAAACCGGTGGAGTTGCTGCTTCCGACTGTAGCCAATGTGGTCCCACCATTGGAGGGAATCACCATCGGCGTGGTAATCGCCACATCGTCGGAATTGATTTTCAGAAGAAAACCATCCGCTGCTCCTGCATTCTCTGGCTGGAAGGGACTCTCCGTTGGAAAATTCGTGGAAAACGTATAGCCGGTGACATAGGCATTCCCCGATCCGTCCACCGTCAAACCGACGGCACCATCGGATGCCGATCCTCCGACATAGGTCGAAAACAAAATCGTGCCATTTGAGGTTAGTTTCATGACGTAACCATCGCGATCGCCATGCAACCCGCCTCCGGAGGTTCCAATATTGATGCCATTGACCACGGGAAACGAAAATGATGTCGTGAAACCGGCAACAAAGATGTTATCCCGCGAATCCACAGCAAGACCCGGCGGGCTTTCGATGCCGTCACTTCCAATGTAGGTCGAGAATACGAGGCCCGAATCGTCCGCCAAAAATTTAACCAGAAAAATATCGGTCGCTTCGGAAAGTAACGGCTGAATTGCACCTTTGACCGGAAGATTGGGAGAATTGGTCAGCCCCGCAACAACGATGTTGCCGCCGGAATCAAGCGCAACGCGAACCGCCTCCTCCGTGCCGACTCCGCCAAAATACGTTGAGATCAAATATTGGGATCCGTTCGGACTGAGCTTGGTGAGAAACGCGTCCTCGGATCCTCCCTGGTATCGTTCATAGAGTGCCTTGGCCACGGGGAAATCCGGCGAAGATGTAAAGCCGACAACGTAGGCATTGCCTTCCGCGTCCGTTGTCACATCGTAAGCGCGGTCGTTACCCCGGCCTCCAAGATAGGTCGTATATACGACCGTCCCCAATGGCGAGATCTTCGACACGAAACCATCAGCCAATCCGTCGCCAAATTTTGGACGGATGGCATTGACGACGGGAAGATTTTTCGAAGTCGTTTCACCCGCGATCACGGCATTGCCGGATCCATCGATCGACAGGCCAAAGGGCAGTTCGTCCAGAGAACCACCGAGATATGTGGAATAGAGAATCTGCGATGCGGAGTTGTCGATTTTAATCAGGTACGCGTCTTTGCGGCCGCCAATCTTTGTCTGAAATCCATTCACAATTGGAAAATCCGACGATGTGGTGTAACCCGTAATGAAAATATTGCCTGATGCGTCGAGCGCAATGCGATGGCCCTCGTCATCTCCCGAACCGCCGTAGTACACCGCCGATATAACGGTGCTTCCCGTGGGATCCACTTTCAGCAAGAACGCATCCAGGTTTCCGCCTCCGGGCGCTGTTGAAGACAGATTCCTGCTAAAGAAATCCGCGGAAGACGTATATCCCGTCACATAGGCAGTGCCCGATGCATCTGCTTTTACATCGATCCCGATATCACCGTTCGGTCCGTTTCCTCCAAAATAGGTGGAATAGACAAACTTGGGATCGATCACCAGCGGAAGCGCTTCATCGTATGCTCCGATTTTGAAGCCAACCTTGCCGCCTCCCAGAAGGACAAACTTCCCATCGACGACTTCCTCAACACCGTTGCGACTTTGAAATATATGCGGACGGCGTTGACGAATTTCTCCGGCCGAAGTGTGTAGAATCAAATCTCCGTCTTCGCCAATCACAATTTTCTTCGTGCCCGAAAACTTCAGGGCAATGGCGGCCGGATTCGCGTGAGGCGACACAGTAAAGTCGTATTCGAGCTGGCGCTGGTTTCCGTAGTAGGTCAGGTCGATTCCGGGATAGACGCCCCGATAGTCCACTTTCAGAAACTGCGGCACGCTTTGCTGCCATTTTGATTTGTCGGAACCTCTGAAGTAATGACTTTCGCCGGGCTGAAGATCGGATCCGGAAATCTGAGGATGAGCCGATTGCCCGACCAGCTGCATGCGCACCAGAGCCGAATTTGGGCCGACCAAAGAAACGATGGCTTCGCTCTCGGTCAGAAACAGACCGTAGCGATCGCCACGCGACATAAACCGCACAGAACTGTCCACCTGACCGTAGTTCGGCTCGAATACCAGGGGCGTATTTCCAAATTTTTCTAACTTTACGGTGGGGGATTCGGCCATGAGCGGTGTGGCCAATAAAAAACCCGCAAGTATGCGGGCAAACCAACGAATGGTCATCTGGTTAACCTCATAAGCCCCTCTTAGACCGGAGCGAACTCAAAATGCTAGCGTCTTTTGGCTGCATGTTGCTATGTAAAATTCCTTTAAGTTTGCATATGATGGCCTGGCCTACCACCATTGACAGGTGAGCCACAGGCGAAGGAGATACCATGTCGACTATGGTTTCGAGACGAAAGATCATGAAAGGCGGGCTTGCTTCCCTGGGATTGGCGTCTTTAAGCCTGCCGTTATGGCAACTTCCGGCGCTGGCACAGGGAGAGACGGAAGTGCCGTTCGTAGACTTTCCGGCAACATTTAATCCAAATCCCAGCCCGGGGCGCCGCTTCTTCGACACCCGTAAGATCGACAATTTCATTACGCCAGCAGACCAATATTACACATTTCAGCATTTCGCACAGCCGATGCTCGATGCGGCCTCTTTCAAACTTAAAGTGGCCGGAATGTTCTCAAAGCCGCGCGATTTCAGTCTCGCGGAACTTCAGGCTCTAAAACCTGCTTTGGAACAAATCGTGGCTTATGAATGCGGCGGCAACAGCCCAGCCCGCAACGCTCAGGGAATGGTCAGTAATGGACGCTGGAAAGGTATTGGGCTGGCGACACTGTTGAAATCATGCGGCGTCAGTTCCGATGCCAGGGAAATCGCGTTCTATGGCGCCGACTTCACCGCGGAAGATGTCACTCATGGAAACGGAGCGGCAACCCATATCGACAAGGCCTACTTCGCCAGAAGCCTCTCCGTCGAACATGCCATGAAGCGGGAGCCCATGCTGGCATGGGAACTCAACGGAGCACCTTTAACCGTGAATCAAGGCGCTCCCCTTCGGCTGATTGTTCCCGGATGGTACGGCGTCGCACAGGTGAAATGGGTCAACCACATTCAGGCGCAGCCCAACCGGCTGGTGAGCCGGTTCATGTCGCGAGACTATGTTACTGTCCGGGAAAGAAAAGTGGGCGACGACACTGAACTTGTCGAATACACCGTGGGACCGATTCAACTGAAGTCCGTCGTCTCGCGCGCAACAAAAACCGGAAACTCCGTAAAGATCATGGGATTTGCGCTGACGGATTTGACGCCGCTCAAATCCGTGGAAGTGAGCATCGACGGTGGACCATGGCAAACCGCCACGCTGGACAAGCAGAATACAGCGACGTCGTGGAAACTCTTTTCCTATATCTGGAATAATCCAACTCCCGGACAACACACCGTCGTCTCGCGTGCAACAGACGTCAATGGCCAGGTGCAACCGGCGATAAAGGATCCCTCAAAGAAAACAATCTGGGAAAACAACGAGCAGCACACGCGGACCATCGCAGTATGAAATGCCGCGAAGCGGCTACCGAATAGAACCACGGAGTGACGAGCCGCGTTCGCCGCGGCAGATCCCTTAGTGCTGCGATTCAAAAATATGCTCACATATTTTTGTTCTCTCATCCGGCATCTTGTCGACAGCGAACCGAGCGGACGGTCGCGTTCCCAGCCGCGTTAGCGGCGGCAGTCCTTTAGCCACCGGCGTAAGCCGGTGGAA
>JBGPBY010000273.1:0-9615 GCA_041481485.1 Terriglobia bacterium
CTGTCGTGCCTACGGCACTCTGTGTGGCGTAGTGACTCAATACCCCCGGCTCACGCCGGGGGCTAAGGGACTGCCGCCGCTAACGCGGCTGGAAACGCATGTTTGGGACACTGTTCTATCGGGCCTGAATGTTATATAAAGTTCGCCTATGAAGAGCACGATCAAATCTGCGGTAGTGTTTTTTGTCGCAATTTCCTGTGGTGCAGCGGTGATGGTGGCTCAGAACAATGACGGCCGTCCGGCCGCTCGTCCCAACATCCTCCTCATCATCGGCGACGACATCGGCATGGATGTGACCACCGACATGTATCCCGGACTCGTCGATGCGCTGGTAAAGCAATACGGCCCGCAAGGTTTCGACCATCCCAATTACAAGGCCATTCAAGGACACCCTGCTTCGACTCCGGTACTGGATCAATTGGCCAGTCAGGGAATGTCGTTCAGCAACACATGGGCGCAGCCTTTCTGTTCGCCGACGCGTTCTTCGATCCTGACGGGTTTGTTCTCGGCGAAAACAAAGGTTCTGACATATGCGGATCCGCTCTCTCAAAAACATAATTCCTTCGTCAGGCAACTGAAGGATGAAGGCGGCTACAGCACCGCTGTATTCGGCAAGTGGCATATGGCAGGATTGCCCGGCCAGCCGGTCGACTATCCCGGAATGAAACCCCTGCAGGCGGGATTTGACCTCTTCAAGGGCAACATGCATGCCGCCATCCGCACTTATTGGGACTACGACTATCAGATTCAGGACAGCACGACACCTCCAGACAAGTGGCGCACCGAGGCCGCGCCCAAGCGTTCCCTTCCGGGCATCGCCCCGACCACCTATGCTCCCGTGGTCAAGGCAGCCGATGCCATCGAATGGATCACGAGTCAGGAAAAGGCCAGCCCCGGCAAACCCTGGTTTGTGTGGCTGGCATTCAATCTGGCGCATGCGACCGCCGCGTCACAGCCTGCTTCCATGGCTGTACCGGAAGCCGCCACGCTCGACGAAAAGAGCCGCAAGGAAATCGAAGCCTGCGGCGGAAGCTTTGGCACTCAGAATCCTGGCAAGTGCAGCGGCGAAACCCTGATGCGCGCGATGACGAACTCGCTGGATACCATCATCGGCAAGGTGCTGAAATCCGTGGAAGAGCTCGATCCCAACACCTACGTGATTTATCTCAACGACAATGGCACCCCGATGTATGGCCGGCCGAATCTCGATTTCATCGACAACATGTACATTACCCGCAAGGGACGCGGCAAAGGCACGACCTACGAAAGCGGCACGCGCGTGGCCATGACCATTCGCGGACCGGGAATTAAACCGGGCACCAGCAGCGAATTCGTGCATGTCACGGACCTGTTCAGCACCACGCTGGCTCTGGCTGGGTTGAAAGCGCCAGTCATGGTTTCCAATAGCGAAGGCAACGGGCAGGAGAAAGTGGATGGAGTGTCGCTGGCGCCGATCCTTTTCAATAAAGCCACGACAGTACGCGATCCCAATGAGGGCTATCTGCTGGCGGAGACGATAAACCTCATGACCAACAGTTCGCGCGAAGCGGGCGCCCGCAATGGGAAATACAAAGTCGTCTGCAAGGAAAGCCCCAATCAGTGCGAATTTTATAACGTCGTGAACGATCCACTTGAAGAATACCCGCTCGCCAAGCCTGCCAATTGCAGTGCATTCAAGAGCGGCGCCTGGACGCCCGCCAATCCCGAATGGCATTACTGCCGGTTGACGGAAGTGATCGCCACGCAGTCGTTCATGAAAAATTTGGCAAAGTGATACCCCGCAGGGCGGGCAGGCGCGCCCGGATCGTCCTGATCTCCCTCTCGGCTGTGGGCCTTGCGGCAGGCCTTTGGTTTTTGAAACCTGCATTCAAAAACGCAACGACCGGCGAATCCGCGCGGCTGGTCGGGTCGGCCGCATGCGCATCCTGCCACCCGGACCAGTATTCCCGGTGGCTGGAATCGAATCATCGTCATGCCATGGAGGCGCCCGCTGCCCAGACAGTACTGGGCGACTTCAACAACACCGAGTTTCGATATTTCGGTCGCACCACACGATTCTTCAAAGAAGGCAGCACGTTTCGCATCACAACCGAGAACCAGCAGGGCAAACCGGAAACTTTTGCCGTTGCCTACACTCTGGGATATCGGCCCCTGCAGCAATACCTGGTGGATATCGGCGGCGGCCGGCTTCAGGTTCTCCCGTTCGCGTGGGACACGCGGGAACGTAAGGATGGCGGACAGCGCTGGTTTCACCTTTATCCGAAGGAAGACATCACACCAGCCAATCCTCTGTTCTGGACGCGGCCGCTGCAGAACTGGAATCACATGTGTGGCGACTGCCATACCACGGGTTTTGCCAAGAACTTCGCGGACCCGCGAAACGCGTTTACCAGCCAGTGGAGCGAAACGGGCAATGGCTGTGAAAGCTGTCACGGCGCAGGATCGACGCACATTCAATCCATGCAGGCAAAAACGGCAACAAAGGCAGAACCTGCGGCAGAAAAATCCATCAGCGTTTTGCGAACGCCGCAGGAGCAAATCGATCAGTGCGGCGCGTGCCATTCCCGCCGCGTCCGCCTGCGCACGGCGACCTTCCAGAACCGGATGATGGATACCATGCTGGAAACATGGCGGCCCCAGTTGCCGCAGGAGGGCTTGTACTTTGCCGATGGAGAGATTCGCGAAGAGGTGTTCGAGATCGGATAGTTTCTTCAAAGCAAGATGGCCGCGAAAGGCATTCGCTGTACCGATTGTCACGATCCCCACACCGGACGCCTGAAGGCGAATGGAAATGCACTCTGCACGCAGTGCCACAAGCCAGAGAACTTCGATAACACCGCGCATTACTTTCATCCGGTCGGAACCGCAGGCGCGCAGTGCGTCAATTGTCATATGCCCACGCGGACTTATATGGTGGTGCATTCTCGGCGGGACCATCGCCTTGCGATTCCCCGGCCCGATTTGAGCGATACTCTGGGTACTCCCAATCCCTGCATCGGATGTCATCAAGACAAGACGAATTCCTGGGCTGCCGAAGCGGTTCGCACCAGGACGCCATCGATTCAGGATGCGTGGGGAACAACCGCCTGGATGGCCACCCACGAACAGACGGGAATCGCGGCGCGATTGCGCAACCTCCTGTCTGGTGCATCCGCCGGTTCAACGAATCCGATTGTCAAAGCGGCGGTGCTGGCTTCCGTAAAGAGTCTGACGCCGGAAGCGCTCGACATCGTTCGTTCTCAATTGAGCGCGGGCGAACCGCTGGTGAGACTGGGAGCCGTGCAGGCTACCGTCGCGCTTCCGCTCGAGCAGCGGGCGCCATTGCTCATCAGTCTGCTGCGCGATCCCATCCTGGCGGTCCGGCTTCAGGCAGTCAGCCAGTTGATCGGAATAGACAAGGCTAGAATAAGCGCGGATCAGCGGGCGGCTTTCGAATCTGCCATTGCGGAGTATCGCAAGTGGTTGGCCGAGGACGCGGATCGTGCAGACGCCCTGGTCGCCTTGGCGGGATTGCAGGCGGAAGAAGGCGACATTGCATCCGCCCAGGCGACGTTCGAAAAGGCGCTCCAACGTGACGAGACATCGCTATCGGTGCTGCTGAACTATGCCGACTTCCATCGAGCACGGGGAGACGATGCTGCAGCCGAGCCGCTTTTGAATCGGGCTCTGGCGCTTTATCCGGACTCCGCAAGCGCGCACCTGGCCATGGGTTTACTGCGTGTACGCCAGAAGCGCGCGGTGGACGCCGTCCCGGAACTGGCACGCGCGGCGGCACTTTCGCCGGATGAAAGCAATTTCGCGTACGTCTTTGGTGTGAGTTTGTATTCCACGGGCCGGATCGCAGAGGGGCTGACCGTGCTGGACAAAGCCCGGCGACGTTTTCCGGCGAATGCGCAGATTCAGTCCGCCATGCAGGCGTACTGTGACGAACAACGTTTAACTTCGATCTGTACGGCGTACGCCGCGGGAAAATAGGGCAAATGTGTTTGATCGGCTCGCCGACTGTGTAGGCGCGGTCTTTAAAGAAATCCCTCTCCCGTTGGGAGAGGGATTTCCTAGATTCGCATCCCTACGCAATTTCACAGACTGCGACAATCGGCCGCGCAAAAAAAACCGGCCTTCCTCAATTCCTGAGGAAGGCCGGAAAATGATCCGCTCTTAGAAGGTCAAGCGCATCTGTGCCTGAAACTGGCGCGTCTGGTTGCCCTTGCCCGTTATCGTTCCGAGGGAGCCCGCGGAAAGAGTGGGTTGGTTTGGAGTCGCGTGGTTCAGGACGTTGGTGGCATCCATACGAAGCTGGACACTCTTGGATTCGCTAAATCGGAATGACTTGCTGGCATTCATATCCAGACTCCATTGACCGAAGTAATAGATGTTGCCAAAACCCAGATTGCCTTTTTTGCCAGGCAGCGGATACCTCAACAGGACTTCGCCCGGCGTCCCGTCGGGATTACGCTTCGCCAAAGCGGAAATGGTGCACACGGGTTGCAGGTTGGTGCCCATTTTGTCCGCCAATCCGACGATCGTGGAATCGCTGCACTGCGGATCCGTCACACCGACATATTGATTGCCCGGGTACATGGTGCCAGTGGTCGTGCCTGTGTTCCATTCCACATGCGCTTCCGGAATGGCCCAGTTGGGACTGACGACGTTATACCCGCTGGGGGCATAGTAGTGGCTGATGCCGGGGTTGAATGAGGTCGGGGTTCCGCTGGCACCGTTGAAGATGAAGCTGGTTTGCCACTTTTCCACCGCACGCGCCAGCCATCCGGAGCTGTTGCCCAGAAGCAACTTGTTGGGCCCGATGGGAAGTTCGACTGTGCCATTCATGCGGATGGAATGCTTATTGATATTCTGCGTGGTGTAATTGAGGTTCCGGTTCGCGGGATCAATATAACCAGTTGTGGGAAGGTACATCGACTTCGCCCAGATCCAGGTCGCCGAGACGTTGATACCGGATACTGGGCGTGCCGTCAATTGCGCCTGGAGCGCGTGGTAGTTGCTGCGACCAAAGTTGGAGTTATAGGTGATGGAGGTGAACTGCGGGTTATTGGTCAGCCAATCCTCCGGGAAGCAGCGCAGCGGAGTAGAGTTGACGGCGCTGAACCCGGGGTTAAACGTGACGGTGCGGACTCCGTTCACCACCGTTATCGTCTGCTCTACGTAAGAGGCGCCGTTCGCAATCCGGTCGCAGCCGTTCCGCTCTGTAACCAGATTGATACCTGTTAGCGCGACGAGGGTCTTGGGATCGATCGGCGCCGGCTGGCGGCCCTGCGTCGACGTCGGAGTCAGCGCGATCAAACTATCCGCAATGCCGTCGAAATTTCCCCATGACAGGTTGTTCTGGAAGGTCGCGTTCCGCCGCAGCTGTTGTGCGCCCGACTGAAAAATGCCGACGGTGTTGACCGTTCCCACCGCGCCAAATGCGCCTGTTCCAGTGGTTCCAGACACGCCGGAGTTGATGTTCAGCCCTGCCAGCAGTTGATCGAAAAGAACCGGATCGCCACTGACGTCACAGGGACTGATTCCCTTATCGGTATAGTTGGCCTTGTAGCCGGGGGCATTGGCCGTACAGGTGCCGGCCCGGGCGTCCGAAAGCGCCTGCAGGAGCTCGGGATTGGAATAGATATTGTTTTGGTTGGTGTCGATGCTTCCCAATTGTTTTCTACCCAGTGTTCCGGTGTAGCGCACATCCACGGTGAACTTGTTGTTGATCACCCGTGTGACCGACAGAGTGATGTTTTGCGTATAAGGTGTCTGCAAGTGCGGATCGTACACCTGGGGGGCGAAAGAACGGCCATAGACTGGCACTGGCGTGCCGGGCGTAACCTGGTTGGGTAACATGGGAACGAGCGACTGGATATCGCCTAACCCGAGTGCGCGCGACGCGAGGATATCCGCGTAGCGGCTATTGCCGATGTTGTTTGCGAGCGTCCCAGTGGTCGTGGCGCCCGGTGCGTTGGCGATAATGCCCTCGACGCCGCCGATGCCCGCGCTGCGATTCTGACCTGCAGCGCCAAACGTCTGCTGGTAGCCGCCGCGGATAGTCGTTTTCCCTTCGCCAAACAAGGGAAGCTGATAAGCGAAGCCAATGGCAGGACCAAAATTGTTGTAGTTTTGGGGCATTGCCGAGAGGTTCGGGTTCGGGCTGTTGGGTCCAACAAAGTTAATGACGGATAGCGAGTTCGGATCGCACGTCGAGACGGGCAGCAACGGATTCTGCTGCACACCGGTCTTGCAGCTCAATGGATCGATGGTCGAGGACCCATATCCGGTCAGGAAGAGATTTCCAGGATGATAGAGGATACTGAACGGATCGTTGTTGAAGTTGTCGAGAGTGGTCTGCGCCGTGCGGGTTGCCCCAAACGCGCCGTAGCCATAGCCAGGCATCGACGTGGTGAAGCCTCCATCGATATAGGGAGACGAGTAGTACTCCCAACGCAGGCCCAAATTCAACGTCAGGCGACGTGTGATTTTGTAATCGTCCTTCGCGAAGACTGCCCATTCCTGATTGATCTGCTTGCGCAACCGCTGCCCCTGAGTCGAGACGTCATCCCAATAACCCTTGGTTTGATTGGCGCTGCTGGTGATCCAGTAATTCTGAGAGACGGTGGCGACAGAACCGTTGAGGTAATACAGCAGATTCGCAACATTCGTGCGTGCTGCGGTGGCTCCGGTTGCTGCCGTGTTGAGCAAGCCCGGCAAATACCCGACGGGGTCTGTGGGTAGGTTGAAGTTCGTCGTACCACTGAAAGGAGTTAAGGTCGAAGCCGAGGCATTGCCCAGCGTTACGACCGGATCCGGAACTGCGGAACCATTTCCGGTTGTTCGAGGCAGGCGCCAATCGACTCCGAATTTGAATGCGTGCTTGCCCGTACTCCAACTCAAGGTGTCCGCCCAATCATAGAGCGGGTTTACGGCATATACCTGGGCCGATGTGGTATTCAGGAATCCATTCCCTGTACTGATGTTGGTAAGCCCGCTATTGACGACAGCGAGGTAGGTGTAATCGGGCCTTTGAAGGCTGGGCCCGGACGGCAGCATGAAATTCTGCGCCGCACTGGCGACCGCCGAAACCGGACTGTACCAGGGCGCATATGTGTAGTTCTTCGTGTAGTTCAATCCAAAGCGGCCTTCGTTGACGAGCCGCGACGATAGGGTCGATGTTGCGTTGATCGTCAATGTATGCGGCCGCCGCAGAGTTCCGCCGCACACGCTGCCTGGATAATTACCGCAATTGTCGGCGCTGTCATCCCGCTGAAGGGTGTAACTGGCAGCCACCTTATGATTGCTGGTGAAGTTGTGGTCGATCTTGATGTTGAGCTGCTTGCGGTTCACGAAGGCACTGCTGCCGACATTCGAACCGCCGGCGATGGTGGTCGCCACGCCGTTGAGGGCGTTGATGTCGCCCGATCTTCCCCGAACCCACCGCAGTTGCGCGCCATTCAACCCATCGAGTGCTCCAAAGTAGTTGGCATGCGGCGTTACTTTCAGGAACTTCTGGATCAGCCCGCTCGAATCGAAAGATGGTCGAAAGTTATCCCATGCGGCGCGTCCTGTCGGGATGATGGCGTTGCCGCCCGCGCAGTCGTTCTGTGTGAACGGAACCATGTTCCCGTTCGAGTCGAGCCGCTGCGTGCCGAACACGCTGAAACAGATCAGATTTCCCGTGTAAGGAATAAAGCCCGCACCCGCAGGGTTGGCTGTAGGAGAGGTCGGATCCGCGATCGGCCGAACCGGATTGCCGCTCGCATCCACCGCGATTAACGACGCGGTGGTCGCTTGCTGCGGAAAGCTCGGGTTGGCCAGCGTGGCACTAGGATTCCATCCCACCGGATTGTATCCCTGCCAGTACCGGTAGATGCCCATGCGCGCCGTGTCAGTCAGGACTGTCGTAACGACGCTGTCTCGCGTGTTGCGGATGTTCTGGTCCCAGAGTGCGTAGAAAAATGTCTTGTTCTTGCCGTCGTAGAGTCCCGGAATCTTGACAGGGCCGCCATACGCAGCCGAGTACTCATGGAGGTTGCTCCAGTTTTTCGGAGTGCTGTTGTGGAGCACGCCGCTAATCGGGTCGAGAAACGCGGTGTGATTGTTGGACCATGTATTCGCATCCAGCGCGCTGTTGCGGACATTCCACGATGCCGAACCGGTGTACTTGTTGGTTCCCGAACGTGTCATGATCTGAATCTGCGCGTTTCCGCGTCCAAGTTCGGCGTCAACCGGCGACACGATCATCCGGATTTCTCCAACCAGGTCCGGATTGATGGTTGTCGTCGAAAGCACCCTCGTGCCCCAGAACTCCGGATAGAAACGCGTGTCGACCGTAGACAGGCCGTCGCGCGTCGTATTCACGGTATTCATCCCCAGGCCGTTGACCGTGTCGAACTGGTCGCCAGCGGGGCTCAAGCGCATACCGGGTAAGGTGAACAGCAGGTCGAGCACATTGTTTCCGACCAGCGGCAGATTTTGTATTTTGTCCTGTGTGAGTACATCGCCGACCGATGCAGACGACTCCCGCAAAATCGAGTCGGCCGACGCGGCTACGTCCACGGTCTGATTCCCGTTTCCTACTTCCAGCGTAAAGTTCTGGCGAATCTGCCCGGCATAAGGCAAGACCACTTCTTTTTGTATCGACTTCTTGAAGCCCGAGAGATCGGCGGAAATCTCATAGGTTCCAGGCTGCAGAACGGGGAAGCTATATGCCCCCGAATCATTGGTGAGTTGTGTCGCCGTGAAGCCGGTAGCCAAATTCTTCACGGTTACCGCGACCCCAGGGATCAAAGCTTTGGTGGGATCCTGCACGATTCCACCCACCTGTGCGCTTCCCCCTTGCGCAAACGCGCTTCCAGCCAATCCCACAAGCAGCAAAGACACAACGGTCCCGACAATCAACGCGTAACCTTTCATAAGCCCCCCAGATCTATAGAAAGAGTGGTCACCCCGTATAGGAACGTTCTTTACTCATAGCAATCCCGCAGAAGCAGAAATCGCTGTCGCAAATACCCCTAATTCGGTCGATCCAGATGCACGGTCAGGGAATCATTATTTTGCTGATTATTTAAGCGGCATTATTACGGGCCTGTCCGGTGATGTCAATGTCAATAGCGTGATGCTTCAGAGGAACTGATTGTCGTCGGCGGACGGTCCGAAGATCGCAGGGACCTTCGCACCCATCAGACGGAGATAAACTGTCATTTGTCCGCGATGGTGCGACCAGTGGCTGAGCGTATCCTGGATCATTTGGTGGCGAGGCGCCTGCATGACGACTTTCCCTCGCGCGAGAAGTTTCCATTCCGTCTTCAGGTGCTCATCAGTCGTCTTCTCAAACGCGGAGCGTGCAGTATCCGCTGCCTTGTCGAGGGCCTTGAGCAAGTCTTCGCTTCCATCGAGGCGCTCCTGCTTTATCTGTCCGCCGCCTGCCGGTGCGACGTCGAGTTCGTCCTGATTGATCTGCATGGCCACCCACATCGGAATTGTCGCCACCATGGTGGCGAGATAACCGAAGATCACGCGGCGGAAGCGATGGCCTGGGACGGGTTCTTCGTTTATGCTGCCTGTACCAAAGACTGCATCATGAAACTTAACCTTGTCCGGCTGGTTCTTGTCTTCGTTTTC
>JBGPBY010000274.1:0-9574 GCA_041481485.1 Terriglobia bacterium
AAATTTTACTGTTTAATGCGGGGGCCGCGCCCCTCTGTTTGGGGGTTTTTTTACCGGCCAAAAACCTAGTTTTTTGGTATCCCAAAGCGGATTAAACTAATTCTAAAAATGGGGGGGGGTTAAACCCCCGCCCCTACTGTGGGGCCGCCGCAGATTTCAACTTTATATTTCATTACTGCCTTTGCATTCGTTCGCCATCCGAATTTTTTATTTTTGACATACGATAAGCGTCGTAGTATTGTCGTCGTACATGAACTCACCAATGCCCAAAACGCCAAGACCGACCGATGCCGAAATTGAAATTCTGCACGTGCTCTGGGACCGCGGAGCTCTGACCGTCCGCCAGGTTCATGAGCATCTGTCACGGACAAAGCAATCCCAGTACACGACAACGCTCAAGCAGCTTCAGGTGATGACTGAAAAAGGGCTCGTGGTACGCGACGAGTCGGAACGTTCGCATGTGTATCGCGCAGCGGTCGCGCGCGACCGTGTGCAGCGGCAGATTACAACGCATCTGATCGACCGCGTGTTTGGCGGGTCGGCGCGCGGCATGCTGATGCAGGTACTCGGTTCGCAGAAGGTATCGAAAAAGGAACTCGGCGAACTGCGCGACATGATCGACGAATTTGAGAAAGGCCAGAAAGGCCAGAGAGGAAAGTAGCGATGACCGGAACAATCGTGACCAGTCTTGTGGATCGCTCCGCATGGACTCTCGCTCATTTTCTGTGGCAGGGCGCTCTGATCGCGGCTATCACTGCGGGGACGCTGAGGCTTCTCGCCAGACGCAGTGCTCAGGCAAGGTATGGCGCCGCCATTGGCGCATTGTTTTTGATGGTCGCGGTTCCGGCAGCCACATTTCTGTTTTATGCCGAAGCCGGGCACTGGACGCGCTCTCTGATTCTCCGTGCCGCACGGCTTTTGGATCCGGCGGTTCTGACCCAGAGTGCGTCCGGGCCGGTGGCTTCCGCCTTGTGGACAAAATGGGTCGTCGCAGGCTGGGTTGCGGGCGTTCTTCTAAGTTCCATTCGTTTGTTTGCAGGTTGGCATCTCACTCGGCGGCTCCGGCAGCTGGCCGTCGATGCTGTTCCCGAAGAGGTGAAGATACTGTTTGAACAAATGAGACGGCGTCTTGCATTGACGCGATCCGTCCGCGTGATGATCAGCGGGCAGATCGACAGCCCGGCTGCAATCGGCTGGCTGAAGCCAATGGTCCTGTTGCCGCTCTCGGCCATCATCGGATTGGATGCCGCGCAACTGCAGGCCGTCCTTGCGCATGAACTCGCGCACATCCGGCGTCATGATTTTTTCGTCAATGTGTTGCAGCAATGTGTGGAGTCACTGCTTTTCTATCATCCTGCCGTGTGGTGGTTGTCGCGCCGCATACGAATCGAACGGGAGCATATATGTGACGATCTAGCGGTGCAGGTTTGCGGCGATCCGGCAGTCTATGCCAATGCGTTGATCGAAATGGAACGCCGCCGCTCGAACTTACCGTCATTGGCGATGGCTGCTGCGCGCGGCAATCTGAAATCCCGCATTCGCCGCGTGATTGGCTGGAGTCCTGAAGGGCGTGATTGGCGCGAGGGGGCAATGACGCTGATGTTTGTGCTCACTGTTCTCGTTGCCGCGGCATGGCAGACTCGAAGCATCGAAGCGCAGTCCACAACCGTTCCGTTGGAATCCATACATGTGGCCCAGATGCCTTTACAGCCACCTGCCGAACGGAGTCACATCGCGTCTCTCGCGGCGACTTTGGCGTCAATTGCACCGGGCTCGGCGCTCGCCGCGCCTGAACCTGCTGTCCAGAATCCTGTCCCGAACAAGAAAGGTTCCATCGAAGGTACGGTCGTGCGATCCGCAACGGGAGAACCCATTGCCGGAGCGCGAGTGACGATAACACGCGTTGTGACTCCAATTTCTGGTGTCGATGTTGTTGGTGAAATCCGCAGAATCGTTGCCCCAGTAGATTTGGTTATCGCGGATCTTGAGGCAGCAAGAGCCCAGCAGGCCGCCTCCACCGTGAACGACATGACCGCCACAACGGATAGCCAGGGGCATTTCATCGTGGATGGCCTGGATGCCGGCACATTTCGAATTCAGGCTGCAGCCGCGGGCTATTCCAAACAGGAATTTGGCCAGCGAATGCCGGGTGGCGTTGGATCACCGCTAACCCTCACAGCCGGTCAGATGATGAAAGACGTCGCGATCCGGTTGGTTCCGGCCGGCACAATTTCAGGTTCGGTACGAGATTCCGCTGGCCGCCCCGCAGTTGGCGTTCCCGTTAATCTGCTGAAAGCGTCCTATAACGCCACAGGCATGCGCACCGTCACGGCGATGGGAACCGTGCGCACCGACGATCGCGGACAGTATCGGTTGTATTGGATCACGCCCGGGCGGTACTACCTGAGCGCCGGAACAGAGCCAGGAGCAGCAGGCCCGCGCGGCAGAGCTCTTGGAACGCCGGTGACCAGCAACGAAATAACAGGTGAAACGTATCCGTTCCTGTACTACCCAGGCGTTTCGGATATGAGTGCGGCAAGTGTCATCGAGGTACAGCCGGATGCCGAAGTGGGCGCGGACTTTGTGGTGTCCCGCTCGGGCTTGTTCAAAGTTCGAGGGACTGTCATGGACACGGCAACCGGGCGTCCGCCGGCCGTCGCCGGTCTTGGACTGGTGACTCGATCTCTCACCGGAGCAAGCACGTCCTTCGCCAGCGGCTACAGCTATAATTCCACTACCGGTGATTTCGAGCTGCGCAACGTTGCACCAGGCACCTACAATGTTCGGGCGGTTATTCCGGATGTGCCGGCCAGCGGGATTGGCATCGCGCCGATCACAGTGACAAATGCCGATGTCGAAGGTATCGTTGTCCAAATCAAGCCGGAGGTTTCCCTCAACGGAACGATCACTGTCGATGGGCCTCTTGCCGGCGCCTTGAATGCGCTTCGTTTCCGGTTTTTGTCGGTCTCAAACGTGGGAACCAGCTTCGGCGTATCGATCGCCGCCGATGGAACGTTTCATTTTGCCGGGATAACACCCGGGGAATATCGTTTCGGCATGCTCCCAAGTCCGGCAATGTATTACATCAAGGAAGCTCGCTATCGGGGAGAGGACGCACTGAACAAACCCATCGTTGTTGAGCGATCCGGCTCAGACACGCTGGACGTAATTTTGAGTTCGCGTGTGGCTCAGATTGACGGCACCATCACGGACAGCAAGTCTCAGCCGGTCCGAGACATTCAAGCGGTTCTGATCCCCGATCAACACCGCGAGCGCGTCGAATTGTTCCGCACGGCGAACTCGGATCAGGATGGCCATTTCTCCATCAGCGGCATGGCTCCCGGAGATTACAAGCTCTTTGCCTGGGAAGCCATCGAACCCTACGGCTACTTCGATCTCGATTTCGTCAAACGCGATGAAGCGCGGGGACAGGCCGTGAGAGTTGCCGAGTCTGGAAAACTGAGCGTTACACTGAAAATGATTCCCGCCGAACGCTGAACGTAACGGTGCGCTTGGGCCACACACCGTTATCGAGCCACAGGGTTGAGCCAGGGATGACCTTCCAGATACAGAAGAGGATCGCAACTGTAGGGGCGGTCTATGACCGCCCACAATTCGAAGGAATGCAGTCCTCACAATTGTGGGCGGTCATAGAACGCCCCTACAGCAGGGAATGCGGTCATTCATACACTGCGTCCGCGCCCACGCCGGAATTCAAACAGAGACATTGCTCGCGAGGACATTTCGGGTTTACAGTTGACGGCTGATTCCAGAAGATCACGCGGCAGCGGCGGAGAAAGGGATTCATGAGAGGAAGAAATCCACTGGTGATCCACTATGTCTACGATATGAATCGGGCCAAAAGGTTCTATACCGAAGTGTTTCAGGTAAAACCGAAATTTGAATCTTCCGGTTGGACCACGCTGGATTTCGGATCGATCGAGCTGGCGCTGCACATCACGCATGCGCAGTCCGACATGGACGAACGCCCGCTGCCGCATGCCGGACTCAACCTCGAGGTCGATAAAATCGAAGACGTTCAAGCCGACATTGAACGGCTTGGCGGACAAATGACAGAACTGCGGGAGCCTGACGGATTTGTTCCGGTTCGTGTCGCCTCGTTTAAAGATTCCGAAGGCAACGGTTTCGAGCTCCGGCAATTCCCATAGAGGCGGCTACCATGCGGGATTTTTAATGCCCTTGTAGGCCCACTCATCCCGGCCTTCATTGAAGATCTTTCGTTTGGTGAATAGCCACTTGCCATTGACCTTCACAAGTTCATCTTCGTAGTGCCCAAATCCGTCGAAGACGCCCCGGCGTTCCGGATTGTCGTTGGAATAATGGAACCAGTACGAGCGGCCCACCGCCTTGTTGCCATCCACTTTGATGACAATGTTCGAAATATTGTGGCGGGCTGCTGCGGCACGGAGTCCCGGAGCCGCTGCTGGAGACGGCATTCTGGCAATTACTTCCTTGATGGCCTGGCGGCCCTTCACATCGCCGCTGCCGTAGTCGAGCACGCCGTCCTCGGTGAAGGTCGATACGTAAAGGTCGGGATCGTGGAAATCGAGCGCAAACAAATAACGTGCCTGCAGGTCCTCGATCTCGGCGCGATCCTCCCCGTAGCTGCCGGCAGGTCGAGTCTGAGCATAAAACAAGGACGGGAACGGCGTCATCGACACCATGGCGGTGCTGACTAAAGCGGCGGTGATGGCAGATGCCAGTGGGACAGAAATCTTTCGCATGTGAACCTCACTTTCAGGAATAAGCACGTGCCAGAATTTGAGCGGAGTATTCGTCGATATCGTCGAACTGTCAAACTTTGAATTCATCTTGCGGTAACGCAATATCCCTGTCACCGCATGTTCGATGTACTATTTCAGGACGAGCGAGCAATGTACTTACAGCAGCACCGCCTGGTCGTCATTCTGATTCTATCGGCAACTGCCCTTTCCCTGGGTTATGCGATGCCCCGGGTCCAGCGCGATGCTGCGGCTCCGCCCTCTCTGATTCGAGAGGAAAAAACGGTAACGGTTGGCGGAATTGCCGAACTGTGGCAGCTTCAGTGGAAAGCGCCTCCGAAGTTGGCTTGTCCGCCGGCAAGGGACATCTCGTTTACATGCCCGTGCCAGCCGTTTGCCTATGGTGAAACCGGTGAACTCGATCTGGTACGTCTGAGAAAAGGTGAGGAGGTCGAACGCCTTCCGCTCGGCCCATTTTTCGATGCCTTCGATGCAGAGCAAGCCGTGGTGCAGCGATGGCCGATAGAGACCAGCGACCAAAAGAACTTGCAGAATCACGCGGCGGATGAGGAATGGCAGAAATCAGAAGCCTCAAGAATCCAGAAGAGGCCTGTCGTCCAGATTTTGAAACTGGCAGACTACAATCACGACGGAAACACTTCCGAGTTTTACCTTCCGACGACATCGCTGCCCTGTGGAAAGGACACGGGTGTAGTCATCGGCGTCACGAGAACGGATAGTCGGCTGCATGCATTGGGGACTATCGCAAGCCCGAATACTCCACTCGTGCTGAAGAAGTGGGAGTGGGATGCCCTCAAATCCTCAGTGAACCCAACTGTCCTGGACTGGAAGTGCGGCGATCACGGCGCCCAGGAAGAGATCGATGTGGAACTTCAGACGACTCGGACCGGCGGCATCACCGTGGCGGAACACTATTATCGTTGTCCAAGGGTTGGCAAAGGCAGTCTCATCCGATCGGTCTACCGCTGAGCTGAAGGGAATTGCGATTGTAGGCGCGGTCTATGACCGCGCACAGCCTCGCGTTTATGGATTGTCCCAGTCTGAGAAACTGTGCGCGGTCATAGACCGCGCCTACAGTCCGGACTCAGAGCGATGATGGCCAATGATATTCCTGAGCGATGGCTTTGAAAATATCTCCCCAGATCTTTGAGAAATCATCGTTGATGTTGATCATCATGATTGCGCCCTGACCGGTATGGGCAAAGCCAACCATTCTGGACTCGAATCCGAGATTGCTCCCGTCGTGAGAAAAGCGAAGGGTTTCGTTTTTGCCATCGATGAAAACGCCGAGTGCGTCGTCGGACCGGCAAAAAAAGCAGGCCTTCGGCTGACGGGTCAGCATCATTTCGGTCATTGTTTGAGAAAGCACCGGATTTGCAGTTCCAGCCAGTTGCTCCTGAATCCCGATGACAAATCGGGCGAGATCCGACGGAGTCGTCCAAAGGCCCGCGGCCGCCATTTCGGGATGCACGCGCCACAGCCCGCGAGTTGGATTTCCCATCGGGTTGTGTCCGCTTGCCGCAGTCGCTTTTAGTAGAGCCGGCAACGGCTGCTCAAAGGTGCTGTTCATCATGCCGAGGGGCTTCAGCACTGCATCGAACATGAACTGTGGAAACGATTTGCCTGTGACATCAATGAGCAGTTGCTGCATGACTGTGTAACCGCCGCCGGAATATCTCCACGTGGAACCGGGAACCGATTCGATGCGAATCCCCGACTCTGACGGATACGCCGGCTGCACTCCCTCGAGTACTTGCAAGAGCGTGGGAATGCGATCTCCTTCGACGTACCCAGTAAAGCCGTGCATATTGAACCCGGCGGTGTGATTCAGAATGCCACGCAATGTCGGTTTCTTTTCTTTCGTGAATGGGTTGTCGGGTACTTTCCAGGAACGCAATGCCGTGTTGACGTCCGCATCGAGCGAGAGTTTGCCTTCCTGCACAAGCCTCATGGCGCTCATCGCAGAAACGGACTTACTGATGGATCCAGCCTGAAACAGCGTCGCAGTGGTTACCGGAGTCTTCCGGTTTCTATCGGTAAAGCCGTAGCCTTTTGCTTTAACGATCATGCCATTCTGGATAATGGCAATGGACAGACCGGGAATCGACCGCTGCGCCATCCGCTTCTCGATGAGATCGTCCAATGCGTCCGCATTCAGACGGAGAGCGTGGATGAACAGCAGAAGCGTGAAGAGTAGTTTTTTCGTCACGTCAGACTCCAATCGATGGCGGGTTAGACGCAACGTCACCATTAACGTTGAAGGATGGTTAGTTCAACCTTTTTTCTTATCCCATGAAAATGGCCGAAGTTCCTCCGGATGAGCACGGATGTAGGCCGCAACACGATGACGCTTTTGTGGTCCGCGTCCGTCGCTGTCAAGGCCGGCGTCATTCAGAATCTCCGGCTTGTATTCGTCGATTCTTGCGAAAACGGACATCCAGCGCTTCTTAATGGCTTCAATGCTCAATCCAAGGTCCGCGCTGAGTTCTGCGTCGGTCTTGCCGGCAAGAGCCGCGGCGAGAAGTTTTTGTTCCGCAGGGCGCAGGCGGAGCACTGGCGCCTGGTAACGATACATCTTCGCAGCCACGGAATACGGCGCGGTAAGCACACTTTCACGGGTGACCACGACCAGCGCGCTCTCGGTTTCCTGAAATTCTGCGATCAGCCGGTAGGTGCCTGTGGCTTGGGCCAGGGCGATGCTGGCATGGCCGACGGCTTCCTTCAATACGCGGTTGAAGCGATAGCCCGTAAAATGTTCAACGAAGCTGGTGCCCAATAACGCCTGAGCTTCTGCGAGTTGATCGGCATTCATGATGCCGTCACGCCAGGTTCCGTACATGTTGACGAAGTCGATGCCTTCGCCGGCATTCCCATCGCCGATTTGCGCAGAACTCAACACGACCGGTGCTTCCGCAGCCAGCCCGGCAATGATCCTGGAGTTCAGGCCTGGACGAGGCTTTTGGATTTCCCCATCCGCGAATGCTTTTGTGACAAACACTCCCATGCCGCACGCGACGATCTTGTGCCCTTTAAGCGGATGTTCGGACTCAATCACGTTTGCAAGAAACGATGGATTATTCAGCAGAGTCTTCCAGACACGAAGTGCGATGCTTCGCCCAACGATCTGGTCTCCCAGGCATGCGGGTTGAATATCGAGACATTCCGTTAGATCGGATTCCGTGATGGGACGCCAGTACATCGTATTCGTTTGCAGGATCCAAATTCGGCGAACCGTAGCATAAGCCATTTGTCAATGCATTCTGTTTTCTAAGAAATCAGCGTGTGACAAATGTCATGGCCGGACCATGACAGTCACTACTGTCCCAGCTCCTTCACGACAACGAAAATTCAGTCTGAAAAACTGGTGCGCGGTTTATGACGGTGTGAAGGAGTGCGATACCAAGAAATCCCTCTCCCAACGGGAGAGGGCGGCCGAAGGCCGGGTGAGGGGTACCGCACGTAAAAATTGTTACTTGTGGTACCCCTCACCGGCCGCTGTGCGGCCCCCTCTGATCGCCTGTCCCTACCATAGTCCGCACTATTTGAGTTCAATGGGAAGCAGCCGCAGCTGATTGAGGCGAAGACGTATGAGTTGTGCCATCACACGATCTGCTGTCAGCCGGGGATACGCTGATTTTGCAAACTCCGTCCAGGCATCGCGAAGTTTCAGCCAGGATCGTTGTGTGTCTCGTATTCCTTCCCGCTTTACCGTGCCGAGCGAAAAAGTCTCTTCGGGCGCCTGCATGATTTTCTGATAGAGCCCATTCATTTCCGCATCGAGGTTCTTTGCATCGGTGGCTGTCGCAGCGGGAATGTCTTCCCTGGAAAACCGCTGGAGGTTAATGAGGAACTGATCCCGGAGCTTGCCCTGGTCTGAGTACTGAAACATGACACGCGCCGAGCCCGACAGATCGAGTTCACTCCCAGTCCGCATATTTTCAAAATTTTCTTCAGCAGCATGGAGCCGGTCGTAGAGCCGGCGTTGTGCGGGTGTCAGTTTGGCGGTAATGGCAAGCAGCTTCTTATCGCGTTCGGCGTCAGCAAACCGTTGCTGCACCTCGGCGCACTTGCCCATGGTGAGGCCGCTGGTGCCGTCGTCGCACATATCGAAAGCCGGGTCCTGCGGCTTGCCATCCTTCATGGAGCTCAAATGTTCGAGCCGCCCCGTCATTTCCGCAGGCGCCGCCCACTGCTGCTCGCAGGCAAATTGCATTGCCAGTTCGATGTTCTTCGGCGTGCCTCGGCCATTGGCATAGAGCATCGCCAGCACGCCGACGCCACGGTTCATGTTGGCGTGTACCGTATCAGGATGCGCGCGTTCAAACCACGCGCACTGAAGTGCGGCGGCAAAATCCGGTTTCGATCCAAACCCGTAGTACAGCGCTTCGGAGTCGCATTTTCCCAGTTGAGCCGGACTTAGCGGTCCGGTGAGTTTCGGATCACTCACTGGCTTTGCGGTGATCTCTTTGCAAACCGTTTCCCAGTCTTCAAATTTCGATTTTGAATTCTGCGCAAACAAGGACAGCGTGCATGCGAACAACATCGCGATACGCAGTGTTTTCATGAACGCGAATTATTCCACGGCGACCTCACAGCGCGTATGCAATTCTCGAATTCGTGATTGAATTCGAGTATCGTTTCGTAAGTTAAGTTGCGGGGCCATCCGCAAGGAGTACATCCAAATGATGCGTAAGTTCAGAACTCCTGACATACCCCTATGGGAATTTGTCCGGTTTGTGATCATGCAGAAAACCCAGCCACGGCGAACCGCATGAGTAGTCCGGTACCAGGAAAGCGGGTTTCGGTTTTGT
>JBGPBY010000275.1:0-9526 GCA_041481485.1 Terriglobia bacterium
ACCGAATTCGCGTTTCGCAGTTTCCCAATCCCGCGAATTCGACGCGTCCCCCTGAAGCAAAACTGGGGCCGGTCCAATTGCCGAAATGTTCGCTGCGAGTTCCTCGGCCTCCTTGCGGCTTTGAAAAAAATTCAACCCCACCCGGGCACCCTGAAGCGCGAATGCCTGGGCCATTACGGCGCCAAAACCTCTGCTCGCACCCGTGATTAGAACCTTCTTCCCCGACATGGAAGTTCCCGTTCCGATGCATCTTTGAACTTCCTGTATGCGGGTCTGCACCGAAACCGGCCGTTCAAAGCTCGAGAGCGTCAAAAAGCGGATTCCCGTCGCAGTGCCTTGAATCGTAAGGCGATTGAATCTGCAATCCATTTCCACTCGCAGTGGCGAGATCTGGAAATCATCTGTCATTGTTTCCGCAGAATCGAAGTGGAACTCAAAAGATGAGTACAGAGCCTGCCGGCCTGGTACTTCCATTCCGGCAAAATAACTGGACCACAGGAATGCCGTCATTTGTTCGAACGGCAATTGGCCGCGGCGCAGCCGGAATTCGGCAGGAGCATTCAGATTGTCATGCCAGCCGGTGGAATATCGAGAAGAGGGAATCTCCAGAATGCCCGTCTCGCCGTATTGAAGGCCTTCCGCCGCACTCAACCTAGGAACAAATGGCTGGCTGTCTGGCAAGCGGAACGGACGGTCTTCAAATTGTGACGGACCAATGCGCATTTTCAGGAAAATCGTCCCGCTTCGGGACAACGTAATGTCGGTCCGAGATTCGTTCTCTATGAAATTCAGATCGTAGGCGACATCGGTCAGCAGGGGCTTTTTGAATTCTCCCTTGATTGTGGAAAGCCGGATATTTCTTCCCGAAAGCCATTCTCCAAGGCCAAACAAAGCGGCATATATTCCGTAAACGACCTTCTCGCCAAATTGGGTTTTTCGCGCGTAGGAATCGTCGCGATGGAGTGGATTCCGATCGAAAGAAGCCCTTTCGAAAAACTCCAGTTCAGACTCCTTGAAAATTTTCTTCATACAGTGCGGCTGAATTCACAAAAGAGGATTCTGCCATTGACATAAAATTGTCCAGATTGAAAATGGAAAGTCCAGACAAACCCAGTTCCGTCCGAGCGCAGAATGCCGTGAAACCGCGTGAAACGTTGCCGCCAACCCATGAAATTCCAAATCCCCTGTTTCAAATGAATACCCCGGTTTCTACCGGGCGATTGCGGCTGTCCCGGTTTGCAGGACAAGTGACGGACTCTCTCGAACGGCATTTCTGGCAATGGACGTCCCTTCTCCTGATGATGTTTCTGGCGTGCCTGATCGCAAGGGATTTGCGATCGAAGCTGTGGATCGATGAACTATTTACACTCTACGATGCGAAGCAGGCCAACCCGGCAGAAATAGTCCGAATGATAGCCGAGGGTTCGGATCAGGCGCCGCCGCTCTATGCCATTCTGGTGCAAGGCTTACTCCCCGTCGTGAGAAGCGAAACACTGGCTGTCCGGCTGCCATCAACCATCGGTTTTTGCGCAATGGTGCTTGGCGTTCTGATCTTTGCCCGGCGGCGGATGCCGGCAATTTATTCATACATTGGCGCCCTGCTGGTGTGTGATGTCTGTCTCTATTATTCCACCGAGGGCAGGGCCTACGGTCTGGTACTCGGCTGTGCGGCAGGGGCACTGGTCTTCTGGCAACTGGCGGTTGATGGCTGTCGCCGGGCGCTGTTCATTCCGCTTTACGCATTGTGCCTGTCCGGAATGGTCGCATCGCACTACCATTCGATTTTCTTTCTTGTGCCGATGTTTGCCGCAGAATTGGCGCGAACCCGGAAATCCGGTAAGGCCGACTTTGGAACTCTTTCGGCATTGATCGCCCCCGTATTGGTTCTGGCGCTGCATTACCCGTTGATTTCCGCAACCGGAAAATTCTTTGAACACTTCTGGTCGCATGCGCATCTCGGTATGATTGCCACGTTCTACGATTCGTTCTTTTTCACGCCATATCTTTACTTATGGCCGCTGGCACTCATCACACTTGCTGTCCTCCCGGAATCCGGAGTGGATCATCAGCTGGCTGAAAATCGAATGCCCGCACATGAATGGATTGCAATTGCCGGGCTCGCGCTAATGCCGCCGTTTGTGGTTGTGGCATCTGAACTGACGACACATGTTTTCGTGGATCGTTACATTCTCTGGTCCGTCGTAGGCATCGGACTGACGGCCGCTGCACTTTTGTGCAAAGCGGTACGCGGCAACGCCGCCGTTGGCATAGTTTTGACCGGTGCTCTGGCTGTTTTGCTTGGCCATGAGGAATTCCGTTATTTCCGCACTGCGTCCACTCTACGTTTCGGTGAAGCGATCTTGCGGCAACTCGAAACGATGCCGGACGGACCAGAGCGTATTGTCGTACCCAATGCCCGTGTGTACATGGAACTCTCCTACTATGCCGATTCGAAGGTCAGAGATCGCCTGATCTATCCTGTGAATCGGGAATTGGATTTACGATACAAAGGGTTCGACACGGATGCTCTTTTGATGGCTGCTTTGGGCCGCCGGGTTAATCTGAATGTGCAGGAGTACGATGAAATCCTGTCCCGGTATTCGAGCTTTATCGTTGCGGCCAACCCGAATGATTACTTGCCGTCGCATATGAAAGCATCCGGATTTCAGGTAAACCCAATACGTTTCGTCGATTCGGAACCGGTGGTATTTCGGGTTGAGGCGCCAAACGAGGTGCGGCCTTAATGACCATTTTTTACGGAGGCTGGGAAGTTTTTTGTGACGGCCGTAACAAGTTTCAATAGTCCGGAGTCCCAGTTATCTCTGGATGTCCTGTTACGCAAACGAAAGTCGTTGCGACGGGAATTTCTGCAGAATCCGAACCTCCTGGACGTTCGGATCGCCATTCTTGGTGGTGCGACGACTAATGAACTGGCGGAATTCCTGGAGATATTGCTGCTGGCCGAGGGATTTCGCTGCGAATTCTATCAATCCGAATACGGCAAATACTTCGAAGATGCCGTTTTCACAACCTCTCGATTGTCGGAATTCAAGCCCGATATCGTTTATGTGCATACGTCTTCGTTGAACATCCGGTCCTTTCCTCCGATGGCAACGACGGAGACTGAGTTTCAGTCCGCCGTCGCTTCGGAGTTGTCCCGATTTGAAACGATCTGGCAATCGCTCGTTGAGAAACAGGGCTGTCAGATAATTCAAAACAACTTCGAGTTGCCTCACGTCCGCGTGCTTGGAAACCTGGATGGAGCCAGTCTGGGAGGACACAGTCACTTTATCCATCAACTTAACCTTGAATTTGCTCGCAAGTCGAGAAGCACCCGGCAGCTGTTGATTCATGATCTCCACGCTCTTGCATCCAGCCTCGGCGCCGATCATTGGTTCGATCAACAGCGCTGGTTCAGTTACAAAATCCCGATGACCGCAGCGGCGAATTTCGCAATTGCGCGTTCACTGACGTCCATGGTGCGTGCGATTTACGGCAGAAGCCGAAAATGTCTGGTTCTCGATCTCGACAATACGCTTTGGGGTGGCGTGATCGGTGACGACGGACCGGACAATATCGTCATTGGACGTGAGACACCTGTTGCCGAAGCATATACGGCATTCCAGGAATACTGCGTCGCTTTGCGAGAGCGGGGAATTCTTCTCGCGGTGTGTTCGAAAAACGATGAAGGCATTGCCAAGCAGGGATTTCAGCATCCTGATTCTGTTCTGAAGCTCGAACACTTTTCGGCGTTTGTTGCAAACTGGGAGCCGAAACACGAAAATCTGGTCCGTATTGCGCATCAATTGAATATCGGACTGAACAGCATTGTCTTCGTCGATGACAATCCGGCGGAACGTGCCATTGTTGCAGCACAACTTCCGATCGTGGCAGTGCCGGATGTGGGTGCCGACGTCACGCAGTTTGCCGAGCGGATCGAAAACGGACGCTATTTTGAAACGGTTGCCCTGTCTGCAGAAGATATGCGACGTGCCGATGCCTATTCCGACAACGCCCGCCGTGATGCATTCCAGAGTCAGTTTCGGGACTATGGCGAATACCTCGATTCCCTGAAAATGACGGCGGAGATTGATTCGTTTAAACCGGCGTATCTGGATCGAATCACTCAACTGACAAACAAGACCAATCAGTTCAATCTGACGACGAGGCGTTATACACAGGCAGAAATCCAGAATATTTCATCGAGCCGCGAATACATCACTCTCTACGGACGGCTATCCGATTCGTTTGGCGATCACGGTCTGGTTTCGGTCATTATCGGCCGAATTGAAGAGACAGAACTCCATCTGGATCTATGGCTGATGAGTTGCCGTGTCCTGAAGAGGGGACTGGAATCCGCGATGCTGGATAGGCTGGCCGGTCTGGCGAAAGAGGCTGGAATTCGAGTTCTCCGCGGTTACTATTACCGGACGCCCAAAAACGATATGGTGAGCGGGCATTACAAGGATCTGGGGTTTGAGTGCGAATCGGCAGAGAACGGCAATGGCAGTTCGTTTTGGAAACTCAGTTTGGAAGATATCTACCTGAGCAGAAACAACCACATCAGCGTGAACGGGAATGACCAGCAGTAACCTTCTTGAACGGCTGCAGCCCATCTTTCGGGATGTCCTCGATCAACCGGACCTCACAATAACAACGGAGTCCAGCGGACATAATGTAGAGGGATGGGATTCTCTGGCCCACATCAACTTGGTATCCGCCATCGAACAGGAATTCAAAATTCGGTTCGCTTTGGGCGAATTGCAGGATCTGAAAAACGTCGGGGACATGATCGAATTGATGCAGGCCAAACTCGGGGCAGGCCGGTAATGACCCTGTGAAGGTGTGAAGAAATGGTCAATGGTCAATTCTCACTTATCATTTGTCATTTTTGGATGCGCCTTCGGCGCGGCATCTTTAAGAAATGATTGCGCGAAGCGCCACCACCGATGACAAATGACAAGTGAGAATTGACCATTGACCATTTCTTCACACCTTCCGCCCGCGCCTGCAGTGCCGCTCGGTATTCGGCTGACCGGCATGGATACTTTCTGATGCTATTCAATTCCTTCCAATTCATCTTCTGGTTCTGGCCAGTGGTTTGCATTGGGTTCTATCTCCTCTGTTCAGCGAACAACCGTCAGGGAGCTAAAGTCTGGCTGCTGATGCTCTCGCTGGTGTTTTACGGATGGATGAAGCTCTCGAACCTGTTCGTGATGGTGCCATCCATTCTGTTCAATTGGTTTCTGAGTCAGCGAATTGTTGCGCAGAAAGATGCAAAACAGCGAAAGCTATACCTGTGGCTGGCGCTTGCTCCGAACATTCTCTATCTGGCCACGTTCAAATACGCCAATGCCGTGCTGGGCACGCACTGGGAGTTTCCCCTGGGATTGAGTTTTTTCACGGTGACGCAGGTCATGTACATGGTGGACTGCTACGAAGGTCTGTCGCCGCCGAACAATCTGTTGAACCATTCGCTGTTCGTTTCATTTTTTCCTTATGTTGCCGCCGGACCATTGACGCGTTCCAGGACAATCGTGCGTCAGTTTGAAAATGCCGGGAACTCCCGGGATCGCGCAGCAGACCTTGCGCGTGGACTGTTTGTATTTGCTATCGGACTGGTAAAGAAAGTGATTTTTGCGGATTCGTTCAGGCGGCTGGCGGATGCCGGGTTTCTTCAGCCGACCAATCTTTCAACACTGGAAGCGTGGATCATCAGTGTCGCATTCACGCTGGAAATTTATTTCGATTTCAGCGGCTATTCCGATATGGCAATCGGTGTAGCTCTGTCGCTGGGATTTGAGATTCCGGAAAACTTCAACAGCCCGTTTCGCTCCCGGTCCATTATCGAGTTCTGGCAGCGCTGGCACATGACGCTTTCGAACTTCATCACGACGTATTTGTATACACCGATCGTTCGTTCATTTAAAAAAGTGACACTGGCCAGTGCATCCGTTGCAACAATTTTTGCGATGTTGATTGCCGGAATCTGGCACGGCGCGGGATGGAACTTTGCAATCTGGGGCTTGCTTCATGGTGTCGCGCTGGGGGTGAATCAGTACTGGAAGAAGTCGAAGCGGCATATGCCGTCTCTGCTGGCATGGGCAGCGACGTTTGCATTTGTAAATATTACCCTTGTGTTCTTCCGAGCGCCGGATGTGGGATCGGCGCTATCCATCGTTCAGCGATTGATTCCCAACCCCAACCTTTTGTCGATTACAGCCATACGGGCGAAAGTCCGTGGAATTGAGCTCGAGGTGATGTTCCTTCCTTTGTTGATCGGAACGATATTGGCTTTCTGGGGAAAGAACAGCGGAGAACTTCGCAAAACCTTTGCGCCGACCACTCGGTCATCACTTGCTGTCGCGTCTTTGATTCTCGTGGCGTTGTTGTTCATGAATTCCAATATTGCTAAGGATTTCGTTTATTTCGCCTTCTGACACCAAATGAAGATGAAGCGCTGGCTGGCTACCACAATTGCACTGATCTTTGGCTGCGCGTCTGCTTTTGTTGGCGCCAATTATTGGCTGGATCCCTATTGTATTTTTCGTTGCCGCCCGGACCGTTTGATTCCCGTCGCCACCAATGAAAGAACCACGAAGTATCTTTTCGGATTCAATTACATCCCCCGGAATTTCGATGGGATTCTGATTGGTTCATCGATTTCGGGGAACTGGAACACGGCCAGGATTCGGGGTTACAAAGTCTACAATGCGTCATTGAGTGGCGGAAATGCGGCAGAAGGAGCGTTGATTCTGAACAACGTTCTGAATCGTGGGAAAATGCGCCTCGCAATTTTTATCGCCCATCCCGCCATGGGAGATGGGCATGAACCCAAATCCGGATCCATGAATTCGCAGGAGTACTGGGGCAGCCTTGGTTCCATTCCGCTGCTGCAAGACTACGCTGCCCGGATTCTGCGCATTGTGGGCCGGCATCGCGATGAATGCGATGGTTATGGCGTATATGACATCAGTCCACTATTGGCTGCGCACGCGGTGGTTGTGCCTCAGGAAAAAGTGTTGAACATCTTTGGCGGACAGGTGAACATGGCTGCGTCCGCTCCGGATTTCGTCGACGAGATCGCATTCCGGCAATATGAGGAACTGATTGCACACGCCCGCCGTACCGGCGCCGCGATAATGGCTGTGGTGCCTCCAGGACGAAGTCGCCCCGGGAAGGAAGAGAAGCGCAACGCATACACGGAGCGCTTGCTGGCGGATCTCATGCCGGAAGACCTCATTCTGGATATGAATTCTTCCGAATTTGATTCCCTTCGTCAGAACCCCGGCAGTTTTTGGGATGGTCTTCACCTGACCGATTCAGCTGCAGACGAAGCTATTGAAACGATAAATCGAACCCTCGAACATAAATCCCGTTAAATTCCGCCTCACCCGTCGGCCAGAGCGGGTTGTGATTCGCCCAGCTTGCCAAATTCGAGCAGTCTCTGAATGACCCGGCGTGGAGTCAGGTAAGTTTCGAAATAATGGCGCGCATTGAATTCGAGGTGTTGACGGTACTTCCGGTCTCCAAGAATGTGACGAATAGCGTCCTTTAGAGAATTGTCGCTTCCGTCGACGAAGTGAATGTGCTGACCGTGAACCAGATGGGTCGGCATGTCGTTCACCAAAGGTGAAGAGACGATGGCTTTGCCTAAAGCCAGATACTCGCCAAGTTTCCAGCCGTGACATTGCCACACCGTTGGCGTGTTGAATACAAGCGCAGAGCTCCTGGTTTTTTCAAGCCACTCCGAATAGGGATAAAATTTCTCCACGACGAGATCCTTGTATGGAGCAGCGCATTCAGGATATTCCCTTGGACTGAATCCACCATCAAAGGTGACACCTTCAAGAGCCTTACAACATCTCATGAATGCAGCCCTGAATTCATTGGTTCTGGGCGCCTGACTCTCGTTCCAGAGTGTCGACATGGAGAAGATGTAGTTGTCCCTGGAAGGACCCGGGACCAAGTGGTCGAGGCCCAGCCGGTACTTATACTGGCGCCAGTAATTTCCGAAATGTTCGCGCGATTCGGCAACTCCCATGGATCCGGGACGGTAGTTCTTAATGGACAGCCACATGGATTTGGTTTGAGGCCAAATACGAATCCCAAAGCTGGGGCCAATGGCGAGACATTTGTGAATATGTTCCTTGAAAACCAGATGGGATCTCAGGTTTGCCTTTCCAAAAACGTCACACCAGCCCATTGCGTCATATTGCGGTAGCGTTATTTGTCCGTCGCATGCGTCAATCGCAATCCGGATTTGCCGTTCTCCTTTGTAAATCCATGACAGCCATTCCGATGGCAGGTCTGGAAATTCACGTCCTGAAAATCGGATACTGGACTCCCCAAATGTTTCAATCAGGCCCTGAATGTAAAAGGAGTAATAGGACGCGTTAAACCCTGGATGAATAACGATGCTGGTCATGATGAATCGAAACTGGCTCGGGTTCGTCACCCGCCGGTTTGTATTTATCGCCTGACGGGCTCGAATCTGTTACTACTTTACGCCAACAGCGATCGTTGTGTATCCGGCGTGTTTGAACGGCCAAGACGAACTCTTTCCAATGAACTGCAAGACGGCCTTTTTCCAGCCCGTTGAACCGTTGCTCAAAGTATCCTGGCACGTGGAGAGCGAAAGGGAAAATCCCATTTCCTTCATCGTGTTCTCGAGGACTTCCGACGGAATTTCGTGCACATCAAAATTGCACATGTGCGCCTTCAGGTCTCCCGGAGTCAGCTCGAACGAAGGGTTGTGGGTGTGGACCCGGTTTCTCCCCAGAACGATATCCACCAGAGCCTGGAACAAATGCTTATCCGCGCGGCCGCCATTCTCCACGCGAATCAACAGCGTACCTCCGGGTTTCAGAACGCGGCGCATTTCCGCGAGCATGCCTTTCCAGTCTTCAACATGTTCGATGACCGATTGCGAAAATATGAGATCGAAAAAATCGTCTTCAAATCCAGTCTTTGTCAGAACTCCTACCGAGAAACTGGCATTCTTCGGCGCCCCACCCGATGCCATGGACACGCCAATCGGAGAAACATCCATTCCATAAAAATTCACGCCGGGATAGCGGTTTGCCAGATACCGTGTGGCACTCCCTTCGCCACAGCCCGCATCGAGAATCCGGGCGCCTGCCCTGCAATGTGCCTCGATGGTGCTTTTAACCCTCGGTTCGACCGCGATGCCATCGTGTTTACGGTGCCATTCGCGCATCATCGTGAAGTAGGTGTCGTTGGTTTCGAAGGCCGTGATCGCGGCACTCTTGGACTGCTGAAGATTTTGTTCGTTCTGCATCAAATTGTCAGTTTCCCATTGTAGGGGCGGTCTGCAAGGCGTGAATGAATTGCAGGTGAAGGGCTTTCCTGTAGTGGGTCAGTTTGAAATTTGCGCCGGCGGCCCACTCTAGGCGCGGTCTATGCCCGCGAACAATCTCTCGTTTATGGATTCTCAATGCGAGGAAGCCCAGTCTTAAAAACTGTGCGCGGTAATAGACCGCGCCTACAGTGGGCAGCAGATTAC
>JBGPBY010000276.1:0-9521 GCA_041481485.1 Terriglobia bacterium
AACAGGGCGACCGAGATCTTCGTTGGCGCCTTTCGAGGTCGCGCCGTCGTCAGCGTTCAGAATCCACTTCGTCTTACCAACTATACAGAACCGCAGCCCGATATCGTCTTGCTGAAGCCGCGCAACGATCATTATGGCTCGAAGAAACCCATGGCCGAAGACGCGTTGCTTGTTGTAGAAGTATCCGACACGACTTTTCTCTTCGACCATAACGTGAAGCTGAAGCGGTATGCCAACGCCGGAATTCCGGAGGTTTGGATCGAGAATCTTGAAAGCGACTTGCTTTTGGTCTTTCGCGATCCCGCCGGAGACGCCTATTCGACCATCCTTACACTGCAGCGTGGCGAATCCATTTCCGTGGCCGCATTACCAGACACTGTTTTCAAGGTCGAAGAGTTTCTCGGATAACGTGTTGTGAGACTGTCCAGCGTTTTTTCGTAATCGCCCCATCCCGTTCCGTAACTTCTTTGCAAATTGCAAAGAAGTTACGGAGGAAGAATCGGCGATTAGCAGCTCGCTGCCTGTTTCACGTCGTAGCAACTCCGATACAACGTGCCATTTAGGAAGATCTCGGACTTGATCCTTTCGAAATTAAACGACACCTGCTCACTCAACGCGGTCTCGGATGATCCAAGTAGATCGGCGGTCACAAGGACGGATTCGAACTTATAGGTGGCGAACGGGGCGCTTTTGCCGATTTCGAACACTTCGATATTCAATTCAGCGATCTGCGTCCCCTTCGCCGCCGCAGTAAGAAGCGGCACCGAAAGCCCGTCCAGCATTTTCGTGACGACTACATCCTTAAAGACTGATCTGGTCGTACCGCCGCCCGAGGAGGACAATGGGGTGTTGGTAGCCCCGAGCGAGAACTTCTGAATTGGCGTCGGGTTGTTCCCGTTCATACCTGGAATAATGCAAAGACGCAGATGAAAGCGCCGAGGACGAATCTAATACGCAAGAACTAGTTCACACTTACCTCCAGGAGAAACAGATCGGACATTTGCTTGTGACCTGTGTCACGAGCCCTGCCATTTGCCGCAGCACAAACTGGCAATATCGAATGCATATCTTCCATGACTTCGAACGAAAAGAACTTTCCGGAAAGCGCAATCAGACTTTCTGAATTCGTTCGGGCGGATCGCGCAGACGGACGGAAGGTTGAAACTTTCCGATGAAGGGCTTATACCGATTCCCATTGTGAAATCCGATGTGAAGCAGGGCGCGACTATTGAAGCGGCGTTATTTTGCTATCGGAAACTGATCGAAGGTCTGCGCCACCGGCTTGCCGCGCTGAGTCTTATCAAAGAAATCCATCATCGCCGTCCAGTCTTCTGCCGTGAACGCGTGACCGTGATTGGAATAGTGAACGCCAACCCGGTCTGGAACACCAAGCAATGCGTAGGCCGGACGCGCTCCGAGAATGGACTCCCGGACGGCCTCCGGGAGAGAGATCGTATCGGTCGTTCCCTCCAGTGCAATGAATGGACGTGGCGCGGTGAGCACAAGAAACCAATGTTCATCGAAGGGCAGCTTCTCGCGTTGGCCCCAGAACTGATGCAGATTGGGGGAGAACCAATTCGGGTACTTCTTCTGCATCAGGTCCAGCGATTCGCTGTTACGCGGACCCGCGAAGCGATAGGCACCAATTCCTCCTCCGCCGGTCACCACGGGCGCAGCCGCAAGTCGATCGTCGAATGCCGCCGCCACCATTGCGGATTTTCCGTTGCGCGACGCGCCGGTGATGATGAGCTTTGTTTTATCAATGTCGCGATCGTGCTCCAGAAAATCGGCCACGCGCGAGGCTCCCCACGCCCATCCTCCGAGGATTCCCCAGTCGTAACCTGGGTAGGCGGGATAGAAACGCGTGTTGCGAAACCCCCAGCTGCCATCGGGATTACGAAGCGTCGTGTCTTCCGCACAATCGTTTGGATTGAAGACCACGAGCGCGTAGCCCCTCCGGAAAACATCGGCTCGTTCCTTCGCCAGCATCGCGGCAGTCTGAGGAGTGCCGTTGGTTGGGGGAAGCGTCGAGACAGGCTTCTCTGGAGCGACGATCAGCAGCACATCCTGGCCGCGGCCCTGGTTCGCGCCTTGCGGTAAGCGGGGGAGAACGCTCGCACCGGGCACCGATCCGGTCTGCAGGATGATCGTTGGGAATGGACCGCCGCTGACGGGAGTGAAGATTCCGATGTCGAGACTGAGCGATCTGGATGGCCCGAAGGTCAGGTGGACCTGGCGATATTTCACCTGCCCCTCAAGAACCATCTCCGAACGGACCTCGACACCTTTCACATTGCCCGGCGCAGGAGGCATCTGACCGACCGCGTAGTAACTTAGGATCCGCCGCATTTCCTCGCGACGCTTCTCCCACTGCCCCCGCGTAGTGACCTTGCTTCCATCGTTCATCACCAGAACATCCGGCATGTCCTTGCGCACAGGAAGCTCGTTGACGCCAGGGAGGACGCCCATCTTCGTGCGGATGGCGGGGATGGGTATCTCTTTCGGATCCGGTCCGGTGTCCGATGTCTGAGCGAGACCAATGCCCGTCGCGACCAGCAGGATCGAAAGCGTTCGTAACTGGAAATGCATTGGTTCACTCCTTTGTTCACTCGTCTGTCCGGAACGTTCCGCAGAGCCTTCTTATATGATACTTTGCCGCAGTGCAACACTTTGGGAACAGCCTTTTGAACCGGCGCCAGTTGTTGACCCAGTCGCTGGCGATGTTCACAACGGCGACTGTGGCGTCCGCGCAGTCGCGAAAGCCGGGGGCTTCACGCCAGGGCGAGATCGGATTGAAGCTCAATGTCCGCGATTTCGGCGCGAAGGGCGACGGCGCGACAAAGGATACTTCCGCATTCCAGCAGGCGCTGGACCGATGCTCCGTGCTTGGTGGCGGTGAAGTACTTGTGCCGCCGGGCAACTATCTGACGGGTGCGATCGCGCTTCGTTCGAACACGCTGCTGCGTTTGCAGGAAAGAACGATCATCAGCGGCACGGGCGATATTGCAGAGTATCCGGTGACGCAGGTCCGCTGGGAAGGCAAATGGATTCCGGGCCGAGTCGGGTTGGTGTATGCGATCGGCGCAAACAACATCGGCATCGTCGGGCCTGGCCGGATCGTCGGCAATCCCGAACTGGGCGGCCGCCCAACTGCGCAGAGTCCACTTCGGCATCCCGCGCTGATTGAGATGATCGGTTGCCGGGATATTCGCCTGGAGGAGTTCTCCACCAGCTACCGCCTTATGTGGTCGATTCACCCCACGAGTTGCGAGGACATCCTGATCCGTGGTTTGAACATTCGCAGCACTGGAGGCAACGGCGATGGCATCGATCTCGATTCCTGCCGGCGTGTACGCATCGAGAACTGCGATATCGCATCCGGTGACGATTGCATTGCGATTAAATCCGGCCGGGGCAGCGAGGCATACCAACTTTTGAAAACCTGCGAGGATATTGTCATTTCGAACTGCACGCTCGCGGATTCGATCTTTGCCTGCATCGGAATCGGTAGCGAAACATCCGGCGGTATTCGCAACGTTCGTGTGGAACACTGCAAATTTACGCAGGCGCAAACATACGCTATCTATATCAAGACGCGTGTGGGACGCGGCGCCTTCATTGAAGATATTGTGGCGGACGATCTGGATGTCTCCGGGACTGCAGGCGGCTTTTTGCGCTTCAACCTACTTAGCAGCGGACTTCAGGACCAGGATCCGGTTCCGGGCCTCGAAGGTGTACCCACGGTGCGCAATTTCCGGTTTTCCAATGTGCGTGTAAAGGATTGTCCCCAGCTGGTGGACGGTACCAGCATTCATCCCGACAAACCCCTTGACGGTTTTTCTCTCAGCAATGTGACCGGTGATTGCCGTAAAGGTATCGCTCTGGCGAATGTCCGAAAGGCGGATATCCGCAACGTGCGAGTGACCGGTTTCAGCGGCCCTCTCCTCTCCGTGCATAACGTGACCGGAAAAGGATTAGAGGGAGCCGTCATGATTGACATAGCTAAGCCGCCGGAACTCGTGCCCGCGACGGCGGAACCATATCGACTGCGTTAGTCCGGCAGGTCAATCAGAAACGGGGAATTGTGAAATCGGACAATCTCGAATCACGATGCGAACGTTGAGTCAGTTCGTCATCGAAACAAGTGAATTGGACATCGGACATCGTTCAACAAACATTTGACAACGTGGGCGACGCGGTCCGACTGGTATGTAATCCCTCTTAGCGGGTTGCACCCAGCTTTCGCAGCAATTCAACCGTGGTCAGCCTCGGGGAAGCGGCCTGGCCGGCGCGTCCCGGGCCGCCTTTGCCGTTGGCCATATCCAGGGGGGTTCGGCCCTGCCGATCGGTGACATCGAGTTTGGCCCCATTCTTTACGAGGAGTTCGACGACGGAATCCATCGAAAGTGCTGCGAAGTGAAGCGCAGTCTGTCCGGCATCGTTGGTGGCGTTGACGTCGACATGACGATCCAGCAGGACTTTCACGGCTTCAAGCATCTGCGGTTCAGTAGCGTATTCATCCGCGAAGGTGCCGAGTCCGCGCCCGAGGCCTGCGGCCAGCATGAGGGCGGTCACCTTGCTCTTCTGTTGAAGAGCAGGATCCGCGCCGCGGTCGAGCAGCAGGCGCATCGCCGCGACGTCGCCATTTCTGGCGGCGCGCATCAGCGGTGTGGCGCCTTCACTGAGATTGCGGTCGCCTGGGGTATGAACGCGCTGGAGTGCCGTTCCTTTTAACTGCGCGTTCGGATTCGCGCCCCGATCCAGCAGCACCTTCATCAGGCTCACCGCGTTCAGGCGATCGGTGGACTGGCGCGGAGGTCTTCCATAGATTTCGATCAATGTGCTCATATCCGCGGCGGCAAAGAGGGCCGCCATACCGGCGCTGTCGCCGAGGTTCGGATCCGCGCCCTTGTTTGCAAGCATGGCTGCCGTGTCATAGTGCCCATTGATAATGGCGATCAAAAGAGCGCTCGTACCATCGGGATCTGTCAGATCTCTGGATGCTCCCGCCTCCACAAGCGCCTGAGCTGCCTCCAGCGATCCCTGGCGGGCGGCGAACATCAATGCCGTCCAGCTGCCGCGTGGAAGAATGGTCACAACGCCCTCGAGACCGAAGCGGTCCTGCTTATACGAAAGCGATGCCGATCGCACATTCAGATCGGCGCCTCGCGCGGCAAGCACTTTGACGACGTCTGGATGATTCTCGGCTACGGCCCACATCAGAGCGGTTTCCTGATTCGTCACTTCCGTGACGTTCGGGTCTGCGCCTCGATCCAGCAGCATTTTTACAGCTTCGAGATTTCCGGACCGAGCCGCGGTCATCAGGAGTGTCTGTCCGCCGGGAAGCAGCGCCTTCGGATCGGCCCCTGCTTTCAGAAGTGCAGCGAATATTTCGCCGCTTCCAGTCTCTGCCGCGAGCGACAGCGGCGTGATGCCATATCGGTTGGCCGCACCTGGATTGGAGCCCGCCCGAAGCAGACGCTGCACAGCCGCCAGATCGTTGGAACGTACGGCCATATGCAGTGGCGTGGTGCCGTCGGCGGCCAACCCTACAGGGGCGCCCGGGGCCTGCGCCGCGATTGGGATGGTGACCAGGCACAGCGCCAGTGCGAGCAGTCTAGAACACGCCATCGAGTGTCCCTTCTCCATCGCCGAAGCGAGGCATGGGCGGTACGCCAAACCGGGACGCGACGGTCGACCACAAACAACCCACCGGTGTTCGCGTCGGGACGCGAACGTGACGCAAGCCCGGCCCTGCGCCGCCACCGACCATGACAATTGGCAATGGGTCGGAAGCATGAAGATTGGAATCGCCCATTCCGGCGCCGTACACCAGCAGGGAATGATCGAGAATAGAGCCGCCTCCATCATCGACGGATCGAAGCTTGTCGAGAAAACGCGCGAAAAACTGAATGTAATAGGTATTCACGACCACCATCTTGGCCATCTTTTCCGCATTATTCTGGTGATGCGACACGCTGTGATGCTGCTCGGTCACACCGATCTGCGGATACGTGCGTTGACTGAGTTCGCGCGACATCATGAACGTGAACACGCGCGTCACGTCCGATTGCCATGCCGCTGCCAGAAGATCGAACATCAGATTCACGTGATCGTCGAACGAATCGGGCACACCGAGAGGGGCATCCGGTACCGCCGCCTGTGAACCGTTTCGACGCTCGACCTGTTGAATGCGGCGCTCGATTTCCCGGATGTTGTCGAGAAAATCGTTCAGACGTGAACGATCCCTGGCGCCCAGACCACGTTGAAGACCGGCCGCTTCCTCCGAGATCGAATCGAACAGGCTGCGCTGCTGCTGAATACGCTCCTGCCGTTCTCTGGAGGTGCCGGCCTCGCCGAAGATTCGTTCAAAGGCCGCACGTGGATTCGTTTCCATCGGCAGCGGAGTCGTCGGTGTGCGCCATGAAATGGTATTCATGTATTGGCAACTGAATCCTGGGGAACACCCCCCGACGTATCCGGTGAAGTCTTCCGTGGCGAGTTCGATAGACGGCAGAGGCGTTTCCTGGCCGATTTGTTTGGCGACAACCTGGTCGATTGTCGTGTTTGCCAGAACGTCTTCCGCTTCGGTTCTCCTGGGCCAGACCCCGGTCAAAAACCCTGCGGCACTCACCGCGTGATCGCCGACCTGGCTGCCCGGATGTGAGCGCGTCAGATTGGTGACCACCGCCAGAGAATCCTTGAATGGTTCAAGCGGCTTCAGAATCGGCGTGATCGCGAAATCCTTGCCCACAGTTGCCGGCGTGAATTGCTGCATGATGGCGCCGTTTGGAAAGTAGACGACACCGAAGCGGCGGGGCGTATCGGCTTCAGCTTTCACCGAGGACGAGAATGCGGGAATCATCGATTCCAGAAATGGCAGCCCCACAGCGCCGCCCAGAACGCGAAGCACGGTCCGGCGGGACAGGGCTTTTTTACGGACGAACATCGGCGATAACCTCGCTTTCCTTGTCTGTCGTTCCTCTCATTTGGAATGGTGCGCTGCGGACAACTCCCATGACAATACTGGAAAACTTATAGCCATCGCGAGCCGCATCGCGAACAATGGCGCGAATTGCAGGCATATCGCGATAATCCACACCACGCCCCAGTGCATAGGTCATGAGCTTTTCTGTAATCGTTCCTGCAAACATGCCGGGATTCTTAAGCAGAGCGGCTCGCAGTTCGAGAACTCCGTTTATGTGCGTGCCGTCTGCGAGTTCACCGGATGCATCGATCGGTGCGTCTGCTTCCACAGTGCGCCATGCGCCGACGGCGTCGAAGTTCTCCAACGCAAAACCGATGGAGTCCATGACTTTGTGGCAGTTCGCGCAGGCCGGATTGCTGCGATGTTCGGCCATCTGCTCGCGCATCGTGCGAGGTTTCTCGCCGTTGACACGTTCCTTCAACTTGGGCACGTCTGGGGGCGGCGGTGGGACCGGCATGCCCAGAATATTCTCCAGAATCCACTTCCCACGCAAAACCGGGGATGTTCGTTCCGCATGCGATGTCACCGCGAGAAAACTTCCCTGGCCGAGCAGGCCACGCCGTGCCACATCCGCTACGGGCACGCGGCGGAACTGGGTGCCATAGATTCCGGGGATACCGTAGTGACGGGCAAGCCGCTCGTTGACGAATGTGTAGTCTGCTGTCATCAAATCGAAAACGCTGCGATCTTCCCGCACGATGCTGTCGAAGAGTAGTTCGGTCTCACGCCGGAACGATTGCCGAAGGTTGTCGTCAAAGTCCGGAAACAGATCGGAATTCGGCGACACATTGCGTAGGTTGCGCAGGCGCAGCCACTGTCCGGCAAAATTCTCCACGAGCGCCGCGGATTTTGGATCGGCGAGCATGCGGCGAACTTCGCTTTCCAGAACCGAGGCCTTTTTCAGGCTGCCGTTCTCTGCGAGTTTCAGAAGCCGGTCGTCGGGGATGCTGCTCCAGAGAAAGAACGACACGCGCGATGCGAGTTCGACATCGCTGATGCGACGAATCTCGCCTGAAGCGGAGTCCCGCTCGATTCGAAAGATGAACTGAGGGCTGGCGATAATACGCTGCAACGCGGACTGAATGCCGCCTTCAAACCCGCCATTGCGGCGGCCTGTTTCAAAAAAGCTCATGACTCGCCGCATATCGGCGTCAGAAACAGGCTGTCGATAGGCTCGATGTGCGAACGAAGAAAGAATCTGGCGGGCGCATTGCGGTTCCGCTGCAGCATTTGCCGGCCGGCACGTCAAGATGCGGCGGCGGCTGGCGGTGTCGCCGGATCCGGTTGGATTGAATGGTCCGTTGATGGTCAGCGTTTGGATGTGGGGTTGGCCGCTCCAGTCGAAGTTGTCGACGGTACTGCGAATGTATTTCTGCAAACGCCCAGCGCCTGCGATCTGTGAATCCTGAACAAACGCAGCGGTCACGACGTGCAGCCCGGCCTTGACGGGAATCCGCACCTTGAGGCGGGCGTCTACGTCATCTCCGGTGTCCGTCGGTTTTTGAAACAGAGCCGCAAGGTCCTGAGGTCCGCCGACTTTTGCAAGCAACACGCGTTGCCCATCCACCGTGAACTCGACTTCGTGTTCCGTATCCAATCCGCGAACAATATTCAGATTGGTCCGATACAGCTTCGCCTGAAAGACATACTCTCCATCGAGCGCGAAATTGTGCCGTACCTGTGTGCCGCCCACGGTTCCCAGCGGCAAGCCTTCGATGTGCTGATCCTGCGAAACGTCCTGACGTATACGATAGGTCGCGCCATCAGGCCCCATGCGCGGATCGCCGACGGCCAACGCGCCGATCTTCATGGCGGCCGATACGTAGCGCTCCTGAAGCAGGGGAGAAATTCCCAGCGCATCGCCAATATTGTCGAAGCCGTAAGCAGAATCGTCGGGAGGAAGCAGCGTTGCTGCATCAATTTCAAGATCCAACAGATCGCGAATGGCATTGGCATACTCGGTGCGGTTCAGACGGTGAATCAGAGGCCGGCCGGGATTGGGATGAGACTGAGCGGCGCGATCCAGTTCTCCGGTCAACCAGGATGTAAGTCCCTGTGCCGCAGCGCGGTCCGGCCGTGGAGCCGTTGGCGGTGGCATGACGCCGGCATCGACCTTCCGGATAACTCTTTCCCAGATCTCTGCATCCTTCGAGACGTTCGACAAATCGAGCCGGTCCAAAGCGACGGGCACGAGGCCTTTTTCTTTCGCGTTCTCGCTGTGACAGGTCAGACAATACTTTTCGAGAAAAACTCGCTGTGACGGAGTGCTTTGGGGCCGGCCTGAGGAAATTGAAACAGCCAGGCATACGACAACAAGCGCCGTCAGAACTGTTCCGCGCATTCCCGCTTCAGCCTCCCCTGGCCAGAATCGAACGTGCGCTTAATCTATTGAAATCTTGAGATAAAAGCAAAACTGATTGTAAGGAAGTTCCAAGAGGATCTCCCCAAATGACAATTGAACATTGAACAGTGAACAATGAACATTTCCCGGAAATGTTCATTGTTCACTGTTCAATGTTCAATTGTCATTTAC
>JBGPBY010000277.1:0-9488 GCA_041481485.1 Terriglobia bacterium
ATTTTTACTTGCGGTACCCCTCACCCGACCCTCTCCCGTTGGGAGAGGGATTTCTTGATAGACCGTCCCCACAGTAATTCGATCACTTCCTGTTCGATCGTCGATGGGATAGACTCTAATCCCCTAAAGTGTTACCAAAAGCCGTATTCCGATAATGTCCAGTATTGTGAGTTCCCGAACCGTAATTCGCCGGGCCGCACTGACCGCATTCGTCTTATTCACCGTTCCCTCAGCATTTTCGGCCCAGCAATCCGGAAAATCTCCTGCCGAAATATCGGGAGTGAACATCGAAGTGGTTTCGACAACACCGTTAGCCGGTGTCGATCTGGCAAAAGAGCAAATCGCAGCGCCAGTGCAGACGATGAACGCGAGTGAAATCGAAAGAGCCGGGGCGCTGGATCTCTCCGATCTCCTGAATCGGCATCTAACGGATGTATCGGTAAACGAGATCCAGGGAAATCCGTATCAGGCCGACGTGAATTTCCGCGGTTACACGGCTTCACCGCTGTTGGGCACTCCTCAGGGCCTCTCGATTTACATGGATGGCGTTCGGCTGAATCAACCCTTCGGTGAAATTGTGAGTTGGGACTTGATTCCGCGCCTTGCCATTTCGTCGATGACTCTCATGCCGGGTTCCAATCCGTTGTTCGGTTTGAACACGCTCGGTGGCGCGCTTTCCATGCAGACCAAGGATGGAAACACCCATCCCGGAGGGACAGTGAGCGCGGCATACGGAAGTCATCTCCGGCGATCTCTTGAATTGGAATATGGCGGTTCGAGCGCCAAAGGGTGGAACTGGTATGTCGCCGGCAATCGTTTCGGCGAAAACGGCTGGCGTCCGGATTCCCATTCCGACGTCCGTCAAGTGTTCGGGAGACTGGGTTGGCAACATACGCAAACCGACGTTCACCTCGTGGTGTCTTATGCGAACAACTCCCTGAACGGAAACGGACTTCAGGACAATCGGCTTCTTCAGAAGGAGTATTCGAGCATATACACCAGGCCGGACAATACTCACAACCGCGCCGCGCTCGTGAATCTCGCGGGCAAACACAATCTCAGTGGGAAGGTTCTGGTTTCCGGCAACATCTACTACCGGGATATTCGCACCTCAACTTTCAACGGCGATCTAAACGACGATTCGCTGGATCAGGCACTGTACCAGCCGAATGCTGCCGAGCGGAACGCACTGGCGGCCGCCGGCTATACGGGTTTCCCGTTGAGCGGTGAAAATGCATCGAATACGCCGTTCCCATTCTGGCGCTGCATTGCGAATGTACTGCGCAATGACGAACCCGGAGAGAAGTGCAACGGTCTCATCAACCACTCGCGCACGACGCAGCATAATTTCGGACTCGCCGGTCAGATGACGTATTTCGGAACGCTTGCAGGGGAGAAGAATCAATTTACCGCTGGGGCAGCTTTTGACCGCAGCGGCGTGGCATTCGCGCAGACCACGCAGCTGGGATTCATCAATCCGGATCGAAGCATTGCCGGGTTGTCCTCATTCGCAGACGGTGTGACGGGAGGGACTGTGGATGGCGAGCCACTCGACACGCGCGTGGATCTTCACGGCACCGTGGGTACAGCGAGTATCTTCGCGACCGACACGCTGTCGATCGGCAGCAAGTGGAACATTACCGGATCTTCGCGATTCAATCGCACGGTGGTCCACAATCGGGATCAGATCCATCCGGGCGGCGGAACTGGTTCTCTCGACGGCACGCATATCTTCCAGCGGCTGAATCCCGCTGCAGGCATGACGTACAGCCCTGCAGCTGGATTGAATCTTTACTTCGGATACAGCGAAGGTAGCCGTGCGGCGACGTCCATCGAACTGGGATGTGCGGATCCAGACGAACCGTGCAAGCTGCCAAACGCCATGACCGGTGATCCTCCGCTGAAACAAGTGGTGACCCGAACATGGGAGACGGGCATTCGCCGTGGTTCTGCGGAATCCTTCAGCTGGAATGCCGGTTTGTTTTTTGCCGAGAATCACAATGACATTCTGTTTGTAACCTCCAGCGCATCGGGATTTGGATACTTTAAAAACTTCGGCAAGACGCGCCGGCAGGGCATTGAAATCAGCATCAGTGACCGATTTCTGAAGAAGCTGACGGTTGGCGGCGGATACACTTTTCTCGAAGCGACTTATCGCACCGCAGAGGACCTGAACGGGTCCGGCAACAGCAGCAATGACGACGGTCCGGGCTTGCCGGGACCGATTCACGTCGCGCCCGGTGACCGGTTGCCCATGATACCGCGTCACAATTTGAAGTCGTTTGTGGATTACCAGGCGTTCAATCGGCTATCCGTGGGTTTGAATCTCGTGGCGGTTTCCAGTTCGATTGCCCGCGGCAATGAAAACGGCGGCCATGAGCCGGATGGCGTGGTGTACTTTGGTCCGGGAAGATCCGCGGGATATGGCGTGGTCAATGCCGAAAGCCGTTTCGGCATTCGAAAGGATCTGGACCTGGTGATGCAGTTGAATAACTTGCTGAATAAGCGCTATGCCACGGCGGCGCAATTGGGATCTACGGGATTTACCACGGATGGAAATTTTGTAGCCCGCCCGCTGCCGTCAGTGAATGGCGAGTTCCCAGTTCCCGGCGCGACATTCCTGGCTCCCGGCGCTCCGCGTCAGTTTCTGGTCTCGCTGCGGGTCAAGATCTAGAAGTTGTGGTTGGATGCGATCCCCTGTGTAGGGGCGGTCTATGACCGCCCACATTTTTGAGGAATGCGATCTCACAAATTGTGGGCGGTCATAGACCGCCCCTACACAGGGGATCGCATTCCTTCGTATTGCGCGGTCATAGACCGCGCCTGCAGGTGTTACGCGAGTCCCAGCCGCCGCTGGAGTTTCTCCACAACGTGCGCGACTTCCGCCTTCAGCTGATTCAGCCGCAGCAAGTGACTCAGGATTCCCACCATCACAATCCACACGAACGATGCCGCAAGCACAACGCCGACTTCCGTTCGCCAGTGATAGACCGAAGGTTCGAAGTATCGGACTACGATCCACGCCGCCGCCCACGCGGCAACGGCCGCGACAATTGCCCGCAAGATTTCCATCCAGCGGCCTCGATTCATCTGGAGCATCTTCCTGCGGTGCAGCAGCCATGCCAGACTGATTGTCTGCAGCAGGATGGCCGTGTCGGATGCCCATGCCAGGCCTGGCGTGCCAAACCAGTTCAGAAACGCACCATAGAGCGGTATCGTGATCAGCGTGACGACCGTGCTCTGAATCATCGGATCAAGCGTATTGCCGGTGGCATAAAACGCGCGGGAGTAAATCCCTTGTCCGATCCAGCAGGCCAGAGACAACACGAAGATGGAAAAGAAGCCGGCCGTTTCCCAGGCGCTTCCGGAGCCAAATTTTCCACGTTGATATGCAAGCCGAACTACGGGCAGCGATATCGCTTCCAAAAGGCTGATGGCGAAAATGCCGCCCATCACGGACCGCGCGACGGAGCGATCCACAGTTTCCTTAAATTGTGTCCAGTTTCCCTGATTGATCAGCTTGCTGAAGAACGGCATGGCCGCCTGCCCAATGGCCTGTCCAAGCACTGCGATTGGAACCGCCGCAAGCTTCTTTGCAAAATTGAAATTGGCGATAGCGCCTTCATCATTGGTGAAATAGCGAATGAGCCAGTCGTCGGCAGTGACGATGCTCACTCCCAGCATCAGCGGAATGGTGGTGCGGAGCCAGCGTCGAAAATGAGGATTTCCCAGATCGAGGCTGGGTCGATACGCAATTCCATACTTCGATGCCGCAATCCAGGGCAGAAGAAACGGACCGAGGATCGCGCCGGCCATCGTGCCAATGGCGAGGCTTCTCACGCCCATACGATTTCCGAGAAGCAGCGCGCCGACAATTGTGCACAGGTTATAGATTAACGGTGTGATGGCCGGTACAAGAAAGGAACCGCGAGTGTAAAGCACCGCGGATAGCAGCCCTCCAAGGCAAAAGAACAACGGTCCTGGAATCAGAATGCGCGTCATGCGCACACATTCCATGATCTGTTGTGGCGACCACAGCGGCTTGTACCAGTGCAGAATCTGGGGCGCAAAAATTTCACTGATCACTGTGCCAACGATCAGAACCAATCCCATAAAAGTAGCGACAATGGAGAGAACTCTGCGGCCTTCTTCTTCTTCGCCGCGTTCCAGCAGGCCTCCCAGAATCGGGATGAAGGTAATGGCCAGCGCGCCGCCGGCAACGAGATAGTTCAAAAGATCGGGGATGGTAAATGCAACGACGTAGGAATCCGTGTTTCGATTCGCACCAAATTCCCACGCGATGATCATCTCGCGGACGAACCCGATAATCCGGGAAGCCAGCACGCTGAACATGATCAGCATGGCGGCTCCGCGAAACTGATTGAGCCGCAGCGTGCGTTGCGATTCGTCAGGCATTACTGATGATCTTAGCAGAGCGTCAAATCCAGCTTGAATAGCCGGATGGCATTGGTTCGCCCGACCTGAAGGCGCTGTTCATCCGTCATCGGAACTCTGTCGAACCAGTTGGCCGCGTCTTCCATCTTTTCAAACGGGTAGTCCGCCGAAAACAGCATACGGTCGATTCCCATCACTTCCATCGCGCATTTGAATGACGGGTCACAAAAGTTGCCGCTGGTCGTCACGTAGAAATGATCCAGAAAATATTCACCCAGCAAACGCTTACCCGTGTAGCCGCGCGGTGAAAATCTCATGCGGGCGTCGATTCGCCAGAGGTCGTAGGGGATGTGTTCTCCGAGGTGGCCGATGACGATTTTCAGCTTTGGAAATTGATCGAAAAGCCCGGAGCCACACAGCCGCAGCGCGTGGATCGATGTTTCGACCGCGAATCCCCAGGGCGAACTCATCAGCCACGGATGTCCGTCATAAGGCCTGGCGCGAGCTGGAATCTGCATGCGCGGGTGGAGATAGAACGGGACGTCGAGATCCGACACCGTAGCCCAGAAGCTGCGATACTCCGGAATATCGAAGTAGATTGCCGAATCCGGAACATCCTTCTGCGTGAATCCGTTCACCAGCGCGCCTTTGAATCCCATGTCCCGGACGCAGCGCTCCAGTTCTCGCGACGCTGCATCGGGATCCTGCATGGGAAGGGCTGCAAATGCGCCGAACTTTTTCGGATGATTGACGACGGCCTCGGCCATGCGATCGTTGGCGCGCTTCGATACTTCAATGGCCCGGCGAGTATCGAGAATGGCCTGCACCGCAGGCGCATTCAACGAAAGGATGGTGTAATCGATGCCGTTGCGCTCCATTCCTTCAAGCCGCTCATCGCCGATATCCAGAATTTGCCGGGCGAACTCATCCCATTTGCCGGAGCCTCCGGCAAAACTGCGGGAGTCTTCGAGGGTTTCTTCGAGCGACATGTGCTCTTCAAATGCAATTTTCCCCTTCATTCGTGATTCAACCTCTTTTGTGACAATGTGAGCGCTGCCGCCGTCGCTTAATGGAGTTCACGGCGCTTATTCGAGGTCACGGCCGGTGCGGTTTTCCATATACGCGATGGCTTTCTCAATTCTTCGAAGACGGGACGCGGGATCCCGATAGTAGAAGATACCCAGCAAGTGCGCCCGGCGATGCGACGGCGACATCCGCTGCCATATTTCCTCGGCTTTCGGATTTCGCAAAAAAGCCTGACGAATGATTGGTGGCAGATCGACCTCCGCCTCCATCGTTTCCATCAGCCGTTCCGCAAGCTGTTCGGCGCGTCGAACACGTGTCTCCGCGTGCTTGCCTTGCGCAATCATGCGGGAGATTTCAAATTTTGCCGATGGAGACAGCGCGTCGTAAAACTTGCGCAAACGTTTGGATGATTTCAGGATGCGTTCGAGTTCGGGAATTTCCGGAAGAATGCGCTTCTCAGGATCGGGTTCCATGTGAAACCGAGCCTCCTCGTCCGGCCCCACACGCCCGCCTTTTTGCATCTCCTTATTGACCACCATGTAGTGATGCCCGTCGCCGGTGGGAAATAACGACGTGCGAAACTCAAAGCCGTTGATGTCGCCGCGGACACGGAGTTGCCCACGCGCACCCCAGGCTTTTACCGAATCGAATGGGATTCGGATCGTCACCCAGTTCAGCGAGTTTCCCGAACGGGTCAGCACTGCGCTGAACGACCTGGATCCGGATTTTGCCGTGGATGCTTTACTCATTGTCCTGAACGAATCGTGATCGTACGTCCTTTGCGCACGTGGAGCACAAACGCCGGCCGGAAGCACGCGATGCACGTGCCTTTTTTTGCTCGCACGCTGGGATAGACAATACCTGCGGATCCTTCTGCCAGAAGGCCGCGCGCCAATTCCTGAGATGCGTCATAACTGTTGGGATTCAAGCAACCCGCAAATGCAGGGCTGCGGCGGATATCATGAAACTCGCCGCGAAAATCCGCAAGATAGTCGTCGTAGGTGAACGTTTCGGGCTCTTTCCAATCAATCTCGCCCAATTCCTGCGATTTGTGCCAGGCGACTTCGGCCTTTGCGGTTTCGAGTTCGAACGTGCCGTACCACGCCCCGCGATCCGGCCCATTGAAACGGCTGCCGTCCGGATGAGCATAGGTAAATGCCGCGTTGACGATTTGAGAGTGAGGCACGCCGAACAACAGTTCATGGACTCCAATTCCGGGAAGCCGGTTCGCTTCGCCCAGTAACCGATCGTTAGTCGCGCTCTCCAGTTCAAACAATTCGGAGATTTCCTTTTCTCTGTCTGCCAGCCGGGAGAAGACCGGTTCCTCGCTGTAGATGGAAGGGATCAGGCGATGAGTGTCGTCCTGAAGGATTTCCGAAATGCGCGGCTTCAACGTCCGCCCCGCCGGGCATCCAGCAATTGCCGGACCCGCATCAACGCCGGAACGCCACCCTGCACCATATAGGAAAGAGGGGATTCGCCCTCGAATATCGGATTGGTATTGGGGAGGTTTACCCAGACATCGGCCAGTTTTCGGCTGTAGAGCAGATTCAGCGATTTGAAAATTCCAAGGAGAAGCGAAATGCGGGTGAGTTTGTCCTGGTCCAATGTCTTCCTGTGACCGCTCTTCAACTGGTAAAACCTGCCGTTGGAAACGCCGCCGAGAAGCTGCCTCGCGGGTTCATCGCGGAGTTTCCAGGCCTGGGTTATTTTGAAGAATGCCGGAATCGCGGCGGGACTCAGCCTCTCCTGGATCTCTTTTTTCGAAAGATCAAACGGCTTGTCGACAGAATAGCCGGCCGCGGTCATCTGAAGTGTGGCCATTCATCCTCCATATATGAATCATTTTATATTCATTTCTGGAGGAATAGCAAATGGGCCCCACTGTAGGCGCGGTCTATGACCGCGCACAGTCTTTCAGACTGGGATTCCTCGGATGGGTCGCCATAAACGAGAGAGTGCGCGCGGTCACAGACCGCGCCTACAGTGGACGGCCGCTCTTCCGCTGGGTGAGTGGTTCCGCCTTCAGCTGTTGTGGACCCACCCATACCGGGTGTGACTCGGCTCGCGGCCCAGCGCGGCGTAACGTTCGCGGATCTTCGACATGTTGTCGTCGTATGCTGCGATTTCCATGACGCTTCGCAGTCCCTGGGGCATTCTTCGTTCAAAGTCCGGAGGCACGGGATTGAACTTCTGCTGCACATTGATTCCGTAAAGTTTTGCCGAATTCAATCCCAGAATCCTGCGTTTTGCATCTTCGGTCAGCTCCGGATAGCCGTATTTTGCTCGCAGCTCCTCCGGAATCTGGAAGCGCCACAAAGCGTCGATCTGCCATTGAGGCGAACCGTACCAGACTGAATCCGACCCGAATACGATGCGCTCAGGCCCCATGAACTTCATCAACTGTCCCATGATGTGTGCGGCCACCGTCGGGAACGTGATGACCGAAGACGCCCATGTGGTGCCGATTTCCGCGTAAGTATTCGGGAATGGCGCCACGAGTGTTGCATATTCCGTCGTCCAGCTGATGTCGGGTACTCCCTGACGCATCTTGCCGGACTGGATTTCCTTCAGCGAGTCGTAAACAAAGAACGCCGGCTGAATGCATGCATGATAGGTAATAAAATTGAGGCCCGGCCAGTCCTTTGCGGCTTTTGGCAAATCGGCCGGATGCCCCATTTCCGGAGTCGCAGGAGAAGCATTCGTCAGCCCTTTATGGACGCAGATGTTATTGAATCCGGGCTTCGTGGACTTCAGTGACGCATAGGCCTTGTTGATCCATTCGAAAGTCGGATAGGCAACGGCTTCGTCGTCGTGGCGCCACTGACGCATCAGGCTTCGCGGGTCGCTGTCGATTTTTGCCGCGTTTGAAATGTTGTATCCCTTCCAGGAATCCGGAGCATTTCGTTCCACCTGCTCCTGAATATTCCCGAGATTTCCTTTGCCGACATACAGCATTCCGTGCGCCAGCATTCGCGTCGATCCGGAGATTTCATTGATGAAATTTCGCGCTGCGGCGGTTTGCGCCGCCGTCAGCATTTCTCCCTTGGCCGCTTCGTCCGTGTTGCGTGGCGCCCGGGGGCCAGGGCGGTCTCCGGGAAGCAATTCGAGTTGTCCTTCATTGACCAGAGATGCCGTGACGTTGCTCAGCAACCCGACGGTCACCTGGCTATCGAGATAAACGTCTTTAATGAATTGAACGATCTGAAAACTTGCCGGTGAGTTGGGCAATCCCACAAGCGCGGGATTCCATACTCCCCATAGTTCTCCGTTTTCGTCTGGCACGTTCCCCGGATTGAAAGGATTTGCCCGATATCCCGTTGAGGTTGCGCCTTGCGCAAGCGCCCGCAGCGTACCTCCCGGATTTCTCGAAGCCGGAGGTCCGCCTGGCGCAAGTTTTCCCCGAACCATGTGGAGTTGGTCATCAAAGACAAATAAATCGCGGGGCGCTGATGCCTGCGCGTATGCCGCCGGTTCAAACATCTCGATGGGGCTGACATTAAAGAAGCGCCCGAAGACTTCGTTCATCGCCAGGAATGACGCTGCCATTCCACCCGTGCCTGCGAGAAATGTTCGCCGGTTGATTCCGAGTTTCCGGCTGGCTGTTTTGCTCAGTTCTTCAATTCTCGCTGCGACGCGCTTCTGCTTCTCGGTCTGTGGTGCCGGCAGATATTCACCGTTGGAGACCATTTGAGTCGGTACCGGAGAGGGGAGGCGATTGCCGGCATGGGCCCGGGTCAGACGCGCGATCTCGCGATCATCCAGCAAGGCCTGATCATCGTCCCAGATTCTTCCTTCTTCATTCCACTTCTCGCGGTTCATGGGACCACCTCCAGTTTCCAGGCACCATATGACGCGCCCCTTAAACTGTTCTTAAATTCAGGAAAACCATAGAAAATGTGCAGGGCAGTCGGAAGGTTTGAACGGATTCGACTCCTGTGGGTAATGGGTCAGTTTGAAATCTGCGGCCCACTGTAGGCGCGGTCTATGACCGCGCACACTTATTCAGAAAGGGATTCCACACATTGGGTATCCATAAACGAGAGATTGTGCGCGGTCAAAGACCG
>JBGPBY010000278.1:0-9427 GCA_041481485.1 Terriglobia bacterium
ACACGCTTTCCAAGCGTGCTCCTTCAACCACTCGGACATCTCTCCCCACCTTTTCAGAGCTTCCGACTCTACCATAAACATCTCTCAATTGGATCGCACGATACAGATCGCCGGCGGCCGGCGACCGGACAAGACTTCCGAAAGCTGTCCGATCAGGGCGGCGCTGTCTACCGGAGGGTTATCGCCGGTAAATCCGGAGAGTCGACGGATGGACTTTTGGATCTGGCTGGAGGCGCCGGTCCAATTATTCTTCTTAAGATGATGGAGTCCGACGGCGGCATGAATCAGTCCCTGGTAAAATTCCCGCAGCGGCCCTTCGGTCTCGCGCCACAGATCTTCCCAGACCTCATGCGCTTCGTAATACCGGCCTTCGTTAAAAAAAATTATCCCTTCCTGAAGGAGATCCCGTTTGCGCATGCGTATATGTTATTGAAACGATTGGTAGATGTTACAAGGTAAGCCGAACCGGCCATATACTCTACCGGACAGTCGCCGGACATTCAAGGGCTATTCCGTGCCACTGAAGTCTACACTTGCAATACATTCATCAGTCCGTATCATTTGAAAGTACTGGTCCCCAAGCGGATCAGGTACCTCAATCCAAATTCCCGCTGCTGCCTCTGGTTTTTTAAATTTTGTTTCGTGTTTCAGGTGAGTCCGTGCAGCGGCGGGATATTGTCTGGGAGGAAATGAATGCAGCTCATTGCTTATTGCGACCATTGTCGAGGAATGAAAGTGGGATGGAACCGGAAGTATATGGTTCATACCCTGCTGTGTGGCGATCGCAAGAATAAGGTATTCAAGTTTCTGATTCTGACAGGGATACTGTCGTCAATTGTGTTTCGTTATCCGGCCGGCGACGTGTTTTTGCGAGAAATTCCCGTGTCGCCCACCTCTGTGGTCGAGGCGAGCGTGGCTCCCACGATTGTACCGGTCCCGATGTCCGCAGATCGTGTTTATAAATCAATTAATGACCTGTTGGCCAAAAACGGCATTGATGCCGTGCTTCGTAAGCAGGTAACCCCTGCGATTATCGCAAGTGCCGCGAAATACAAGATCGAACCCCGGCTGGTGGCGAGCGTTCTGATCGTTGAAAGCCGGGCCAATCAATTCGCGGTTTCCGGAGCCAACTCTGTTGGCGTCATGCAGATCCATCTCCCCACCTGGGGTCCTCTTGCGGTCAAACAGGGGATCAACCTCTTTAAGATCGAAGACAATGTGGAGTTGGGGGCCCGCATATTAAGTGGTTATATCTCCAACTACGGCGTCTGGGGAGGAGTTGCCCGGTACAACGGCTTCACCGACGATCCCGAATCTCAGCGGTCTGCCGCGGAATACGTTCAAAAGGTTCAAAAGATATACGGAATTGCACCCGATTCGGACCTTCCGGCACTGCAGTCGTCCCTTCACTAAAAAGCCAGGATTCCGTTCCAACATAGTTTTCTCTTTTCGCCGTCGACCTTTCAGTCATAAAATTTGATATGGTCTCGATAAGAGATAGTTGACAACGTGCCGCTCACATTCTAGATTCAGGTCCGTCTTAATAGAAGTTCGATTTGGAGGAAGTCAGACAATGAGCAAGATCATAGGAATCGATTTGGGGACCACCAATTCCGTCGTTGCGGTAATGGAAGGTGGCGAACCCGTTGTGATTGCCAACCAGGAAGGCGGCAGAACGACCCCTTCCGTCGTGGCATTCACAAAATCCGGCGAGCGTTTGGTCGGGCAGGTCGCCAAACGTCAGGCCGTTACCAATGCGGAAAACACCATTTACTCCATCAAGCGATTCATGGGACGTCGTTATGACGAAGTGAATGAAGAGATGAAGATGGTCCCGTATAAGGTCAATGCAGCTTCAAACGGAGAAGCGCGCGTGAACATCACCGGAAAGGAGAGCTCTCCGCCGGAAATTTCCGCGATGATCCTGCAAAAGCTCAAATCGTCGGCCGAAGACTACCTGGGACAAAAGGTAGAAAAGGCCGTGATTACCGTCCCGGCGTATTTTAACGACGCTCAGCGTCAGGCCACAAAGGACGCTGGCCGCATTGCCGGACTTGAGGTGCTGCGCATCATCAATGAACCTACTGCTGCTGCACTCGCCTACGGTCTGGACAAGAAGAAGGACGAAACGATCGCAGTGTATGACTTTGGCGGCGGAACCTTCGATATTTCGATACTTGAAGTGGGAGAAGGCGTCGTGGAAGTGAAGTCCACCAACGGCGACACTCACCTGGGTGGAGACAATATCGATCAGCGGATCATCGACTGGATCATCGAGGAATTCAAGAAAGACCAGGGTATTGACCTTTCCAAAGACAAGATGGCGCTTCAGCGCTTGAAAGAGGCCGCTGAGAAAGGCAAGTGCGAGCTTTCAACAGCTCAGGAAACGGAAATTACGCTGCCATTTATCACTGCGGATGCCTCCGGCCCGAAACATCTGAACCTGAAGCTGACGCGGCCCAAGTTTGAGTCTCTGGTCGAAGACATTCTGCAAAAGACAGCCGGTCCTTCGCGCCAGGCGCTTCAGGATGCCGGCGTGAAACTGAGCGATATCGACGAGGTTGTTCTGGTTGGCGGCAGCACGCGTATACCCCGCGTGCAGCAAATCGTAAAGGAACTTTTCGGCAAGGAGCCCCATAAGGGCGTGAACCCGGATGAAGTCGTTGCCGTTGGCGCCGCCGTTCAGGCCGGTGTACTCGGCGGCGAAGTCAAGGATGTGCTTCTGCTGGATGTGACTCCGCTGTCGCTGGGCATTGAAACTCTGGGCGGGGTGTTTACCAGACTGATTGAGAGAAACACGACGATTCCGACCCGCAAGAGCGAGACGTTCTCGACCGCCGCAGACAATCAGACTTCAGTTGAAATTCACGTGCTGCAGGGCGAACGGCCTATGGCAAGGGACAACCGGACGCTGGGACGATTCCATCTCGTCGGTATTCCACCTGCCGCGCGTGGAGTGCCTCAAATTGAAGTCACTTTCGATATCGACGCCAATGGCATTGTGAATGTGTCGGCGAAGGATAACGGAACTGGTAAGGAACAAAAAATCACCATTACGTCTTCAAGCGGTCTCAATAAGGACGACATCGACAAAATGGTGAAGGAAGCGGAATCCCATGCCGATGAAGACCGCCGCAAGCGTGATGAGATCGAGGCAAAGAATCGGGGAGACTCCACGGTCTATCAGGTGGAAAAGGCGCTGTCGGAAAACCGCAGCAAGATTTCCGAGTCGGATGCGAAAGCCGTCGATGCTGCTCTGGCTGACGCCAAGAAAGCGCTGGAAGAAGGGGGCGTGGATCGCATCAATAAAGCCATCGATGCTCTGAATCAGTCTTCGCATAAGGTCTTTGAAGCGATGTACCGGTCGGGTGCTCCGAATCCGGGCGCTCCGGGTGCGGATGGATCCGCCTCGTCGGAAGGAAGCGGTTCGAAGCCGGATGGCGATGTCATCGATGCGGAGTATGTGGACGTCGACGACAAGAAAAAAGAGTAGGTGATTTCGAATGGATGGCAGAGAGGACTTTTACGTGATCCTTGGTATTGGCCGGACGGCAACACTGGCCGACATCAAGAAATCCTTTCGTAAACTCGCCAGGCAGTTTCACCCGGATGTGAATCCGGGTGACCACCTGGCGGAAGAGCGGTTCAAAAGGATCACGGACGCGTATGAAGTGTTGAGCCATCCGGAAAAGCGTCACTTTTACGATGAGAACGGTTTCTACACGGAAGAGACCACCGAAAAGTTGAATCAGAAAACGGCCTGGGGATTCACGTTCCAGGGATTCACTTTCTCGGCTTCCGGGCCCTCGAAATCCGAGATATTCGGTTCTCAGTTTAACCGGCCGCGCGTACGCGTGCCGGTTCGCGGATCTGACCTCGAATATCAGATTTCAATCAGTTTTATGGAAGCCATCGCCGGCCTGAAAACACAGATCAATGTCCACCGCCGGCGGCCCTGTCCGTCCTGTCATGGAAATGCAGATAACCCATTTCGCGGCAATGCCTGTATCGCATGTGGCGGCACGGGAAGAACGGAACGGATCCGGGGGCAGCTTCACTTTTCAGCGGCCTGCACGGAGTGCGGCGGAACTGGCCGAAGTTCCATGGAGTGTACGGAATGCGGCGGCGAAGGACGCGTGCGCCGGATGGAAACCTTCACAGCGGATATTCCTGCGGGTGTTGGATCTGCTTCTCGCGTGCGCTTCAAGGAAGAAGGCGATGCCGGCCAGTTTGGGGGGCCGCCGGGAGACCTTTATGTGATTACCAACGTGGCGCCGCATCCGTTTTTCGGCAGGATCGGCGAACACATCCAGTGCACTCTGCCGATTTCCTTTTCAGAAGCGGCACTGGGGGCGAAGGTCCATGTACCAACGATCGACGGGAACGCCGTTCTTCGCATTCCGCCGGGTACGCAGAATGGGCAGGTTCTTCGCATGAGAAGCAAAGGCGTCCCGTCGCTGCTTCGTCCGGGTACGTGCGGTGATCAACTGGTCGAAGTTCGAGTCGTCGTTCCACGCATCGCGGACGAACGATCGAAGGAAATTTTGAGAGAGTTCGCTCGATTGAATTCGAATAACCCCAGGGAGGGGCTTCCAGGGAATCAACAATGACTGGAAAAAAGAAAAGCAGCAAAGCTGCCTACATGATCAGCGCCGTTGCGGAAACCTATGGAATTCACCCGCAAACACTGCGCCTGTATGAACGGGAAGGATTGCTGACGCCCTCACGATCCGAAGGGAACACCCGTCTATACACACAGGAGGATTTGGAAAGACTGGAAGTTATCCTGAGCCTGACCCGGGAACTCGGCGTCAATCTGGCCGGAGTTGAAGTGGTTTTGAACATGAGAAAGCGAATGGGGGAAATGCAGCGCGAATTGCAGGAATTCATTGAATATGTGGAACGAGAGATAGTAGCCCGGACTCCCGAGTTCGATCAGAAAATCCAGCATGCGCTGGTGAAAGTGACGCCTCCTCGAATGGTGCACGTCAAACCGAGTGAAGGGGGCAGGTAAGCGATGAAAACACTTTTCCAGGAACGCGAGTCAGACTCCCCGGATACTCTTCGTCTGTATCTGAAGGATCTGTCGAAGCTTCCACAATTAACGCCCGAAGAAGAGCACGAACTGGCGTTGAAGTCCAAGGCCGGCGATCAGGCGGCGTTCCGAAAGCTGGTCGAATCGAATTTGAGATTTGTCGTGGCAATGGCGAAGAAATACTCCCGGTCCGGATACCCATTGCACGAATTGATCAATGAAGGCAACCTCGGCCTCATCGAGGCTATCCTGAGATTTGACCCGGAGCGCGGCGTTCGTCTGATTACCTATGCCAGTTGGTGGGTGCGCCAGGCGATTCTTGCGGCGATTGCTCGTTATGGGCAGGTGTTCGGTCTCCCGCCGAAGTTCAAACACGAGTTGTACCGGTTTCAGACGCGGGTTTCAAATCTGACCCAGGAACTCGGTCACAAGCCGAGCGTCGAGGAAATTGCACAGCATCTCGAATTGTCTGAAGCCGAAGTTCGGGCAATGCAGCAAGGCGTGCCGGCTGAAATTTCCCTCGAAGCCGTAATGGGAAATGAAGGCGATTTGAAGCTCGAAGATGTCATTGAAGATGAGAGTATCGTTCCCGTGGATGATGCGATGATCCGCAAGTCCCTTGAAGATCAGCTTCACGGACTGCTGGAACAACTCGACGTCAAAGAGCGCGGGATCGTCAAAAGGAGATTCGGATTCGATGGAAGAGATGCCGAAACTCTTGCCGAAATCGGCGCCGACATGAAGCTCTCTCGTGAACGCATCCGGCAAATTGAAGAACGAGCCCTCACCAAGCTGCGCCGCTCTCAGCGCGCGCGGCAACTCCTCGGATATCTGAATTAGTCCAGTTTCAGATCGGATACAATGCAGGCGTGAGTACGACCGACTGTCCAAGATGTCATGGGACCGGGTGGGATCGGGTCGAACGCGGCGGAGTTTCCGGCGTCGTCCGATGCGAGTGCATTAAAAGTTCAAGGCTCGAGCGCCTGCTCGGCCATGCGAATATTCCGCTGCGGTACGAGCATTGCGAACTGGATAACTTCGACAATCCGTTCCAGAACCGATCGACCGAAATGGCTCGCGTCGCAGCGGAGAAATTCGTGGATGAGTACCCCATGGCTCAGCCGTTTGGCCTCCTCTTTATGGGGCCCCAGGGAAACGGAAAGACTCACCTTTCGGTTGGAATTATCAAAAGACTCATGCGTTTCAAGTCGATCCCTTGTCTTTTTTGCACCTTTCCGGAGTTGTTGAAGGAGATTCAGGATTCGTGGAATCCCGTTTCACAGTCGTCCGAAATGTCTTTGCTGGCGCCTGTCTTGTCCACCGAAGTGCTGGTTCTCGACGAATTGGGCGCGCAGAAGCCTTCGGACTGGGTTCGCGATCAGGTGGCGTACATCCTGAATTACCGCTACAACGAAAACAAGGTGACCATCGTCACTACCAATTTTCTGGACCATCCGGAAACGAAGGAAGACAAGACCAGACCGGATTCTCTCGCCACACGTATCGGCGAGAGAATTCGGTCCCGGTTATTCGAGATGTGCAAGACAGTCAAAATGGACGGTAAGGATTTTCGCGAGAAAATTAAACAGGCCAATCACCACTTTTGAAGCTGGCGATCAGTAGTCGTCTTCGTCTTTGACTTCTTCTTCGTCTTCTTCGTCGTCACGCTCATCGTCTTCATCATCGTCGTCATCGTCATCGTCTTCATCGTCATCATCGCTGCTGACGATTTGTATCAGGAATTGCGTTTCACAGTCTTCACATTGAAATCTGTCATCGGATTCGGAGTCGACTTTTCCAGCGCAGAGCGGACAGAAGGAGATTTCTTTACTCATCTCCCCTAAATACTCGAAACGAGATTTCAAAGTCAAAGGCGATTTCGAGATTGCCCGGCCGGAAGAACAGATTGTGTAAGAAGGTTTTGCACTCCGCTGAATGTTTCATTACAACTTCGTTTCTTTGGCTCACTATGGGATGACTCTCGCTATTCAGTTCCGACTGTAGGGGCGGTCATAGACACCTTCCATGACCGTCCGCAATTTTAATTTCGGGGGACAGACTCGAAATTCAACGTGGGTCCCCTATCCACGATGACAATTGGCACTTGAACATTGAACAATGAACGTTTCCCCGGGGGAGCCACTCGGCCCCTTGACAGATCCGCCATTGGTTCCTAGAATTAGCACTCTGGTTGTAGGAGTGCTAATGATGCACTGCATTCTTCCTAAAGAATCCAATCCATAACCAACAAGGAGCAAACTCGATGAAAGTACGTCCACTGCACGATCGTGTGCTGATTAAGAGAGTCGAAGAACAGGAAACGGTGCGAGGCGGCATCATTATCCCGGACACAGCGAAGGAAAAACCGCAGGAAGGCGAAGTGGTAGCGGCCGGAACCGGCAAGCGGCTCGAGAATGGAACGGTCATTCCGCTCGAAGTGAAGCCAGGGGACCGGGTGCTCTTCGGAAAGTATTCTGGAACCGAAATCAAACTGGACGGCGAGGAACTTTTAATTCTTCGCGAAGACGAAATACTTGGAATTCTTGCGAGCAACACCGTCGCAGCAAAGAAGAAGTAGGAGGAATTGATGGCAGCGAAACAGATTGTTCATGGTGAGGACTCCCGTCAGGCGATCCTTCGGGGAGTCAATGTACTGGCCGATGCTGTAAAAATCACGCTCGGGCCGAAGGGCCGCAACGTTGTACTGGATAAGAAATTCGGTTCACCGTTGATCACAAAAGACGGTGTTACCGTCGCAAAAGAAATTGAACTCCAGGATCCGCTGGAAAATATGGGCGCCCAGATGGTCAAGGAAGTCGCTTCCAAGACCAGTGACGTTGCCGGAGACGGCACCACTACCGCCACCGTTCTGGCACAGTCCATTTTCCGCGAAGGCGTCAAGACCGTAGCGGCCGGCGCGAACCCAATGGCCGTGAAGCGCGGCATCGAACGCGCGGTGAGCGTTGCAACCGACAAGATCAAGGAACTGGCAAAGCCAGTCAAAGGCGACATGATCGCCCAGGTTGCTACCGTCTCCGCCAACAATGATTCCATGATCGGCAACATCATTGCCGACGCGATGAAGAAAGTCGGAAAAGACGGAGTCATTACCGTGGAAGAAGCCAAGACCATCGAAACCTCTTTGGATGTTGTCGAAGGCATGCAGTTTGACCGCGGTTATCTCTCCCCCTACTTCGTCACCGATCCCGACCGCATGGAATGTGTCCTGGAAAATGCCTTCGTGCTGATTCATGAAAAGAAGATCAGCGCCATGAAGGACCTGCTTCCCGTGCTCGAGCAGATTGCGAAGCTCGGCCGTCCGTTGTTGATCATTGCGGAAGAAGTCGAAGGCGAAGCCCTGGCCACCCTGGTGGTGAATAAGTTGCGCGGAACCCTTCAGGCTGTTGCGGTGAAAGCGCCTGGCTTTGGAGATCGCCGGAAGGCCATGCTCGAAGACATCGCCATTCTGACCAACGGCAAAGCGATTACCGAAGATCTCGGCATCAAGCTCGAGAATATTCATGCCGAGGATCTTGGACGTGCCAAGAAAATCGTCATCGACAAGGACAATACAACGATCGTGGAAGGCGCCGGCAAATCCGATGCCATTCAGGGCCGCGTGAAGCAGCTGCGCACGCAGATCGATGAAACCACGTCGGATTACGACCGCGAGAAACTTCAGGAACGTCTGGCCAAGCTGGTCGGCGGCGTTGCCGTGATTAAAGTCGGCGCGGCGACCGAGACGGAAATGAAGGAGCGAAAGGCTCGCGTCGAAGACGCAATGCACGCGACTCGCGCTGCAGTGGAAGAGGGAATCGTGCCCGGCGGCGGAGTTGCTTTGGTTCGCGCCATTGCTCCGCTGGAGAAGCTGAAGCTGGAAGGCGATGAGCAGATCGGTGTGAATATCGTGAAACGCGCGCTGGAAGAGCCGCTTCGCACGATCGCTTCAAACGCCGGTCATGAAGGCGCCATCGTGATCGGCAAGGTTCGGGAATCCAAGGATCCAAACTACGGGTTCAACGCTGCGGATGAGGTATACACAGACATGATTGCGGCGGGAATTCTCGACCCGGCAAAGGTCACTCGCACCGCACTGCAGAATGCCGCCTCCATTGCAGCGCTGATGTTGACGACGGAAGCTCTGGTTGCGGAAATTCCGGAAGAAGAGAAGGCTCCGGCAGGCCCTCCGGGCGGTGGCGGTCCGCCGATGTACTAAACGTTTCGAATAGTTCGAAACAACGGCCCGCAGCGGAAGCTGCGGGCCGTTTTTGTGTAGGGGCAGTCTGCGGGTTCCCTGGTGTAGGGACAGTCGATCAAGAAATCCCTCTCCCAACGGGAGAGGGGGCCGCGCAGCGGCCGGTGAGGGGTACCGCAAGTAACAATATTTACTTG
>JBGPBY010000279.1:0-9394 GCA_041481485.1 Terriglobia bacterium
TCATAGACCGCCCCTACAGTGGGGAATCGCATTCATTCACACATTCTTGAACTGAAACAATGTGCGCGGTCACAGACCGCGCCTACAGTCGCACAGGACTCGCTGCGGCGCGCACTTTCTTCTTCAGCAGAATCAGCCAGTGCGGGCACTTCTTCTTATCCATGTACAACCGTTCGCAGTCATCGCAGCGGACGCATTCACTGGCCACAATCTTCGGCCCGCGGATCGCGCCCCATTCGCACTTCTTCTCGCAAATCTTGCACGAGTTGCATTCCGACCAGCGTTTGATGCGAAACACCGTGAGGTTGGAAAGCAAACCAAGGAACGCACCCACCGGACAAAGAAACCGGCAGTACAGATTCCTGACAAACACTGTGGCCACCAACAGGACTGCCAATCCGATCCACATGGCGGTCGATGCCTGGCGCGAGAACATCCAGAACGGCTCGACATAGCGGTAAATCGAAATGTCCCGTGTGGCGAGGAAATACAGCACGACCGCTCCAAGCAAGCCGTACTTGATGTAGTTCGCTTTCTGTTCGATTCGCGCCGGCACTTCAAAACGCAGTTTCGCCGGAACGATCTTGTCGAGTAGTTGCGTCATGGATCCGAACGCGCAGACTCGTCCGCAATAGATTCGTCCCCAGAGAATCGTTGTCACCACGGTAAAGATTGCAAAAAAATACCACGCGAGATTGTGCCGGAACTCCGGCAGATTCCAGCGTGACAGCGCAAAGATATTCACGACGGAAATCAACTGGCTCTTGAAGAATCCGAGATACACAACCGCGGCGGCCATCGTGATCCACTTCAACAATTCGCTTTTGCGAAAGAAACCCACAAGCGCCAGAAGCGCAAAGCCGGCAAACATTGCGAGGTCCGGAGCCTGATCCCGGATGTCCTGACTCCAGGTCGGAGGAGCTTCATCGTCTGAGAAGTTCCATGTATTCGCAGGCTGCTGTGCCAACAACGGCACCGCTGCCGAAATAACAAGCAGGAAAATTATGGGTATGGTGAAGAGTGCTTTCATTTCGCAGGCGCAGGCGGCGCGATCAATGCATTGGCCACTCGCCGCGAACCGTTGCGGATCACCTTCGCAGCGCTGGTGATTGTAATTGACGCGCGGGAAACGGCATCAACATCTTCTCCGACTTTGAACTTATCGCGAATGCTCTTACCCTTGAACTGACTCGCAAATTGTGGAGGCTCCACCGAAAAGCTTCCGTAAGGCTCGTGATGTTCCACAACAAGTACGCCGGTCAATAGGCCTTTGACATCGAGTCCCACGAGCATCTTTATCGGTCCGTCATAACCACGCTCGAGCGGTTCGATCTCGGTGGTCCAGAACACATAACCGGCCACTGAGCGCGATGAGCCGCTGCCGGTGTAGGCAATGTAGTGCGGCAGAGGCATGGTCTGTTTGGTTGAAAACGAAGCCGCATCCGGGAACACCTTCTTGAGGCGGGCCTCCATGGTGGGATCGAGCGGCGTCTGGGCGACGGCGAGCGAAAGCGCCACCAGCGTCAGCAGCACGACCAAACAGACAAACCGCATTCAATACCTCCCGTGGCGCAGAGTATATCGTCTGGGGGATTGCGGGATGCAGAGGATTTAGAGGCAGCCGGGTTCCCAGCCGCGTTAGCGGCGGCAGTTCCTTAGCCACCGGCGTGAGCCGGTGGCATGAAAATCGAAAATGAATAAAGTGCCGGAGGCACGACAGATCAAGAGCCACTCTTTGCGATCATGATCGTTGTTGCATGATCTGTCGCTGCTCCGCAGCTTTATTTCGTTGCCCTTTTTCTACCACCGGCTCACGCCGGTGGCTAAGGAACTGCCGCCGCTAACGCGGCTGGGAACGCGTCCCCCTTCAGTTCGCTGTCTGTCAGTATTCGCCGTCTGGGAACGCCTGGGAGAGGGATTTCTTAACCCAGCACCATCCCGGCGATTTCGCGGCCGATGCGAAGCGAGGAAGTCGCTGCCGGGGAGGGCGCGTTCAATACATGCACCATCTGCGGGGCGCGCACGACATGAAAGTCATCGAGCAGACCGCCCTGTGCGTCGACCGCCTGGGCTCGGACGCCCGAACCAGACGGAACGACGTCCTCCATTTTCAATTCCGGAATCAGGCGCTGCAGCGCGGTGACAAATGCCCGCTTGTTGTAGGATCTCCAAATTTCTTCCATGCCCATTTTCCAGTAGCGGCCGGACATTCGCCAAAATCCCCGATAGCGAAGCACCTCCGCCATGTCGCGAAGCGACACATCGGATTTGCGGTAACCCTCGCGTTTGAAGGCCAGCACCGCATTGGGTCCGGCTTCGATTCCGCCGCCGATCATTCGCGTGAAGTGCACTCCGAGAAAAGGAAATCGCGGGTCGGGTACCGGATAGACCAGGTTTCGCACCAGCGATCGGCGCTCCGGTTTGAGCTCATAATACTCGCCGCGGAACGGAATGATGCGAACGCCCGGATCGACGCCACAGAGACGTGCAACGCGGTCCGACTGCAATCCGCCACAGTTCACCAGAGTCTTGCACCGAATTTCTTCCGACGCCGTCTTCACAACCAGTCCGCCATCTTTTCGCTCACAGCCGACAAATCGGGCTGAGGTTCGGACATCACAGCCCTGTTTTCGCACCAATTCGCCGAGAGCCGTGGCGACCGCCTTGTAATCCACGATGCCGGTTTCCTGTACCCACAGACCGCGTATTCCGGCGACATGCGGTTCGTGTTCGCGAATTTCTTCCGGTGACAGCCAGCGCAAACCGAGGAGCCCATTGGCGACGCCGCGCCGGTGCAATTCCTCGAGTCTCGGCAGTTCGTCTGAACTTGTGGCAACGACCACCTTTCCACAACGCTCATGCGGGATTCCGTGTTCGCCGCAGAACTGAAACATCGCTTCACGTCCTTCCGCGCAGAATCGCGCCTTGAGCGAGCCTGGCTTGTAGTAAAGACCGGAATGAATAACGCCGCTGTTATGTCCCGTCTGATGAGAAGCCAGCCGAAGCTCGGCCTCGAGAACCGCAATGCGAATGGTAGGGACGGAATCCAGAAGTGCTTTTGCCGTTGCGAGTCCCACGATGCCGCCGCCAATGACAACAGCGTCGTAGACGCCGGAAATCCTTTCCCCTGAATTCACGTCCGCTTAATGACAATGATGCTGGCATCATCTGCAGGTTCGGCAAACTCGAGGAAGTTCGACTGGATGGCTTCGAAGATGGCGTGTGCGCTCAAGTGTTTTACCTCACGCACTTTCTGCTGGAGGTGCTTCGGAAAATACGGTTCGCCATTCCGGTTATGTTCGGTCAAGCCATCCGTGTGCAGCAGCAGAATGTCGCCGGTTCCCATAAGGTGCCATTCATTGATTTCATACTGTTCCTTGAAGCCAAGAACGCTTCTGCTGCGATTGCGATCGATCACGTTGTCTGATGGCAGCGTGCCAATGGGCGGAAAGGATGTGCAGTAATCCTGACCCACTTCCATGAACCGGTCGTGACGGCTCGAGAAAACCAGCGGCAGCGGATGGGCCGCCGAAAGAAACCGGAACGAGCAATCTTCAGAAATTTCACCGTAAATCATCGTCACAAACTTGTTCAGGCTCGATGAATTGTAGAAACGCGTGTTGAGGTTCTCGAACAGGCGCTTGGTGATCGTGCCGAACATATCGAGTTCGTAGATGGCGCCGAGCAAAAAGGCCTGGTGAAGCATCGCAGCCAGGAGAGCATCCGTCGTGTGATGGCCGGATACGTCGAGCAGCACAATTCCCGCCATTTTGCGAAGACGCTCCAGGTTGGCCACAATGTCCGTGCGTCCGCGTTCGGAAGCCTGGCGGATTCTGGCATCCAGGTCGAACCGTTTCTTGAAGTCGACGTAGATCAGATGATCACCGCCACAAATGCCATTGAACGGAATAATGCCGCCGTAAACTTCGATTCCCGACAGGTTGGGGATTTCGCCCGGAAGCGGCAGAATGTATTTCGCGATCTCGAGAAAATTCTTGAACTCGCCGGTCAGAATTTCGAGGTGATCCGTGGTCTGAGGTTCACTGGCCATAGTGGGATTGTATCAGTCAGGACGCGCGTCGAAAGAAAACGATTGTCATCACGACACTAATGATGGTCACCACGACACGAATGTGACTCGGATTCATGCGGCGTCCAACACGCGCGCCGGTGTACCCGCCGATCACCGCAGCAACAAGCATGAGAAGTGTCTCGGTCCACCAGATTTTTCCGGCGACAATAAAACAAACCACCGCCGCGGCATTCATGGTGCCGCCGATCAGCGTGCGATTGGGATTCATGGCTTTGACGTCGGTCATGCCAAGCAATCCCCATGCCGCCAGCATGATCAGGCCGATGGCGCCGCCGAAATATCCCGCGTAGAGCCCGACAACAAACTGCACCGGCAAGAGCGTCTCCGAGCGCAGACGAATGGAGCGGTGCATTCTGGGTGCCAGCCTCGGACCGAAAATAAACGCGATGGTCGCAGTCAGTAGGAGCCATGGGATGATCGCGTCAAATGTTTTGTTCGGAGTGTATAAGAGCAGCAGTGCGCCGCCGACTCCGCCAATTGTACTGACGATCAATACCGATTTAAGCGGAACTCCCGGGAAACTTTGAAAATCATGACGGTATCCCCAGGCACTGGCAAAAGCTCCGGGGAAAAGGGCCACCGTGCTGGAGGCATTCGCGATCACCGACGGGACGCCGGCAAATACCAAAGCCGGAAATGTAAAAAACGATCCGCCGCCGGCAACGGCATTCATGAGGCCTGCGATGAGCGCCGCTCCGATCAGGAGAAGATGAGTTGTCACAGCGAAGATCTTAACGTCGTGGATCGACCCGGATTTCCACGGTGGACATTCCACCGCTTCGCGCGAGTACCGAAAGATATAAACGAACCGACGACGCTCGATCGGTCTCGTTGTGTGTCACCTCGACGGTTTGGTCCGGACCGATGCAAGTCAGACGTTTGGCTGGAGGTTGATTTGCCCCGTTACGCCAGCGCACAAATTCCTGAATGTTCAGCGGCTTGAATTCCAGGTTGATGGCTTGCGCATTCTGCGACTGCGATGCTGCGTTATCCACGGAGCCGCTGCAAATGACATTTTGATCGTAATCGAGAAACACCGCCGATACACGAATCTCGGCGGGCGCGCAACCGGCTCCCACGACGGAAAACAAGCTGATCGGAATAGTGGACGAAAGCGAATAGAAACGCATGTCCGAGTTGATCCAGCGGAGATCCGTGGAACAAAACACCGCGGCCGTTGCATCCCTGGATGTCGGAATGTTTGCGGTCGGTGGAAGCGGCGCGCTTCGCTGCGCCAGAAACCCAAAGAGGAGGGAGAAGATGGGTATGGTCATCATAAGAATTATTGACGCCGAATAGCTTCGAAAGGTTTCGAACGGGTGGAGATATACATGGAATTCCCCACCCGTTGTTTCATTTAGCGGCCGCCTGTACCGGTGTACTTGATCTGCCAGATCTTGTTTCCGGCATCATCGCCAACAAGCAGCGAACCATCACGATTCATGGTCACGCCCACAGGACGGCCCCACTTGGTCACCATTGCCGGATCGACGACGAAACCAGTCAGGAAATCCTCAATTGGACCCGGCTTGCCATTGGTGAACGGAACATAGATGACCTTGTAGCCTTCTGCGCTCGACCGGTTCCAGGAACCGTGAAGCCCGACAAACGCGCCGTTGCGGAAACGTTGCGGAAATTGCGTGCCGGTATAGAACGTCAAACCGACGGCTGCGGAATGGGACGGAATCAAAACGTCAGGAACGATGGCTTTCTTCACCAGATCCGGCTGCCCGCCGGTATAGCGTGGATCGTAGTTCTGACCGAGATAGGAATACGGCCAGCCGTAGAAACCGCCATCCTTGACGGAAGTGATGTAATCCGGAACAAGGTTGTCACCGAGATTGTCGCGTTCGTTCACGGAAGTCCACAGCACATTGTTCACGCCGGGTTGCCACGCCATGCCTTCGGGATTGCGGATGCCCGAAGCAAAGATTCGCCCACCGGTGCCGTCGGGATTGAACTCCATGATCGACGCCCGGCTGCAATCTTCACCGGCATCATTATTGGAGCCCGATCCAATCGAAACGTACATCTTTGTCCCCGCCGCATTGAAGATGATATTTCTCCAGCGGTGGTCTCCTGTCGTCTGCAGATCGACAAGCTTTTCGGGCATTCCCTGTGCTGTCATGTCGCCATTGGTGTACTTGTAGCGAACGATACTGTCGGTGTTGGCGATGTAGAGATATCCGTTCTGGAAAGCCATGCCCTGAGGCTGGCGAACACCTACAGTCCCCGCCGGAATGGTTTGCTTTGTGCACGGAACTGCAGCCGCTGCCGGATCTGCCGGGGCTCCTCCGCCTCCACGGCCTCCGGGAGGGCCACCGCGCCCCCCACCCCCCCCGCCGGCCGGACCACGCGCGCCACCTCCCGCTCCTGCGGGAGCAGCCGCGATTGTGGCGTACACGCTGCGCATTTCGGGTACACCGTCGTTGTTGGCATCACGAAGGACTGTAATTGTGCTTTGTGCGAAGGAAGAAACAAACAGATCGCCATTTGGCGCAACGGCGATATAGCGAGCGCCTGGAATCATGTCGGCATAGGTGGTGACTGTGAAACCGGCAGGAACCTTCAGTTTTGCTTCAGCCGGCATGGGAACGACTCTACCGCCATTGGGAGTGCCCGCCGTCGGAGCGGGCAGCTTATCGATCTGCGGCTGAGGATTCTGAGCCAGCAACACCAGACCGATGCCTGCAACACCAATCAGCCCGGAAATTGTCAATCGCGCCATCCGCGAACCGTGTGCACGTTTTGAGTTCATCAGACACTCCATTTTGAGGTTAAGGCACAGAGGATTTGTGCGGTGTAATCCTAACCTGTACGATCGGCACGAACCAACAGGAAAGAGCCAATTGGACCGAGTTGGCGCGCGGTCATAGAAGGTGTGAAGTGGGGATTGAAAACAATGAACATTGAACAACGAACATTTCCCCGGGGAAATGTTCGTTGTTCAATGTTCACTGTTCAATGTTCACTGTTCAATGTTCATTGTTTTCAATCCCTACTTCACACCCATTCGGCTCGTCTTCTCCCGACGGAAAGAAGGGAGCATACTACTAGGGATGCTCGCCCCGGATTCAAAGAGGAAAGCCGCCACAATCGGCGCCGTCCTTACCGTTTTTCTTTTGATCGCGGCGTTGGTCTGGATCAAAACCGGTTCGCTCCACACCGCTCGCCAGCACACAGAAGGCAACCTGCCTTCACGTCTGAGCAACGAGGAGTTCTGGACAGTAATCAATGATTTTTCCGAAGCTGGAGGATATTTCCGATCCGACAACTTTCTTTCCAATGAATCCGGTTTTCAGGAAGTGATTCCGGAATTGCAAGCCGTTGTCGGTCCCGGCGGCGTGTACATGGGCGTCGGTCCCGAACAGAACTTTACCTACATCTCGGCGCTGCATCCGGGAATGGCTTTCATCATCGACATCCGCCGTCAAAACATGATTGAACATTTGCTGTACAAGGCGTTCATGGAACTCTCGGCCGATCGCGCAGATTTCGTGTCCAAACTGTTCGCCAGGCCGAGGCCGCCGGGGCTTACTGCAAATTCGAGTGCCAGCGCCTTGTTCGCAGCCTTTGACGGAGTCGACCCGGACAATGAACTGTTCGAAAAGAATCTGCGAATCGCCAATGAGCGTCTTGTCCGCGACGACATCCCGCCGGATTTTCTTTCGCTCGATGATCAGAAGAACATGCGAAAGGTCTACACGGCATTTTTCGAATCCGGCCCGGATCTCAGCTATTCGTTTCTCGGCTCGCCACAGGGTTTTCGAGGCATGCCGACGTATTCGATGCTGATGACAGCAACCGACGGAAATGGAAAAAACTGGGGCTACCTGGCGACAGAAGAACAGTTCCAAACCGTGCAGCGGATGGAAAAGAACAATTTGATTATTCCACTCATTGGGGATTTCGCGGGCAAAGATGCGATACGCAATGTGGGCCAATATGTAAGAAGCCGCAATGCCGAAGTCACCCTGTTCTACCTTTCCAATGTGGAGCAGTATTTGTTCATGCAGAACGACGATTGGAGCCGATTTTATTCCAACGTAGCCACGCTGCCCATTGACGACTCGAGCATGTTTATCCGTTCGGTCAACCTTGGCATCCGTGGTGGTTTCGTGGTGGGAGGGGGCTATCGATCCCCTCTCGCATCGACGACGTCTTCGATTGAGGACCTCCTTGCAGACTTTCAGGCCAATCGCATACACGCGTACTCTGATGTAGTTGGTAAGTACCGTCCAACGAATTGACATGACAATGCCATCGGAATGTCACTCACGACAAATGGGGAAAAGGTTCAAATAGCGATCCTATAGAAATTAAGCAACTTAAATCGGCTGACGCCATCGTTGAGGAAGCTGCCGATCATTGGCAGTCGAGTTGCTCTTGGATCGACGAGGGCTTTACCAATGAATGCATCGCTTCCGTTTCATGAAATCATGGACATCACCGAAGGTTTGATTCGATACCGTCAGGATCATCGCCTGATGGATCAGATTACCGTCACCCGAGGTTATGCGGAACTCATTCAACTCGAGCCGGCGAATCAACTGTATTACGGCAAGCTGAACCTTTCGCTGCAACGCCTTTCGGATATGGCTGAACAGCGCGGACTCCGTTCGGTGACCGAGCGCATCGGTTTACTTGGAATTTTGCGGCCTCCAGTCCATCCGGGGCGTAGAAGTACCCAAGTCGCGTAACGAAATTCCAGCCTTCTGTCCCCGCAAAATATGGTAAGTATTCCGCCGTGCACCGTGAGGGACTCTTTCGCACGCTCTTCGAAAGCTCGCCCGACGCGATTCTGATCGAAGACGAAAATGGTCGAATCCTGGACTGCAATCCGGCTACCGCTGCTTTGCATCGTATGTCCCGCGAGTTGCTCATTGGAAAACAGGGATGCGATATCCTGCCGCCGGAAAGCCGCGGCCCGGTCAGCGGCGGAGCCACCGAGTCTGAACAGTATGAAGGCATCAGCCTGACGGCCGATGGCGAACGCATTCCGGTTTCGATCCGCACCAGTCATATCGACTACAACGGACGCCCTGCCCTGCTGCTTCATGTGCGCGACATTACCGATCGCAAACAGTTTGAACGCAATCTGCAGGCGTCCCACGACGAACTGGAACGGCGCGTAGCGAGCCGGACCGCCGCCCTGTTCCGCGCCAATGAAATTCTGCGTTCGGAAATCATGGAGCGGAACCGCGCCGAAGCTCGAAGACGGCGTCTTGAAGATGAAATGCGCGGTGCACATCGTATGGAGGCCGTCGGCCGGCTTGCGGGAGGCATTGCCCACGACTTCAA
>JBGPBY010000280.1:0-9328 GCA_041481485.1 Terriglobia bacterium
CTGTTTGGAAAAGCCGAGCAAAAAACATGCTCGGCTTTTCCACAGTTACCACCGCGTCGACGGCGGTCACTGACTCGGAATAAAGCTCGGGAATCAAACACAACATTTCTTGTACTCCCCCTGAGGCTGCTCCGCCGAGAAGTGGAAGCGCTGGTTGAAAAGAAGCGCGGCGGCAGCTACTTGAGGGACCGGCAGAGCAAGGCCGAGCTGGCGCGCATCAACCGTGAACTCAAGCGCCTGAGGAGCCAGATCGCCATGTTGGAGCAGCGGAAGCAGAGGCTGGTCGCCGGTATGGGGACGTGACGCCTGGTTCTCTTGCCGGACAGTTCACCAGTTCGTCCCACGCGTCCAGCAAGAACAGCGCTACCGAGCGACCAGCGGCTTCAATAGATTTGCTTTTGGAAAGGGCCTTTTGAAGTGTGCCTTTTCTCTTGCTAATGATGGGCTGTTGTCGATTTGTTGCCGGTGGGTCAAGTATTTGATTCAATGAGCCGTGAAGGAATCGAACCTTCAAGCTACTGATTAAGCTGATTAAGAGTTTTTACCAAAACATTGATTTCATTGGAGTCTACAACTTGCGTGCCGCGTTTTCCGGAAATTTCCGTACTTTTCCGAATTCATTCCGGCAACAAACCGGCAACGGCCCGCAGTGTTTCTACGGGCTTGTTGTGAACATCACCAAGGACAGAGCGCTCTGAAACTCCGGGCCATCTCGGCCGTAAGGAGGTTGTGCCGCGCGAACTCACTTCTGATGTTGTTGAGCATAGAGATCGACGACCTTCTTGATCATCGTTTGATAAGGAACGTCGTATTGACTGGCCTTCGCCTTGAAAAAATCAATGCTCTTCCTGCTCAGCGACAGTGTGATCTTTACCGTGTTTTCCTTGAAAACGAGTTTATCAGGTGCGGGCAGGAAGTCTGTCACAACCTCTGATCGAGCGATAGCCTCAGCGACTCGTTTCGGTGCTTTGCTGTATTTTGTTTTGCTTCTCATATTTTCGTTTGCCCTCTCTCCAATATCCCGCGCCGAAAATCCGAACCTTGCCTCCGCGTTGTGTAAAACGAACCGTCAATATTCCCTGTGCGGTCTTCCCAAAACAAAAGAACCGCTTCTCGTTCGGCTTGGTATGTTTCACGTCCTCCGCAATGACTCTCTGGGGATCCAGGAAGGCATATTGTGCATCCGCGAAAGAAACTCCATGCCGAGACCGATTTGTCTCATCCTTTAACGGATCCCATTCAAAGTCCACAGAAACAAGGCTACCATATATTTATACATATTGTCAGCCATACCACATCTTGTCCTGCAGTTCAGACATTGGGGGAGGGAAACTCGGGAAATTCAGGCAGGGAGGCCGCGTGTTTTGGTGAGGATTCTTTCACGGGCTGGTTCAGAAAGCGGAAGGACCATTTCCTGATATTCGAGCGGGTCGAGAAAGGCCACGTAGTTTTGATAGTAGATGACGATAACGGAGTAAACGGGCCTTAGCAGTTCCAGGATACGCGTTTGCGTTTTCGGGTTGAGTGGCGGTTTTCGTCCGGTGCGTAGCAGATATCACTGCAACAGACTTTAGTTGAGCAGCACGAAGGTCACCTGATTGACGACCAGACTGAAGGCGCGCGAGGAGAACTCGCCAATACCGGAGAAACACTTCAATTGACGGTGACGTTCTTCAATGCTGGTACGGAACTCAATTCCGGAAGTCGACGATCTGCATCATTGTTAGTAACGCCGCTTAGCATATTCATGTCGTCACGTCACGCCGTGGTATCGTCCTGGAGAATATGAGGGGATCCGTGGAAACGAACGCCGTTTGCTTTGCTCCAATACTGAATCGATATCGGATTCAACCAGGCCCGCCCAAACGTTAATCGGATCCGCATCAGGTACCGTTGCATGAATGCGGGCTCTCGCTCGAAGCGCTCCCGGTTTCCGCAAGAAGTCACGTACAATCGGCAACGATCATGGCGGCACGATTCACCGACAAACAAGCGCAGTACTTGTCTTTCATCTATTACTACACGAAAGTCAACGGTCGAGCACCGGCGGAGGCGGACATGGAACGATATTTTGCGGTGACGCCACCATCGGTGCACCAAATGGTGCTCACTCTGGAGTCCAAGGGGCTGATCGAGAGGACTCCGGGTTTGGGACGATCCATAAGACTGCGCATCGCACGCGAGGAATTGCCGGACCTCAACTAAGCTACTTCAAGCCGCCCCAAACGTCGGCAGTTGAGGACTCTCGTGTGCCGCTGTCCACACGCAACGCGTTTTCGGAAGGGTTAGTACCAAGCATATGCCGCGGCAAAGATTCTCAACATCAACTTTGGCTGGCGAACAATTCGTGCCGTGGCTCGCCGCCGGTGGTGAACTCGCCTACACTCCGCACACGCCGCCTGAACGGGACTACTATTTCCAGTACTCGTGGATTCTTCCTGGAATCTTCAGATCCGATGAGAATGTCCGGAGGCACTTTTGGTTTGGCAGTGCGTGGAAGGACAGCCGAGACGTGAGACTTCTGTTCGACTTTTGGAACCGGGCCAGAGAGGGCGCAGTCGATCAATTGTTCTTGTCCAACGGAAGCGCCAGTCCGGCGGATGTGACGGCGCCACTGGGAGTCTACCGCCACGCCAGTGTGAATCGCTCGAGGGGCGAAAGTCTGATCGCCATGCAGCATGGAAGCTATCTGATCGCTGATTTGGAATCCCAGCCTCTCATCGATCGCAGCGAAGCAGTTCTTTATAGAGGTGTTCAGAAAGCAAAAGTCTTCACGCTGCAAAGATTGGCGACTACGGATATCCGTTCGCGACTGATGACTGTTCATGCCCGGAGTTTGGAAGACTCGGTCACGTCATTCAACGGAGCGCATTGTAATGTGTCCAGGACCGAAACGGGTTACTTTAACGACCGAAGCTTTGTGCTTGGGCAACTTTGCGAGAGCGCCGGACTCGATGTGAGGCCGCCGATCACACGGCTCCTGTATTCCGGTTACGCATTTGAAGAATGGTGCGCCGCAAGAAAGTTTGGGCCAAACTACGTAAAGCTGCGCACGCCACTGACAAACATCCGCATAACAACATTTGTTTGCAATGAGACTGAGGTCAAAGTGATCGACCCCAACAAGCTCGAAGTCATGGAGTGTATTGGCTGCAGAGTACGGGAAACGTTCGTTTGATGTGCGGGAGAGAATTACTCTGATGCAAAATTGAGCCATGGTAGATCGGCCAGAATCGAAAAAAGGACCATAGGCTGAAGGATCGGATATCGTATCTTCGCATCGGTTTAGTCACCGAGCGCAGCACTTTTGGGACGGAATACCCGAGAACATCCGCCGAGCTCTGCTCGCCAACGTTTGGTGCTGGAAGTGCGACGGTAGCACGACCTTAGTCAATCTCCGCGGCACAATAGAAGGTGGCGATTTGATCTTGCGAGGGTTCTGTTCCGAATGCGGAGCAGAAGTGGCTCGTCTCATCGAGGACAGTTGAGCCAGGCGAACAGGAACTGCGGTGGAGATTAGTCGAGAAAAGCTACTGCTGAGGTTGTGAACTCCGCATTCATGAAGACGCGATGCCATCCATCCAGCCAGACTGTGGAATGATCCGCATGTCGCACCGTCCCGCGCGCATAGACATTCGCATTCCGAACCATAACTCGCCAAGATTCCTTTCTCATTCGCTCAGGGCTGGTGTCCATAGCCATGTTGTATTCGGCCTGAGACAACACCTTACTGCGAGAGACATAAACCGTTTCGCCGCCGTCGCGATACAGTTCCTGAACCCAGTGTGGCTTGTTTCTTGGAGTTTTGCGCATGGGTTCATTCTTCAGAACAAATTCGTCACGGACGTCCTTGCGGACAGGAACGAAAAACCATTCGCCCTGGCGCTTGAACACCACGTTCCTGCGATTGTCGATTTCGGACCGGGGGATTTGTGCGGCCATCTCGCGAACTTCAGCGGGCATCAAGGATTCCTTCGCTGCCGCTATGGTGCTCACTCGGTCCGTGATCCCGGCGACGAACCAATGCCGCTCGTCATGGCCACAAAGAAATCTCTTTCCGTCCGACGCAAGTAGAAGCAAGTGCCGCTGGTCTGCCCGGCTCTGAAGTAGCTGAAATTGGACCGTTCGACGGACAAAGAAATCAAAAAACTCCCCCGCACGGTCCGAACCGACGTCAATTTGATAATCGTCTTGCTGCCACCGCCGCGGACCGTGCACTCTAATGCGTGCTCCGATTCTGTCGAAGTGACGTTCAAGTAAATTCGTGTTCATAGAAAACTGGACAGAATGAGCCTGAAAAAATGATCCGTCAAGCGGATTCTTTTTAGGATCCTTTTCAGGGAGATTTCTCAAGATAATCCGACAGTCTCTCCCGACTTGTTGGGAGGGCTTCTGCAGTTTTCTGATCTTGAGACAGAGACAGGCGCGCGGGGAGCGCGACGGAAGAATTTCTTTACCGCCGTCTGGAAACATTGCCCGAAACGACAGGGCGATTCCGGTTGAATGCGGAGTTGCCGATTCCATTTGACTGGTAAAGGCCACATGGAACTGGCGTTGTTCTGTGCGGAAGCGCGGCTCGTGATCGAATTGGAAAAATATTGTAAGGAAACCTCTGAGGATTGCCTCGAACACTTTGAGGCCAAATGAAGAAACTTCGAATCACAGAAAGTGCGAGCAAGATTGCACGGTGGTTCCGATCACGGAAGCCACTTGTCTGCGGTCTGATCGTTGCCGTACTGATTCCGCGTTGATTCGATCCTAGGCCGAATACAACACCCAGGCAGACGCTGCATCGGGAGTTTATGAAACCGGCAACAAAAAGGCAACAGAGGCTGGAAGAGAAGAGAAAATGCGAACTTCGAACAAGGAGTAACTCCCTGATTTGAAATGAGCCGTGAAGGAATCGAACCTTCAACCTACTGATTAAGAGTCAGTTGCTCTACCAATTGAGCTAACGGCCCGGGACGCATCGGAATAAATGCGAGCCGTGAATATAGCACGCTCGGTGGGACACGTGAAGAGCGGGTCTTGTAGAATATCGGGATGCGAAACATCGAGATTGCGGCGCTGTTCAAGCGCATTGGGGATCTTCTCGAAATTCAGGGGGCCAATACGTTTCGCATTCGCGCATATCAGCGCGCGGCGGCCAGTCTCGAATCCCTCACCGATAATCTGGAAGCGATTGTGTCGCGCGGCGCCACGCGCGAGATTCCTGGAGTCGGTCAGGAACTGTCGCTGAAAATTGCGGAGTATCTCTCTACCGGCAAGATGGAGTTCTACGAAAAGCTCAAGAATGAAGTCCCGCTGGGCCTGCTCAATATTGTCGCGATTCCAAGCGTCGGGCCGAAAACCGCAAAGCTGATTTACGATCGGTATCACATTCAAGACGTCGATCAACTGGAAGGGCTTGCACGTTCGGGAAAACTCCTCGATGTTTCCGGATTCAAACAAAAATCGATCGACAACATTATCCGCGGCATCGAAATTTACCGGCGGCGGAGCGGCAATCACCTGCTGGGGCGTGTACTTCCGGTCGCCAGACAGTTGTGCCAGTACCTCGAACCCCATGCAGAACGCGTCGCATTTGCCGGAAGTCTCCGGCGCATGAAAGACATCGTGCACGATGTCGACATCCTCGCGTCGTCTTCAAATTCGGACGCGACCACGGCTGCGTTTCTTTCGATGCCCTTTATTGTGGATGTGTTGGCGAAGGGCGCCACCAAGTGCTCGGTCCGCGTTGCCGACGATCTGCAGGTGGATCTCCGAGTGATCGAGCCAAAATGCTGGGGCGCGGCATTGCATTACTTCACCGGTTCAAAAGCTCACAACATCCGAATGCGCGAGCGCGCTATCCGGATGGGCTTCAAGCTTAGTGAATACGGATTATTCGATTCCAGCGACACTTGTGTCGCCGGTGTCGAGGAGTCCGAAGTCTTCGAGAAGCTCGGGCTGCCTTTCATTCCGCCGGTGCTTCGCGAGGATCAGGGTGAAATGGAGGCTGCTGCCGAAGGCCGGCTTCCGGATCTGATTCAGGCGGCGGACATTGCCGGTGATCTGCACATGCATACCGACTGGACCGATGGGAAATACTCGGCCGGCGAAATGGTTGAAGCGGCGCGCCAGCGCGGTTACAAGTATGTTGCAATCACCGATCACTCTAAATCGCTTGGCGTTGCCGGCGGGCTTTCCGATGAAGACCTGATGCGTCATACCGAAGAAGCCCACGCCCTCGATGAGAAATATTCCGATATTCGAGTGCTGGCCGGCACGGAGGTGGATATCCGCATGGATGGGAGTCTGGATTACTCCGACGAACTGCTGGCCAAACTCGATTTTGTCGTGGCCTCCGTTCACAGCGGATTTCGTATGGACCGCGAAGCGATGACCTCACGCATCGTGAAGGCCATGGAGAATCCGCACGTCCACGTCATCGGTCATCCGACTGGAAGGTTGCTCGGCGACCGTGAGGCGTACGATCTCGATTTCGACGTGTTGATGCGTGAAGCGGCCCGCACGCGAACCTGTCTGGAAGTGAACTCCAATTTTCACCGTCTCGATCTGAGCGATGCGCTTTGCCGGAAAGCGCGAGACATGGGAGTTCATGTGATCATCAGCACCGACTCCCACAACTACGACGATCTCGAAAACCTTCCTTACGGCATTGCCACCGCGCAGCGCGGCTGGATTGAGAAACAGCACGTGCTGAACTCGCGTCCCGTCGCTGAACTGTTATCGTTCAAAGGCCGTTGATGCCCGCCGCGGAATCGCGAATGATCACTCCGGCCGAAATCAAAAGTCATGCGAAGTTCCTGGGATTTGATCTCGTCGGCATTGCGCCGGTCCGGAATACTCCGGAGTCTTCGTTCTTTGCGGACTGGCTGACGCGCGGCTATGCCGGTGAGATGCACTATCTCGAACGGCAGTCGGCTGCGCGGTTGAATCCTTCGGTGGTGCTGCCCGGAATCCGGTCCGTCATCGTTTGTGCGGTCAACTACAACACGGATTACCCCAGGACAGCCGTGAATCGTCTGCGCGCCTGGGTATCGCGCTATTCGTGGGGCGAGGATTACCACGATACTCTCGGACGAAAACTGGATGAACTCGCGCGATGGATCGGAGAACATTCGCCGGCGCAGACGCGCGCATACGTCGATACCGGCCCCGTCAACGAGCGGGTGTTCGCGAAGTATGCCGGAATCGGCTGGTTTGGAAAAAACACGTGCATCATCAATCAGGGGATCGGATCCTGGCTGTTCCTGGGTTGTGTCCTGACGGACCTCGAACTGGAAGTCGATACACCGCCCGCGGACCGATGCGGATCGTGCACGCGCTGCATCGACGCCTGCCCGACGGGTGCGATCCTCGAGCCGTATGTGCTCGATAGCCGGAAGTGTATTTCGTACACGACAATCGAACTGCGAGGAGATATTCCGGAATCGGAGCGGGAGGGGATCGGACATCATTTATATGGTTGAGATGTCTGCCAGGATGTTTGCCCCTGGAATCGGAAAGCTCCGGTGAGTCCAGCGGCGGAATTTCAGCCGCACGATGGATTGTTCTGGCCTGAGATTGAGGCGCTCCTGAATATGGATGAGGAGGCGTGGCGCCGGATGATTCGTGGTACGGCGATGCGCCGGGCGAAGGTCAAGGGACTGCTGCGGAATTTAATGGTGGTTGCGGGGAATTCGGGGATGCGGGAATTTGCGGGAAAGATTGAAAAGTTTTTGGATCACTCCGACGCAAGCGTCCGGTCTCACGCCCGGTGGGCGCTGGGAAAACTGATACCGGGAACGAAATGAGAATTGAAACTTGATTAGTGATTATTGATTAATGCGCTTGATAGATGAACGAATCCCAAGTTCCGATTTGCCAAGCGCAATACTCAATAGTCACTAATCAATTTTCAATTCTCAACTTCAGGCGGCCCACATTCGCGTCTTCCAAAAGTGAGAGATTGTGCGCGGTCATAGACCGCGCCTACAGAGGAAAGGGACCATGCGGTACACTTATCCGCTATGAAACAGAGGATCAATGTCGGGCTGATCGGGTTGGGGACCGTGGGTTCCGGTGTGGTGAATATCCTTCAGAACACCGGAGACCTCATTCATCGGCGTCTCGGCGTTCCCATCGAAGTGGTGAAAATTGCGGTTCGCAATCTGAACCGGAGTCTGACTGTCCCGCTAAAACCCGGCGTCCTCACAACGATCCCCATGGATGTGGTGACTCATCCGGATGTCGACATCGTTGTTGAACTGATGGGCGGATACGAACCCGCTAAGAATCTCGTGCTCGAAGCCATTGCGCTCGGCAAGCCTGTTGTTACCGCCAACAAAGCGCTTCTCGCAGAACATGGCGATGAAATCTTCGGCAAAGCGCGCAAGGCTGGAGTCCCGATAGGCTTTGAAGCCAGTGTCGGCGGAGGAATTCCCGTCATCAAAACGGTAAAGGAATCGCTGGCGGCTAATCGGATACTCTCGATCTATGGGATCATCAATGGCACATCGAACTATATCCTGACGAGAATGACCGACGAAGACCGCCAGTTCTCCGACGTCCTCGCCGAAGCGCAGCAGGCCGGTTACGCCGAAGCCGATCCAACATTCGACATCGAAGGCATCGATACCGCTCACAAGCTCGCGATTCTCGTGAATCTTGCATTTGGCACGAACGTGAAGCCCCGAGACATTTTCACGGAAGGAATCTCATCGATACGTCCCATCGATATCGATTTCGGCAAGGAGTTTGGCTACCGGGTCAAACTACTCGCCATTGCCAAATTTCGCGACCACAAAGTTGAAGTGCGCGTTCACCCCACCATGGTTCCGGTGGACTATCCCATTGCCAAAGTTCAGGGAGTCTATAACGCCATTCAAATTGTCGGAGACGCGTGCGACGACATCATGCTTTCCGGTCGCGGCGCCGGTTCGTTGCCAACGGCGAGCGCGGTTGTCGGGGACATCATGGATATCAGCCGCGGCCTTCTCTCGGGATCGACTCATCAGAAGAACGATACGTTGGCGAATGCCAGCCCCATTGCGCTGCAGCCGATTGAAAACATCAGCAGTCTGTACTATTTGCGATTCATGGTGTTTGACCGTCCAGGCGTGCTTTCGCAGATTTCGGGAATTCTCGGGCGATACAACATCAGCATTGCGTCGGTAATCCAGCGGGGCCGGAAAGAAGGAAGCGCCGTTCCGCTCGTGATCATGACGCACACCGCGCTGGAGCGGGATCTGGGCAACGCTTTGGTGGAAATCCGGCGTCTGGCGTGCATCAGCGAAGAACCAGTTCTGATTCGCGTTGAAGGTGACGAGCCTTAAAGACTCGC
>JBGPBY010000281.1:0-9326 GCA_041481485.1 Terriglobia bacterium
ACCGCAAGTAACAATATTTACTTGTGGTACCCCTCACCCGGCCTTCGGCCGCCCTCTCCCGTTGGGAGAGGGATTTCTTGATGTCGCATTCATTCACAGCTTCATAGACCGCCCCTGCAGTGGCAATCTCCCTTAATTCCTCTATGGCTTCGACTTCTTTCCGCGCCTAAACTGAAAGTGGAGGTGCTTATGCGAGAGCGAAGTTTAACGATTCCTCAGATCGGTATGATTGCCGGTACGCGAGTGGCGTTGGGCGCTGGTATTGGATTGCTTCTCGCCCAAAAGGCCGGCCGGAAGCGCAAAGGCGCAGGCTGGGCGCTACTGGCGGTTGGCGCGTTGACCACGATTCCAATTGTGGTCAACATCCTGAAGAAGCCGGTGCACCACACCTTGGTTGCGTGAAAGATTCAGGGAACGGGGAAAGGGGAATCCGGCCGATTCCTCCTTCCCTGCTGGATATCGCCCTGCTGGATACCGGATCTACCGCCTCCAGGACAGTTTGAAGTTGTACACTCCAGACCCCGGACTGTTGTCAGTGATACGGATAACTGCGGTGTAACGGTTCCCTTCCCACGGCTTTTCGATCAATTCGATCTTTCCCCGGCCGTCAAACTCCGTGATCTCAATTTCTCGAAGATCCCCAGATGGCAACGGATCGGTGAATTTGAAGGTCGGACTGCGGAGGGGCTGTCCTTCGATCGTTTTGACCCGAACCTGATCTCCGTGAATTTCCAGGACGGTGGTGCCATCGACCCGTCCCGCGAACTGGAACACACCGTAGCGATTCCGAATGTCATATCCCCGGTCATTTCTGGAGTCATAGCGGTCATCCGGACGCCCATTACGATCGTCGTATCGGTCGTTCCGATCGTTTGGACCTCGCGCCTGAGCGCCAGTCCCCTCGTATCCGACCGGTGGGCGAGACGGATTGGACGGATTCCACGTCCAGCTCAGACGGACCCGATAGATGTCCGCACCGGATTTATCGTCGTTGATTCTCACGACGGCGGTGAAGTTATTTCCGGAGTTCGGCGTTTCCACCAAAGTCACCGTCCCGCGTCCGGCAAGCTTCTCGATGTTGAAGAGTCCAAACGCCGCATGGGGAATCGGCTGCGTGTAGCTTGAGCCGATATTCTGCAGGGGCTGGCCGCTCAGCAGGAGATAAGAGACATTGGTATCCTTCACGTAAACAATGGCTTCTCCGTCTACACGGATGGCAAGCTCATAAACGCCGTTTCCCACTCGGGTGTTGTAATTCGCGGCGCGCACGCTGGCGAGTTCCTGAGCGCCAGCGGAAAGGGGTACAAGGCAAAGCAGCAACAGCGTCGAAGCCAACTTCATAAGCACCTCCTGCAGATGCAGAATCGATCAACGAAAAGCTTAGACTAAGGTCATACCGGATTGTTAACTTGGAAAACAATAAAGGCTTGCAGTTCGGTTTCCAATCCCAAAATGTCCTGAGCTACAATATCGATATGCGAATCAAACCCATTTTGTTTTTTGCAGCCGTTGGACTGATCGCCGCGGTCCTGATCTATCGCCAGGCGAATCCCATCGAAGTTGCATTGGGCAAGCCCGCACCGGATTTTACGGTTAAGGATCAAGACGGAAATACCCTCAAGCTGAGCGATCTTCGCGGGAATCTCGTATTCCTGAATATCTGGGCATCCGATTGTGTCCCCTGTATTCAGGAAATGCCCGACATGGAAGTGATGAACCACGCTTTCAAGGAACGCAAGTTCAAAATGGTCACCGTCAGTATCGACACGGATTGGAAGCCCGTCAAAAAATTCTTCAACGAACACCGGCTGACCATGCCTGTGTATCTGGATCCCGGGCGCGATGTCTATAATGCATATCAACTGACCGGCACTCCCGAAACATTTATCATCGATCGCAATGGGATTCTGCTAAAGCACCGGATCGGTGCGGATCGATGGGCCAGCGACTCCATGCTTGCATCGATGGACAAGCTCATTCAGAAGCAGGAGACCGAGCAGCGCGCAGCGGAATGAAGTCCATTTATGACTGCGAACGGGTCGATCTGGCCCAATCGCTCTCGCCGTCCTATCGCTCCACGCAGATCTTCAAATCCCTCTATCAGCGCTGGCTCGAGAGTTTCGATGACATGACAGAAATTCCCAAGGCGGAGCGCACCAGCCTGGCTGATGAATGGGATCTCCGCTTGCCCGAGGTTCATCGACGCTTCGATTCGACGGACGGAACGCGGCGTTACCTGATCCGCCTGCACGACGGCGAACTCGCCGAGACAGTGTTTCTCCCGGAAGACAATCGCAACACCATCTGCATTTCGTCCCAGATCGGATGCGCTCTGGCGTGCTCCTTTTGCCTGACCGGGCTGATGGGTCTCGCGCGAAATCTCAGTGCAGGAGAAATCGTCACGCAGGTGCTGCTGGCACAGCGCGGCAACTTGTCAGGGGAAGCTCGCGACAGCTTCAACATCGTTCTCATGGGAATGGGAGAGCCGCTGCACAACTACGACAACGTGATGAAAGCGATTCGCATTCTTCACGACACGGAAGGACTGAACATGTCGATGAGCCGTATCACCTTGTCGACGGCCGGCCTTCTTCCAGGCATCGAGCGCCTGGCCCGGGAAGACGATATCCCCAATCTTGCGATCTCATTGACCGGCGCAACCAACGAGAAACGCAACGATCTCATGCCGATTAACCGCAAATACCCCATCGAGGAAATCCTCGAAGCGGTGAAACGCTTCCCGCTGAAGCATCGGCAACGCGTGACATTCGAATACGTGTTGTTGAAGGGAGAGACGGATGGAGTTGATGACGCCAGGATGCTGGCGCGTCTGCTGTCCGGCATGCCGGCAAAGGTAAACCTGATTCCGTTCAATGAAGCGGAAGAATTGCAGTATCGGCGGCCTTCGGAATCGACGATTGTCCGATTTCAGGAAGTGCTGCAGCGCGGAAATGTTGACGCGTTCGTCCGCAAAAACCGCGGCAATGACATTTCTGCCGCCTGCGGCCAGCTGAAACGAAAGTGGGCCGACGCTTCTTCCCCACTGTAGGGGCGGTCTATGAAGCTGTGAAGGAATTGGGGACAGAGAGCAATTTCCTTCATAAGCCGTTGTATATCAATTGCGTTTCTCAGGAAATTGCTCTCTGTCCCCAATTCCTTCACAGCTTCTGTGACCTCGCACAATTCATGTCTGAGAGATCGTGCGCGGTCAGATCGGGTTCCAGTGCGGAACTTATTTTTGTAACTCGTATCGCACTAACGCAGTCGCTACGATCGCGGCGGTTTCGGTTCTCAAAATCGTCGGACCAAGCCCAACCAGACGGAAACCGCGGCGCTCTGCCGAATCCAACTCGGCATCGGTCCATCCGCCTTCGGGACCGACCAGGTAAAGCACCGGGGATCCGGTCAGCGCCGGCTGGAGCGGACCGCCATTGCGTTCTGCGAAAAGGATTCGGGACGATGCCGGAAAGGAAAGGATCGCCTCGAATGAAACCGCAGGGACCATTATGGGGATGTGATACCGCTTTGATTGCTTCGATGCCTCAATGATGATCCGCTGCCAGCGATCGCTCCGGCGCGCATCCCGGACATTCGAGCGGCTCGCGACAATCGGAACTATTCGGTGTACACCCGTCTCCACTGCTTTCTCGATCGCCAGTTCGAAGGCCGATGCCTGAACCAGCGACAATCCCAAAACCAGCTCATACGGATCGCGCCGGGTGAATCGGTGGGCTGCTACACGGACGATGGTCTCCCGGCGCTCATTGCGAACCACAACCGCGGCCCAAACGTTTCCCGCTCCATCGAAGACCTCCAGTTCTTCTCCGGGTTGAACGCGGGCGACAGAAAGATGACGATGTTCATCGTCCCGCACGTGAATGAGATGATTTTCGATTGCAGGGTTGGGCAAATAGATCGACTTTACGGACATCTCAAGCCTTCGGTTTTCGAATCACGAGCGCAATCCATTCCCCGCGACTGGAGTCGTTTTCGACACTCCACGCCGCGTTTTCGAAAAGGCTCCGAATCTGGCTGCGCTGTTCGGTAAGAATTCCGGAAAGTATTGCGATGCCTCCGGCAGACACAACCCGGACCATATCTTCGAAAAGTTCAGTGATGACATCGGCCGTGAGGTTGCACAGAAGCAGATTAACTGCAGCGGAACGAATGCCATCGACCGAACCGCAGAACAGTGAAATTCCCGAGCCCCGCGTTGGATTTCGCTCAACGTTTTCGCGCGCGACGCGAACCGAATCCGGATCGATGTCGCATCCAATGACGCGCGGATATCCAAGATACCGCGCGGCTATCGCAAGAATTCCGGAACCGGTCCCCAGGTCCAGCACCTGCACCAGCGGGTTCAAGCCGGCCGCAAATTTTTCCAGCGCTTCGAGCGTGAGCTGGGTTGTCTCGTGTGTACCGGTTCCAAACGCCTGGCCCGGATCCATGTGAATGGGAATTCGATCGGGTGGACACGCATCTTCCGACCAGCTGGGGATCACGAAAAATCTCGAGCCGAGGGAAAAACTGACCCACGACTTTTTCCACTCCGCCAGCCAATCGAAATCCGGCAACTCTGTGACTGAAATTTGCGGCGTATCGAGACCAGCTCCGGCGAAGATTTCGCCCAGGCGTGAAACCAAAGGATTCAGGTCCATCGATAAGTCGAAATATGCTTCCAGGCGAGATACATCGGGACTCGGCTCTGCGCTTTCCCAGAAACCGGATGCGGAACATTCTGCAAGCTCGCCGATGACGACGTCTTTGATGGCACCCGGGACATTCACGCTAAGCTGTCGCCAGGCCATTGCCAGGGGTTAGCTGAAGATTTCCTTCATTCGATCGAGGAGCCGTTTTTCAACAGGCCGGTTATCGTCTTCCATTGTCGCGGCAAGTTTGTGAATCAGGTCTTTCTGTTCCTTACTCAGCTTTTCGGGAACCGTGAGATTCACCGTGACGTACAGGTCCCCGCGCGAAGATCCTCCGCGCTTGTTCACACCGCGGCCCTTGATGCGGAACGTCGATCCGGACTGAGTTCCAGACGGAACTTTTACGCTCACCTCATCGCCATCGAGCGTCGGCACCATGATTTCAGATCCGAGTGCGGCCTGCGGAAAGGAAACCGGAATATGGCAATACAGATGATGGTCGCGGCGTTCAAAGACTTCGTGGTCCTTCACGCTGAGCACGACGTAAAGGTCGCCGGGAGGAGCTCCCTTGCCGCCCGCATCTCCCTCTCCCGAAACTCTCAGCTTGTCACCGGCATCGACTCCGGCCGGGATCTTCAGGTCGACCGTCTTTTCCCGAACGGCGCGGCCTTCGCCTCTGCACGTTTTGCAGGGATTCTGAACAATTTTTCCCGAGCCACCGCACTGCGAACAGGTCCGGGTAACGCTGAAGAAGCCCTGCTGAAATCGCACCTGCCCATAGCCGTTGCACATGCCGCATTGTGTCGGGCCGCTTCCATTCAGTGCACCAGTTCCTGAGCAGTCCGCACAGGCTTCATGCCGGGCAAACTTGATTTGAGTCGTGGTTCCGAATGCGGCTTCTTCAAACTTCAATTCCAGATCAAAGCGAAGGTCCGAACCGCGCTGCACGCGGGTTCCGCGCCGGCCTCCGCCGAAGAAATCTCCAAAACCGAAAATGTCGCCGAGCACATCGCTGAAGTCGGCAAACACGCTGGGATCGAAGCCGGCGCTGCCGCCCGCGCCGCCGAGTCCGGCGTGTCCGTAACGGTCGTACGCGGCGCGCTTCTGGGGGTCTGTGAGAACAGCGTAGGCTTCCGCCGCTTCCTTAAATCGGTCTTCCGCTTCCTTGCTTCCCGGGTTGCGGTCCGGATGGTGTTGCATCGCCAGTTTGCGGTAGGCGCTCTTCATTTCCTGGTCTGTCGCACTTTTGCCGACGCCAAGAATCTCGTAATAGTCTCGCTTAGTGCTCAATCGAGTTTCCCCATCAGGGTTTGACCGCCACGCTGACCATTGCCGCCCGCAAAAGACGGCTATTCAGCGTGTAGCCTTTTCGAAGTTCGTCGACGACGGTATTCTCCGGAACGTCATCGGTAGGAATGGTGCTCACTGCCTGATGAAGGTTGGGATCGAAAACCTGACCCTTTGCCTCAATCGCCTTTAAACCGAAGCGGGTGAGCGTGTCCTGAAATTGTTTGTAAATGAGATCCAGTCCGCGAAGCATATTATCGTTTGCTGCAGAATCGGAATTCGCCGTGTGAATAGCCCGGTCGAAGGAGTCCATGGCATTCAACAGTTCGCGCATCAATTCTGCAGAGGCAAACTGTGCAAAATCGGAACGTTCGCGCTCCACACGCTTCTTGTAATTGTCGAATTCCGCCTGCTTGCGCAGCAGACGATCATATAAATCATCGCGCTCAGCCTTGAGCTGAGTTTCCGGATCGGACTCCGGAAGTACATCTTCTAACTTCTCGTTCTCTTCCATAAAAATGCAACTATGAGGAGATCAATTCAGGCCTCAATCAGGGCCTATTCAGCTCCATTCAGGCGTTGATTCGTTCGGCCACAATGCGGCCAAGGTAGGTGACTACCGATATTCCGCGTTCGTATTCCATCCGTGTTGGCCCGATAATTCCGAGAAACCCGACAGTATTATCGCGCGAAGGATATGCCGACGTGATAACCGTGAAGTCTCTCATGGACGGGACTCCCAGTTCGGAGCCGATGGCAATCCGCACACCGGCAGCGGGACCCGACATGATGCATTCGTTCAGGATTCTCACCAGCCGGCTCTTCTCTTCAAACACCTGAAATAAATTTTTCATGCGGTCGACATCGGCAAACTCAGGCTGATTCAGAATATTCGCCGTGCCCTGAACAAAAACGCTTTCCGGCCCCAGTTCACTTTCGGCTGCCAGCGCGTCGTTCCATGTTCGCAACAATTTCAGCATGCGGTCATAAGCCGTCCGCTCTGCTTCCATCATCCGCACCAGTTCATTGCGAATTTCTATCAACGTCTTGCCGGAAAATTTCTCAACGAGGAAACGTCCGGCACGATTCAGTTCTTCCTGAGGATAGCGGTCCTGGAAACGAATGACTCTGCGCTGAACGGCGCCAAGCTTCGACACGAAGATCACCAGGATCTTTCCGTCCCCGAGATCCAGAAATTCAATATGCTTTAATTGCGTTGCTGCAAGGGGTGGCGCAATGACGATGCCGACGTTGCGAGAAATGGTAGAAAGCAGAAACGATGCCCGCAACATCATGTCTTCAGGACTGTCACTATTTTCAAGAGTTTGCGCGATCAGCCTTTCAGACGCCTTGCTGACCTTTCCCGAATCCTGCAGGCTGTCGACGTAAAATCGATATCCCTTTTCCGAAGGAACCCGCCCTGCCGAGGTGTGTGGATGGGTCAAATAACCTGCTTCCTCAAGCTCTGCCATGATGTTGCGGATTGTCGCCGGGCTGAGTCTCCCTTCAATATTCCGGGACAGCGTACCGGAACCCACCGGCTCACCAGAAGTGATGTAGGTCCGGATCAGCAATCTCAAAATCTGTTGAGGGCGATCCCCGATTTCGCGGGAATCTTCTCGTTGCGACATACGGCGATTATAGCAAACTAGTCATCCCGACGCCGGAACTCCACGTCGAAGTTATCCTGAAAACTTCCAATTAGCGCATTGGTGAGCATTGCCAGTGTGGGCCGTTCGGAAAGGAAGTCGGCAATGCCTGCCATTTCTCTGTATAAAGAATCCGTCTCGGTCATGCGGGTGGCAAGAGCCAATGTTTCCCGGTTGCAGGTAATTGGCATGGAACCATGCTGGAGAAATGCGCTGCGGACCCGCCGCTGCGCGCTACCTACGATTTTCCGGCCTTCGACGGTCAGTTCGTACCGCGACGGAGACAGAAAACAGGGCGGATCGGCGCCATTTCGCAGCGCAGGAGGCCTGCGGGTTTCCGGCGCCAGAACCGCGGCAACTCCCAGGCGCTGAAAGGCCTCGCATAAGACCTCGGACACCCGTTTGTAGTTCGCATAAATGGTATCGCCAAAACACGACGAGTCGTTGGAGATCACGGCATAGGTCAGCTCGTCATCGTGCAACACTGCGCGCCCGCCGGTTGGGCGGTGCACGACGTCGATTCGCTGCTGTGCGCAGAAATTCCGGTCAACAGCAGCGTCGATCCGCTGGTTACGGCCTAAAGAGATCGTTGGCTGCCTCCATTGATAAAATCGGACAATGGTTTTCGGCGAACTCGAACTCTGGACTTCATCCAGGAGCGCCGCGTCGATGGCCATATTGGAAGTTCCATCGAGCGGCCCATCCACAATCAGGTCCCACTGCGTCATTCAATTCCCTGAGCTTTTTGAAGTCTGCCGCTGTAGTCCACGTAGATGGATTTCCATTCTGAAAAAATATCCAGTGCGGCCGTGCCCGCCTCGCGATGACCGTTGCCGGTGGACTTTGTACCGCCAAAAGGCAAATGCACTTCGGCACCAATTGTGGAGGAATTCACGTAAAAGATTCCGGTGTGCATGTCGCGCATCGCCTGAAACGCGCGATTGACGTCGCGCGTATAAATAGCAGCGCTCAATCCGTACTTCACCCCATTTCCGATTTCAATCGCCTGTTCGAGACTGTCGCATGGAATGACCGAGACCACCGGACCGAAGATCTCCTCCTGTGCGATGCGCATCTGCGGGGATACTTCGCCGAAAATCGCCGGCTCGAGAAACCATCCACTCCGATGAATCCCACTCTCCAGGCGTCCGCCGCCGCACAGCAATTTCGCTCCTTCTTCCTGTCCGATGCGAACGTATTCCAGAATGCGCTTCAACTGCGTTTCGTTGATGACCGGGCCGACATCGATGGCCGGGTCCAGGCCGTCTCCCACACGCAGCCGTTTGGCGCGCTCGACAAACTTCTGCGTAAATTGCGCGATAACCTTTTTGTGGACGACAACGCGGCTTGCCGCGGTGCAGCGCTGGCCACTCGTGCCAAACCCGCCCCAGATTGCGCCATCGACCGCGAGGTCGATATCGGCATCGTCCATTACCATCAGAACATTTTTCCCGCCCATTTCCAGATGGACGTGCCGAAACGACGGAGCGCACGCTTCAGCGACGAGCTTACCGACGGCGGTCGAGCCCGTGAAAGAAATCACCGATATGCCAGAATGACTTGTCAGTGAAACGCCCACGTCGGCCCCGCTTCCCATGACCAGGTTCACAACTCCAGGAGGAATGCCGGCCTTTTCCAGCACTTCTATGAAATGAACCGAAGACAGCGGCGTGTCCTCGGCCGGTTTCAACACCACCGTGTTTCCGCAAACCAGAGCGGGAATGATTTTCCACGAGGGAAT
>JBGPBY010000282.1:0-9318 GCA_041481485.1 Terriglobia bacterium
ATGAGATCGAACGCACCGCTCTCGGAAGCGAGTACGTGAGATCCGTTGATTTTTCCAAGACACAGTGGCCGGAAGCCATACGGATCACGCACTGCGATCACCGTATCTTTCGTCAGCAGCAGAAGCGAGAACGCGCCTTGAATCTGAGAAACGCACTCGCCGAGAGCATCCAGCAGCGTGTTTTGCTGAGATCGCGCCAATAAGTGAAGAATGACTTCGGTATCGGCGGTGGATTGAAAGATTGCACCCTGGTGTTCGAGGCTTTCACGCAGCGACGCCGCATTGATGAGATTGCCGTTATGGCATAACGCAACCGTTCCGTAGGAACAGTTCACGACAATCGGTTGAGCGTTGCCTTCATTGCTGTCGCCGGCTGTCGAGTATCGGGTATGGCCAATGGCGTTAGTCCCTTTGAGCCTGCTAAGCGTTGCCTCGTCATAGACATCTGCGACATGGCCCATCGCTTTGTGGGTAAAAACCTGCTCGGAATCCGACGAGGATATCCCTGTGCTTTCCTGACCGCGGTGCTGCAGGGCATATAACCCGAGGTAGGTCAGCCGCGCAGCGTCGGAATGATTTGCGATTCCAAAGATCCCGCACATAGCACAATCTCCAAGTAGGTCGACAACATCCTAGGATAGCAGCTTTGGGAAGGTGCGTCTCCAGACTGTTTCCAGTTCATCGATCGCCAGATCGACGGCATTTTGTCCCTCGTATTCGAGAACAAAGCGTTTACCGCCAACCTTGCCAATTTCCCGCAACTCGAGTCCGGCCGCTCCGGCTCGTTTTCCCAATTCGGAAGCGTTTTGCGTCGTCAGCAGAATACGCGAGGGGTGCTCCCCAAACAGGTCCTTGCAGGCTTCCAAATGTGAAGGAATTTTTACAGTAGCACCAATTGCCGGCCGATGCATTGTTCCGTAACAACATTCGGCCAGTGCGCTCGCCAGACCGCCTTCGCTGATGTCATGGGCCGATTTTACCAACCCGGACTGTATCGCATCGCGAACCATGAATTGCAGCGCGCGTTCGTCGTTCAGATCGATCTTCCCAATGTCCATACGCGAAGTTTCAACGAGCACGATGGAATCGCCGGCGTCCATAAAGCCTGAGGATGTGACGTGGTCCAGGTTTTCAATGATGCCGACCATTCCGAGAACCGGCGTCGGATAAATGTTGTCACCCAGCGTTTCGTTATAAAAGCTGACATTGCCTCCTGTAATTGGAGTTTCGAGCACGGAGCAGGCTTCAGCAATTCCATCGACGACCTCGCTGAACTGCCACATGATTTCGGGATGCTCGGGATTGCCGAAATTCAGACAGTTCGTGGCCGCCACCGGGCGTCCGCCGGAGCACACAATGTTTCGGGCGGCTTCGGCGACCATCATTTTTGCGCCTTCGCGCGGATGGCGCGAGACAAGATACGCCGGGCCATCCAGTGTCATGGCAATCGCCTTGCCGGTGTCCTTGATGCGAATGACAGCCGCATCGGAGCCCGGTCCAATCATGGTGTTCGATTGCACCATGTGATCGTACTGCTCCCAGACCCACTGGCGGCCGCAGAGATTGGGCGATCCGGCGGCCAGTAGCATCAGCCGATTGAAATCCGCCGTACCCGGATTGTGGTCGGCGTTGAGGAATTCCTGAATGAGAGTCTCATCGCATCCATCGAGAAAGGTGAAATAGTCGAGCCTGCTGGTTCCTGTGGATTTCGGCGGGAGCATGGGGCGCTCATAGCGGGGACCTTCGTCCGCAAGTTGCTTGTTGGGGATTTCCGCCATCACTTTGCCGTGCTGCTTCACGCGCAGTAAGCCGTCGGCCGTGACACGGCCAACGGTGACGGCATCGAGTCCCCATTTGTGGAACACTTCGAAGATTTCCTTTTCCCGGGCCTTCTCGGCGACCAGAAGCATGCGCTCCTGAGATTCGCTGAGCATGATCTCGTATGCAGTCATCGCCTCTTCGCGCTGTGGCACCTGGTCCAGTTCCAGTTCAACGCCAGTGCCGGCGCGTGCTCCCATTTCGCAGCTCGATGAAGTCAGTCCTGCGGCTCCCATGTCTTGTATCCCGACGATGAGACCCTTGTTCATCGCTTCGAGGCAGGCTTCAAGGAGAAGCTTCTCCATGAACGGATCGCCAATCTGGACATTGGGCCGCTTGGCGCCGGCGTCTTCGCCAAATCCGGCGGATGCCATGGTGGCACCGTGTATTCCATCCCGGCCGGTTTTGGCGCCAACATAGATGACCGGATTGCCGACACCTTTTGCCCGTCCGTAGAAAATTTTGTCCTTCTCGAAGATTCCCAGGGCAAAGGCATTTACCAGCGGATTGGGTGAATAACACTTTGCAAAGGAAACCTCTCCGCCGACGGTGGGAACGCCGAAGCAGTTTCCGTAAAACGCGATACCGCCCACGACGCCTTCCATGATGTGACGATTCTGCGTGCTGCCCAGGGGACCGAAACGCAAGCTGTTCATGCACGCAATGGGACGCGCACCCATGGTGAAAATGTCGCGAAGGATTCCGCCCACGCCGGTGGCCGCACCCTGAAAAGGCTCAATGTAGGATGGGTGATTGTGGGATTCAATCTTGAACGCGACCGCGAGGCCATCGCCGATATCAATAATCCCGGCATTTTCGCCAGGGCCCTGCAGAACGTTGGAGCCTTTTGTCGGCAGCCGACGCAAATGGACGCGGGAACTTTTGTAACTGCAGTGCTCGCTCCACATGACGCTGAAAATTCCCAGCTCCGTGATGGTGGGTTCGCGTTTGAGGATGTCTTTGATGCGGTCGAATTCCGCGCCGCTGATTCCGTGTTGTGACAGTACGTCTTCAGTGATCATAGTGTGTTCTTAAAACCCTGGGACTGACGAAATCTTGATTCCAATGTAGGGGCGGTCTATGACCGCCCACAATTTTGCGGGATTCCATCCCATAGATCGCGGGCGGTCATAGACCGCCCCTACAGTTGGGAACGAATTCCTGCACAACTATCGTGCGCGCCCCGCCAGTGCCTGGACCATGGATTCAAAAATCAGCTTGCCGTCGGTGCTGCCGAGTAGTTTTTCGCTCGACCGGTCGGGATGCGGCATCATGCCCAGCACATTGCGTCCCTTGTTCACGATTCCCGCGATGTCATGAACCGACCCGTTGGGGTTCTCCACATAGCGAAATGCCACCTGACGGTTGTCTTCCAATTCCTTCAATGTGTCCACATCCGCGAAGTAATTTCCTTCGCCATGGCCAATCGGAATATTCAACACCTGTCCTTCCGACAGGCTATTGGTGAAAGGTGTATCCGTTGCCGCTGTGCGAATCTCAAGAAATTTGCAGATGTATTTCATGTTGCTGTTTCGCATCAGCGCTCCGGGCAGGAGCCCCGACTCGGTAAGAATCTGAAAACCGTTGCAGATTCCGATCACCAGTCCGCCTTTATCCGCGAACGACTTCACTGCCTGCATCACCGGAGAAAATTTCGCGAGCGCGCCGGTGCGCAGATAATCGCCGTAGGCAAAGCCTCCCGGCAAAACGATGGCATCGAAGCCCTTCACGGAAGTCTCCTGATGCCAGATGAATTCGACGGGGCGTCCCACGACCGAATGGATGGCGTAGTAGCAATCGTGATCACAGTTCGATCCAGGGAAAATGACAACGCCGAATTTCATGATTTCTGGTCCCAGTCGATCCGGAATTCTTCGATGACGGGGTTCGTCAAAACATCTTTGGCGAGTCTCTGAATAAGTTCTTTTCTCCGCTCCGGGGGCGTGTTGTCGGCGAGTTGAACGTCAAAGTATTTCCCCTGCCGGATGTCGGTGACTTCCGGCAATCCCATCGACTGGACGCAGCGTTGGATGGTGATGCCCTGAGGATCGAGCACCGTCGGTTTCAAGGTAACGATAATAGTGGCCTTCATGCTGTCTCCGCTGTTTCGGGAATAAAAAATTGATCGGTCTCGGGATCGTAGTCGAATAGTTCGGCGTAGCGTGACCAGTCCACAACAGTGCTGAGCTGGCGCTCGGATTCCTGTGGCGGGAATGAGAACGCCAGATACTCGAGAATGTGCTCACGGCCCACGCGATGATCGGCTTCCTTCTCCAGTTCAATAACGATGCGTTTTACCAGCGCGACCTTCGCGATCAGCTGATCACCGAATATCGCCTTTTTTGCATTTTCGTCGCCATCGATGATTTTTCGGCCGATGTCGGTGAATTCGATGTCTCCGCTGGCAATACGGACAAATCCGAGCAGTTCGGCGGCGCCGGTGATCGGCATCAGATCGTCCAGTTCGAAATGGAGGGTTTGTGCGAGCTTATAGACATCCATCCTGCCGCCGTTGTCGTTGAGCGTTTCCAGCAATCCGACAATCATTCCGATTCGGGTGTTGGGTATCGCAGGCATCGTCATAGGCAATTCATTCCGGTCTTCACACGATCAGAGAATAAAGCTGATCGACTTGTTCTTCGAATTGGGGCGACTTGGGTTTACGTGGCCGCGGCAAAGTTACCGGGCGGTCCGCGACAATTCTGCCGGGCTTGGTAGCCATCAGCAATACGCGATCGCCCATCAAAACTGCTTCTTCCACGCTGTGGGTGACAAGGAGAATGGCCTTGGTCACAATTTGCTTCGAAAGCCAGATATCCAGCAGCTGCTCGCGCAGATTCGATGCCGTCAGGGTATCGAGACCGGAAAAGGGTTCATCCATGCACAGCAGTTCCGGCTCCACGGTCAAAGCGCGCGCCAGTCCGACCCGCTGTTTCATTCCGCCCGAGAGTTCCCGGGGATATGCGCGTTCGTAGCCGTCGAGGCCGACCATATCAATGTAACGGCGGGCTCGCTTCTGACGGCCGGCCTTTTCCATGCCCTGGGCTTCGAGTCCGAGCGCCACGTTCTCCATCACCGTGAGCCACGGAAACAAAGCGAAACTCTGAAAAACAAGGGCAGCTTTGTGGTTGACCCCCCAGACCCGCGTGCCCTTATAGAGCACTTCGCCGGAGGTAAGGTCGGTAAGCCCGGTGATGGTGCGGAGCATGGTGGACTTTCCCGCACCGGACGGTCCAATGATGACAACGAATTCGCCTTCTTCCACGATGAGGCTGATCGGTCCGAGAATATGAATCCCGTTTGGAAAGGATTTGGATATCGCTTTCAGCGCCAGCAGTGGCTGCGGCGGTTCTGTAGTCATCCTAATAGTTCAATGCAAAGCGTCGTTGCGCCAAATCGTAGGCGGGTTGCCACACCAGTCTGTTCACGATAAGGATGAATAGTACCATAGCGGTGATCGATGTGACGACGAGCTGAAGGTTGCCCGAATCGTACGTCGCAAAGTCGAGCAGCGCGCCGATGCCATGAACCGAATACACACGGCGTTCCGCAACCACGTATTCGCTCAGGACGATGGCGTTCCACCCGCCTCCGATTGCCGTCAAACTGCCGGTCACGAGGCTGGGATAAATGGCCGGCAGAATCAGCCGCTTCCATTTCGTCCAGCCGCGCAGTCCCAGAGACCTGGAAATCTGCTGAAGATCTTCCGGAATGGCGCGAATGCCGGCAATCAGGTTAAACAGCAAATACCACTGCATTCCCGTTGTTACCAGGATGATTGCAGCAAAATTCATGTCGCCGCCGTTGCGGATGATAAAAAGAACAATCAACGGAAAGAATGCGGTGGCCGGGATGCTGGCGATCACTTCGACGATGGGAAGCACGCGATGCGCAATGCGCTCGTTGCGCCCAATCCACATGGCCAGCGGCAACGTCCAGACCAGAGCCAGCGCGTAGGCCGCCATCAGCCTCAGAAAGCTCAATAGCAGCGCCAGCGGTATATCGCGAACCAGAGGGGAGGGCTTTGCCAGTTGGTGTACGGAGCCGGAGACTCCCCACGCGACCGCAACGGCGAATCCCGCCAGTGCGGCCCAGGCGATGGAGCTGCCGCGCCGGGTGTGCTGCTTCTCCAGAACGAAACGCAGCACCGATACAATGGAGCGAATCAACGGGCGAATGCCCCCATCCCACAGCACATGCAACAATTGGGATCGAGCCATGTAGAAACGCAGCCGGCTTCGCCCGTGTGTCTTCGGAACCGGGCTATCGGCGGTGTCGTATAGAAAACGCATGGACCAGCCATTCAGGGGGTTCCACACCACCAGGTGAAACGCCACCATCACCGCAGTCAGAACGAGAATTCCCTGGATGGCATGCGCGTAGTCTCCGTTGGACATGCTCTGTGCCAGATAACTCCCCAGACCCGGCAGCCGGTAGTGAATCGGTCCCATCACGATGATTTCGCAGGCGATGAGAAAGTACCAGCCGTTTGCCCAGGAAATCATGCTGTTGTAGGCCAGTTTGTGGATAACGGCGGGCAGGACGACGCGCGTCCACTGAATGTAGCCATGCAGCCCGAATTGCCGGCTTGCCAGCTGCAGATCCTGAGGAATCGTCGTTATCGATTCATAAACCGCGAATATCAGATTCCAAAGCACGCTCGTGATGATCAGAAAAATCGCAGCGAGTTCAACGCCAATGGCATTGTTTCCAAAAATTCGGATGAAAAAGAAAACGGCTGCTGGGAAAAACCCGAGCACCGGCACCGATTGCAGAATATCGGCGGCTGGCAAGATGACCATGCTCCATCGCCGATTTACCGCGGCCATGTAGCCGACCATCAGGCTGATGATCAGCGACAGTATCATTGCCGCAATCATGCGGGCGACAGAAGCGAGCGCATAGAAGGGAAGATACTGGATGGAGAGATTCAAAGACGGGCGTTCGAGCGAGTAGGCGTGTGGCACGTCCCGAAACAGAACGATGGCAAGTCCGACAACCAGCAGCCCGATGCCGGCGTCAATCGGATTGAGTTGTCGCTTCCACATAGAGTCTTAAGATCTGGCCGCTGTAGGCGCGGTCTATGACCGCGCGCAATTGCTAACCTCGAGATCGTGCGCGGCCGTGGAATCCCTGCCCCACTGTCGGGGCGTCCTATCCCCGCCCACAAATTTGAGTAATCCAACCCCACAATTTGTGGGCGGTCATAGACCGCCCCTACATTGGGGCAGGCATTCCTTCTTATTTTCGACCGCGCCTACAGCCGCAAACCGTTACCCTTCTCCAAACACCCGGCGGAAGATGCTGTCCACGTTTCGCACCAGTCTCGCCGAATCAAACACCCGTTCGATCTCACGAGACGGACAGACCTTCGCGATGTCCGCGTCCGTCAATACCTTCTCCTTGAAATTTCCGCCTTCATCCCAGACGCGCATCGCATTGCGCTGAACCCAGCGATACGCGTCTTCGCGCGTTACGCCTTTGCTGACCAATTCCAACAGCAACTCGCCTGAATAAATGAGCCCATGAGTCAATTCAAGATTTTCCTGCATCCGCTGCGGATACACGACGAGCTTTTCGATGAGGGTCGCGGTCTTGTCGAGAAGGTAGTCCGCCAGAATCGTGGAGTCCGGGAAAATGACGCGTTCGACCGACGAATGCGAAATATCCCGCTCGTGCCACAGCGCAACGTTTTCCATCGCCGCGACGGCATTGCCGCGCAGCAGCCGGGCCAGACCGGAAATCTGCTCCGACGTGATAGGGTTCCGTTTGTGCGGCATGGCCGACGAGCCCTTTTGTCCCGGAGAAAAATATTCTTCGGCTTCGCGCACTTCAGTTCGCTGCAAATGCCGGACTTCGACGGCAATCTTTTCGAGAGTGCTTCCAATCCACGCCAGCGCGGAGATGTAATGCGCATGACGGTCGCGCTGAATTACCTGCGTGGCGACGTTTGCCGGCGTGAGTCCGAGCTTCGAGAGCGCCTTTTCTTCGATCTCGGGCGAAAGGTGTGCAAATGTTCCCACAGCGCCAGACAACTTTCCGACCCGCATGGTTTCGGTGGCCGTCTGAAATCGCTGTTGTTGCCGGCGCATTTCTTCGTACCAGAGAGCCAGCTTCAGTCCAAATGTCGTGGGTTCGGCGTGGATGCCGTGGGTGCGTCCGACCGTCAGGGTTGTCTTGAATTCATGGGCGCGTTTCCTCAGAACCTGAAGCAGGCGGTCGATGCCGGCAGCAATAATCGCGGATGCTTCGACTACCTGTAGCGCCGTAGCGGTATCGAGAACATCCGACGACGTGAGACCGAAGTGAAAGTAGCGCGACGACGGTCCGACGAATTCTGCGACCGAAGTCGTGAAGGCAATGACATCGTGCTTCACTTCGGCTTCGATCTGATTGACGCGTTCGACTGAAAAATTGGCTTTTGCTTTGATTTCCGCTGCGGCGTCTTTGGGGATGATGCCTTCTGCCGCAAGCGTTTCGGTGACGGCCAGCTCGACGTCGAGCCAGCGCTGGTATTTGTTCTGGTCTTCCCAGATCCGGCCCATAGCCGGTCGTGTATAACGAGTAATCATGAACGATTTTAACTTATCCGGATCGGGGACGTCGGCTCCTGTTGTGAGGTGAGGGTCACCGACGTTTTGTGGCCGCACTCCCTCATGGCCTTCAGCGATTCCTGGCGGGCCACCGCGGGGTGATTATTTTTTTCACTGAGATGCGCCAGCATCAGATTCGACGCGGTTCCATCGAATTGCTCACGGATGAATTGCGCGACACCCGTATTCGAAAGATGTCCGTAGCGTCCCATCAAACGCTGCTTCAGGCTCCACGGATAGGGTCCCACGCGCAGCATTTCGAGATCATGGTTGGATTCCAGAATCAAAAGATTCGCTGCTTTGAGGTATTCGGCGACGGAATCGGGAATGTGCCCTGTGTCTGTAAGTTGCGTGACTCGAACACCACCTGAACTGATGCTGAATGCCACCGGTTCGGAGGCATCGTGCGGCACAGCGAATGGAGTGATTTCGGCATCTCCTGCTCGAAACGTAATTCCGGGGGTGATGTCGGTAAGCGTGGAGCCATTCAGCGGAATATCATCCGCACGCATGGCTCTGCGGGTTCCGGCGGTGAGAAATACGCGAATGGATAGATCCTTGACCAATGTCTTCAGTCCTGCCGCGTGATCATTATGTTCGTGGGTGACTAAAACCACATCGACACCGTTGGGATCTTCTCCAATGGAGGCCAGGCGGCGGGAGAGTTCCTTCCGGCTGAGTCCGGCGTCGATCAATATGCGTGTGGATTCGGTTCGGATGAATGTCGTATTACCGCGGCTTCCGCTGCCAAGGACTGAAACAATCATTGTCATGGCTGGCAGTATCAGGGAACCGGCGGACAAGTGAGGGGTCGGAATGAGGGAGAATTCGGCCATCGTTATGGGCGGCCGAAGGAACTGTGAAGGATTTCGATTCCCACTGTAGGGGCGGTCTATGACCGCCCACA
>JBGPBY010000283.1:0-9295 GCA_041481485.1 Terriglobia bacterium
AATTCCTTGGTTTGAACTTCGCGCCTGTACCCGAGCCCGAGGTCCTCATCCATCAGTTTGTGAATGGCCGAGCTGATCTTGTCTTCATCGCCGCGCGACTTTGGTTCGACAGCAAATGCAATGACAGGCTCCACCCATTTCACTGCCGGATAGGTAATCTGGTGCGACTTGTCGGCCAGGGTGTCACCCGTTAGAGTTTCCTTCAGTCTTGCGGCCGCGCCGATGTCTCCGGCTTGAAGTTTGCTGACCTGAACCAGTGTCTTTCCCTGAAGCGATGCGATCTGACCAAAACGTTCACTCGCATTCCGATTGACGTTGTAGGGCTGCGTTTCTGCGCTGAGAACTCCGGAGTAGATGCGGAACAATGAAATTCTGCCGGTGAATGGATCCGAAAACGTCTTGAAGACAAATGCGGTAAACGGCTCATTATCGGCTATCTTCCGCTGAACCTCTTTCCCCTGATAGTCCGTACCCGTCACGGTTCCGCGGGAGACGGCGTCCGGCATGAAGCTCACCATCGCATTGAGGAGCTGCGCGATTCCAATATTCGCGGTGGCCGCTGCAAACAAGACGGGATAAATCTTCCCATCGGCGACCTGATTCTTCAGACCGCCGATCAATTCCTCATCGGAGAGCGAGCCGCTGTCGAAAAATTTCTCCATCAATTTCTCGTCGCTTTCTGCGACGGCTTCGACCAGCTTTTCGCGATACTCCTGAGCCTGCATCGCAATGTCATCCGGAATCGTCGATTCCACGGATTTTCCCGATCCGTCCGCGGCGAAGACGAACGCTTTCATCTGCACGAGGTCCACAATGCCTTTGAACTTCTTTTCGGCGCCGATGGGAAGTTGTATCGGAACGCAGGTCCGGCCAAGCCTCTGCTGGATGGATTCCATGACGCGATCGAAGCTCGCCGTGTCTCGATCCATACGATTGACCAGGACCATTCTCGCGAGCCCAAACTCATCGGCGTAGGCCCATACCTTTTCGGTTTGAACCATCACTCCGGCAATGGCATCGATGACGACCAGGGCAGAGTCCGCCACGCGCAGCGCACCGCGGGCTTCCTGGATGAAATTCCCGAAACCTGGAGTATCCAGAAGATTGATTTTGGTCTTGTTCCACTCGCAGAACGCGAGCTTCGCCGAGATGGTAATCTTTCGCTCGATCTCGTCTTCGTCGTAATCGGTTGGCGCGTTTCCGTCGTCCACCCGGCCCAGGCGATTTGTCGCACCGCTATCAAAAAGGATGGCAGAAATCAGCGAAGTCTTTCCGCTGCCCCCATGACCGACAATGCCCACGTTACGGATGTTTTTCCCTTCGTATACGTTCACGGGAATTCTCCTGGATAGTTTTTTGGAGACCAGAGCCTAGCACAATCATTCTTGAAAACACTACCCTGCAGACGTTAGGCTCACCGCGTGTGGATGCGCATCTTTACGCTGTTGTCGGCTTTCTTTGCCGGCGCTTCAACGCTTCAGAACGGCATCCAGATTTACGAGCTTCCTCAGGCAAAGTCCGGCACCGACGAATTTGACGTGATCGCGGGTTATCGTGCCGGTATTCGGAGCGAGGGCGATCCTTCCGGTGATCTTGCTGCGGTCGTCGCGGAATTTCTCAAGTCCACTCCATCCGCGCGCAGCATCGCGTTGGCCGCTTATGGATCGGGTGGAAAAATCGAATTCGTTTCTGACCTCGAAAGAACTGGAATTCAAGCGACGGTGCCGGCGTGGGCCCGGCCTGTGGTCGTATCATCGCTTTCGCAGTTCATTTCGGAAACGCCGCAGAAGCATCCCGAATTGGTAGATCGAGCCATACAGGCGGTAAAGATTCAGAGGAGCTCAGCGGTCGATGTTCGCGTCCGAGTCGAGGGACAGCTGCGACTTGCCATGCTGGGATCTGGTTCCGGGCCCATTCTGAATTCAATCACCCGCATGGATGTCGAACAGTTTTTTTCGAACTACTACGGTACGGACAGAGTTTTCGTCGTCATGGGCGGAGATTCCCCGGACCTGAAGGCGGTGTCGCGGCGGAATTCTCTCGCGGCTGCCGAAATTACGGGAACGGAGAAATCGCATCGAGTTCCCGGAGCGGCGGATTTCCGTTTGGAATCGGACATGGACGAAGGTGCGGTCATCTTTGGAACCTCGGTTCCATCGATTTTCTACAGGAATTGGTATGCATTTCTGATGCTGGACCGCCTCGCGCAGCGCGTACTTTCAGAACAGCCGCGCACCATCCTCCGCCCTGCGCTCGAATCGTATTACTACACTCTGGAGGTTCCGGTTCCGTCGGGCCAGACCGCAGAGTCTGTAGAATCGACGTTACGGGAAGAATTGAATCGGCTCCAATATATTCGCGCCTCGGACATCGATCTTGAAGCGGCACGCCAGAATGCGATCCAGTTTCTGGAAAGCAGCGAAATCCAGCGATGGTTCATCAGCCTGGGCGTTCCAGAGCGCCGCCTGGAAGGCCTCGAATGGGTGAGGTCATTTTCTGCGGACGACATGCGCGCAGCCGCACGCGATCTGGTCGAGTCGAAACCCGTTGTTGTGAGCTGGTCTCCTAAAGTGCGAGTTCTTAGACTTCAGGTGGAGAGTCTCTCGAAGGGAGAGGAAATCAAGGCCGCGCCCACTCCGCAATTGCCGGTTCATTCGGATTTGGTTCGCAACTCTGCCTTCCCTCCGCACCTCGACCCGGCGTTTATCGAAAATGTCCCAATGCGTTTGAAGTCGGGAGTGAGCGTCGTGCAAAGCAGCGCGCATGCAGTATTCACAGCACCCGATTCGTTGCGCTTTCTGGAAAAGAGTTCAGATCCGGAATCCATACAGAGGGATTTCGGAGCAATCCGGGCCGATCGTATTCTGGTCCTGGCGCCGGCCTCCTTGCTGGAAGAAACGAAAGAAGTGTGGTCGCACTTTCGAGGCAACGACGGAGATTCGACTCCCGTTATCATTAAAGGAAAAGTAACTAGCGCCTATGTGCCTGCACTTCTTGTTCTCAAGATGATGCTGGATCGAAGGTTGATTGAAGCCGGATTGCGGGATGACGTTCGGCTGAATATTCGAGTCATCGATGGCGCTCTGCTTTCCGTCCACGGAACGGATTCCAATCAAATTCTCGTCAAAAAATGGATCGATGAAATCGCATCACGTCCCGCAGCGGAGCCGGACCTGGAATGGGCTCGGGAAGCAGCGATTCATCACCTCAACGATTTCCAGGTGGAACTTCAAAGCATTGCCTGGGAATGGAACTCGATCGGAGTCCTGACCGATTTTCATATGGTTTCTCCGTCTCAAATTCAGGACGTCGCAAAGTTGAGTCTTCTTTCGCTATGAAGACCATTCGCATTGGAATCGACACAGGCGGCACGTTCACGGATTTCGTTGTCATTCGCGGAAACTCCATTGAAGTCTTCAAGGAATTTTCCACACCGGGGAAACCGGATGAAGCGATATTTCAGGGACTGGCCAGGCTGGAGCTTTCCACCGCCGGCGAAGTTATTCATGGTTCGACGGTCGCTACAAATGCCTTGCTCGAGCGGAAGGGTGCGCGTACGGCTCTGCTGACCACCGCGGGCTTTGAAGACGTTGTGGTCATCGGAAGACAGACTCGCCGTGAACTCTATAATATTTTTGTAAAACGTCCGGACCCTCTTGCCCCTGAGGAATTGCGCTTCGGCATCGCCGAGCGGATTCTACATAATGGGACGATCCATTTGCCTCTCGACAGAAAACAGGTGCGAGAGTTTGCGGCTTCTTTGCAGCGAAACCGGGTAGAGTCGGTGGCGGTATGTTTGCTGTTCGCATTTACGAACAATGTTCATGAAGAAGCGATCGCTGAAGAATTGAGTTTTCTCGGAATTCCGATTTCGCTGTCTTCAAGGATCCTCCCCGAATATCGCGAATTCGAACGAACGTCGACGACGCTGATCAATGCGTACCTCGCGCCCATAATGAGCGAGTACCTGACAAATCTGGATGAACGCATGAAAAGCGAACTTGCAGGCAGCTCGCTTCGAGTCATGCAGTCCAACGGAGGTGCGGTACAGGCGCGCACTGCAGCGGAGTCTCCGGTGCGTACGATTGTCTCGGGTCCGGCTGGCGGTGTTGTCGGTGCTTTTCAAATTGCTTCGCAGAGCGGATATCGCAACATCATCACGTTCGACATGGGAGGAACATCCACGGATGTGGCGTTGTGCGACGGACAAATCCAGGTCACCCACGAAGCGGAGATTGACGGACTTCCGGTTGGAATTCCAATGATCGACATTCACACGGTCGGTGCCGGAGGAGGATCTGTTGCGGAAATGGATGCGGGCGGCGCGCTTCGCGTCGGGCCTGAAAGCGCCGGATCGGAGCCTGGACCGATTTGTTACGGCCGTGGGGAGCGTTTCACGGTGACGGATGCCAACGTCGTTCTCGGACGTCTGCCGGTGCGGTTTTTTCTGGGTGGAACGGTTCCACTTGCGGCTGATCGAATTCCGCCGGCGTTGGCAGCCATGGCGTGGACGCGCCCGTGGAAATCCATTTCGTCGTTGGCGCAGGGCGTGATTGATGTCGTGAATAGCAACATGGAGCAGGCTATTCGCCTGATCTCAGTCGAGCGCGGTCACGACCCCGCAATTTTTGCGTTGTTTTGTTTCGGAGGGGCGGGTGGGCTGCATGCCGCCGATCTCGCGCGCGCCCTAGGAATCCCAAAGGTTATCGTTCCACTTCATCCGGGAGCGTTGTCGGCACTGGGATTGCTGCTTGCCGATGCGCGCAGGGACTATTCGCAGTCCATACGGATCGGCGCAGAATCTGCAGCGTCCAAAATGCGTGCGGCATTGACGGTTCTGCGCCGAAGAGGAATGCTGGAGATGCAATCCGAAGGATTCACGTCAGGCCGCATCCGTTACTCGGATGTCGCCGACATGCGTTACCACGGGCAGTCCTACGAACTTTCCATTCCTCTGTCGGGGCCATGGGCGAATTCGTTTGTGGACCGCTTCCACGAAACTCATCAACAACGATATGGCTACTCCAACTCCAGCAAGCCAGTGGAGGTCGTCAACGTACGCACATCGTTTGTCGGTCAAACAAGGAAGCCGAAACTCCAAAAAGCGCAGAAGGTCACGGTTCCGGCCCGGCCACTCGAAAAACGCGATGTCTGGATAAATGGCCGCGCCGAAAAGACTCCAATATTCGACCGCTTGAACCTCGGTTATAGTCAGGTGATTCGTGGCCCCGCGATTATCGGCGAATACAGCTCCACGACACTTGTGCCTCCGGATTTTGTCTGCAGAGTGGATTCTTACCTGAATCTGATTTTGGAAGGAGAATAGAGACCCATGGGATTGCGTTCTCGATCGCGGACAGCAGCAGCACTGCTGATTCTATTTCTCATTCCTTCTTGTCAACGAGCCAACGGGGAAGTCTGGAAAGACTCCGATCCTTCCTACGTACCATTTCCTGTTCAAAATCTCATGGTGGCCTCAGACAATCGATTCGTTGGCTTGACACTCGAAGAAAAGCCCGAACAGCCGGGGACTGCCACCGTCCGAGCAACTTATATTCTGGATTTGAAAACCGGGAACCACCGGCGTGTCGGGGCGGATCTCATGCTGATTTCCACTGTGGACCATCAGTTTATTTCTTTCGAAACCGATACTTCGTCCAACGCACCAACGCTGATTAACGGCCTCGAAACTGTTCGAACATTCGATATCGGCAAACACAATGGAGGATTCTGGAATCCGGCAACGAAGATAGCCATATTTGAAACCGGATGGCCATCCAATGCCGAAGGATTCAATACTCTGACCTTAGTCAACCTGGAATCCGGGGCCTTGACGAAGGTGCAAACCGCCACCGCCGAGTTGATCGGGGCGTGCCGAACCACTGGTCACTTTTACACCGAACACCATTTTGAAAACAGTGAAGGCGCTGATGAATATGATCCGGCGGGAAAATTTCTCAGCACTCTCCGTTCCGATCTTGCCGTGTATTCCGCCGGCTGTAAGTATGTTTTGCCATTTATCGCGTTGTCTCTTCATGGCCCCGACGATTGGGCAATCTACGATGCGCAAACTCATGCCAAACTCGCCGACTTTCCCTGGAATGAAGACGGAAAGAGCGATCTCCACTGGTTTCAAGCCTGGAACCCTCAGGACGATAGCCTGCTGTTGATGCATTCTTCGCTGGCCGCCACGAAGATGGACACTCTGGATGTCTATGACGTCGGCAGACAAAAGGTGGTGAAGAGCTGGCCCGATAGTGCCGACGCTTCTCCGACAGTCTGGTCCGGCGATGGCAAAGGAACGGTCACTGTTCGCGATCACCACATTGTGTTTGAACCCCTCTAAAGCGGGGGACTGTCACTTTCGAGCCATGGATTGAATCTTTGTCCGGAAGTAACTTGGCTTATGGCGGATTACTCCATGAAAAATCGGCGCAATTTATATCGCTTGCTCCACGTGCAACCGGAAGCTCCCCTCGAAGTGGTCCGCAGCAGCTTCCGGGCATTGATGAAGGATGGCCGGCAGCATCCCGATCTTGGAGGCTCCAGTGCAGACGCTGTGCTCCTGATCGAAGCTTACGAAACCCTGGTGGATCCCAGACGGCGTGCGGATTATGACCGCGATTTGCGAAAGAATTTTGCAAGGAGTTCCCATTCCGAGTCATCCGTCGCGGATGGAAATGAAAAGCCTGCGAGCCAAAGATCCTACAGACGAATGGAAAAAACAGGCGCCATTGTTTACCGTTCACATTCCATAAAAAACTCAGGACAAATGGTGGATCTGTCGCCGGGAGGGATGATGTTTCTCTGTGCTGAAGATCTTCCTGTCGGCTACGTCATTCAGATTTCGAGTCCGCTGCTCGAAGCGACCGCTTCGGTAACGCAGTGCCGCAAAACGCGAAATGGCGAAAGCTATTTCGTGGGCGTGAAATTCATCGCCGTCAATTTCGAGAATCCTTCAGGAGTATTTATTTCAACAACGGCGTAGGGAAGAAAGAGGGGACATAGAGACTGACGTTCCATATCCTCGCAATAAGAAGCGGTCACGTGCCCGTGCTAAACTCAGTGCGTGAAACCTGATTTCCTGCAAACGTCTCAGGCGCCAGACGGCGAACCCTTCCCAATGCCGGAAATCGATGACAATGGAGTTGATCGATCTCAGATTCGACGGCAGCTCGAACGTACACCCAGCGAGCGCCTGCGAGCGCTCGAGTCCGCACTTGCCTCGATAATACGGATTCGCAATGGCATCCGACAATCCCCAGTATCACGACATCCTGATCCGACTCTCTGACGAAGGAGTCGAATCCATCATTGTCGGCATGGTCGCTGCGGTGCTGCAGGGTGTGCCAATGATGACTTGGGATTTGGACATTGTGCATCGACGGACTCCGGAGAATATCGAACGGCTGCTTCGCGTTCTGCAAGACATTCAAGCCGTTGCACGGCACGATTCCCGCAGATTGAGACCTAACGAAAGCCACTTGATTGGACCGGGTCACATTCTCCTGGAGACACGATTCGGTGACTTCGATTGCCTGGGAGCAATCGACGGCGGCCGGGCGTACGAGGATCTGGTCGACTCGAGCGTCGTGATTAACTTTGAGAATCGGCCGATCCGGCTACTCGCTCTCCGTGAAGTCCTGGCGGTGAAAAGGCGGGCGGGACGCCCGAAGGATCTCGCCGCAATTCCATATATCGAATCCACAATCAGTGAGATCGAAAATAATCAGTAAGGCTGCCCTCGGGAGTGCGCGGATCGGAATCTCAGTATCCAGACGCAGGCCTATCGCCCGTAGACATTTATCTCCTTGCCGTCGGCAAGTACCGCTTTCTCGAGCCTGACGATTTTCTGGCCGTCGGAATACTGATAGCCGATGCCCGTAATCACGTCGCCGGGCTTGACCGTCGACTTGGTCCAGCCATTCGCTTCCATTCGATTGATGGCGGGCCCACCAATCAACCACTTTTCGGTGACACCGTCCTTGTTCTTAAGCTCGATGGTAATCATCGGGTGCGGGTTTTCCCACATGAACACGGTCACGGTCCCCTTCACCGTCACGAGCTTAGACATATCCACCGGCCAGGAGTGATGGGCGAACAACGGAACGGCAGCGGAGACCAGTGCAAGAATTACGATTGTCGGAACCCATACGTTCTTTGTCATGGCTCACCTCTTCCAAGGCATTCTAGAACAGAACCGCCCAACGCGGGAGGAGATCATCCTCGCGAAAACGGCTAGTTGTCGGGGCCCCACCGGATTTCAATGAGCGAAGGCCTTATTGGCGACCGCCCCGGAACTCCTCGCAACCGCACCCATGATTGAACGTCTGGACGTGCTCGGCGCGAAGCTCGCCGCGTAGTCCGATCGTCATTGCGAGGACGCTGTGCGAAGAAATATCCTGTCGTGAGGCTTGCTTCGTCACTTGGCTCCTCGCAGTGATGGCGACAAACTGACAACCTTTTCCACCCAGGAGTAACCATGAAGACTCTGACGACTGCGGACGGCGCAAGCATCACTCTCGACGACGAGAGGATTACGGAATTTCGAAGCAGCTTGCGGGGTGACTTGATCCAGAATGATCACGCCGCTTACGAGAGCGCGCGGCGTGTGTGGAATGGCAACATCGATCGCCGTCCTGCGCTCATAGCGCGGTGCGCCGGCGTCGCGGACGTGCAGCGGGCCGTGATTTTTGCCAGGACGCACGCGCTCCGGCTCTCGATTCGCGACGGCGGCCACAGCGCGCCGGGTTACGCCACCAATGACGGAGGTTTGGTGATCGACTTGTCGACGATGAAGGGCATTCGCGTGGATCCGGATGCGCGATCGGTACGGGCCCAGGGCGGAGTGATCTGGCGTGAGCTGGATCACGAAACGCAGGCATTTGGACTCGCCACTACCGGCGGTACGGTTTCCAATACCGGGGTCGTAGGCCTCACCCTCGGTGGCGGTCTCGGTTGGCTGATGGGCAAGCATGGACTTACGATCGACAACCTGATCTCGGCGGACGTCGTGACGGCGGATGGACAGTTTCGCAAAGCAAGCGATACGGATCACCCCGATCTGTTCTGGGCGCTTCGCGGCGGCGGGGGCAACTTCGGCGTCGTCATATCCATGGAGTACCGGTTGCACGAAATCCGGCAGGTGCTGGGCGGCATGGTCCTGTATCCGTTGGATCAGGCCCGCGACATGTTGCGCTTCTATCGTGATTTCTGCGCCACGCTGCCTGACGAGGCCGAGGCGTATGCAGCGATCTTGACTGCGCCTCAGGGGATGCCGGTGGGCGCGATGTTG
>JBGPBY010000284.1:0-9267 GCA_041481485.1 Terriglobia bacterium
CGGTAACCAGAACGCGAATCTTTGTCGTCGTGAACGGATTAAATGAAATTTGGCGCCAGACCAGATTATTTCCGGTGATATTGCCGTTAGGCACAGTGACCCAGGCCTGACCATCCCAGGACTGCACTTGAAAATCCGTAATGCCATATAGGTTGAATGGCATTCCCAGAACCGGCTCCGAAGGATTGGGATAGTCATCCTGCAACGTAAAAACGTAGATTTCACTGAGCGTCTGAGGACCGGCGAAGTCCACTTCTACCCAGTCGGGATACAGTCTTTCGGTACCGTCATTCCAGCCTCCTCCATTTCCCCAATTCAGGCCTTTACGGTCTCCGTTGATGACTCCGGCAGCTCCATAGCCGGTGTCCAGTGTCGACGAAGCGATGGCAATGGCGCCATTTACCGCAGCCGCTACGTTCACGTAGCTGACCGATGTCGTGAAATTCCACCACGTGGCCCCGTCGGCTTCGAATGTTCCTGCGGTATTGCGTGCGCGAACCTGCCAGTAGTACTTGGTGCCAAGATTCAGCCCGCTGACAACGACGCTCGTGGTGCCAGCCGTGTTGATCCAGCCGGTATCGCAAGCGTTGTTGTTGATGGTGTCCACGCAGTATTCGTAGCTGAGGGCGCTGCGGCTGTCGCTCCAGATCAGCGTGGGATTAAAGGATCTTCCCGTTGCACCATTGGCGGGAGCACTCTTTGCGAGCGGGCCGGGAACGTCCGGCACGTCCGAATACGCTTCGATTTCGGTTATCCGGCTGACGTTGTTGAGTGCACCGCTGATGAAGACTCGAATCTTCCGCGTGGTGATGGGTTCAAATGAAATCTGCCGCCATACCTGATTGTTGCCGTTGAAATCGCCAACGAAAGTTCTGGCCCAATAAAGTCCGTTCCAATACTGAACTTCATAGTCGGTGATGCCGTTTTGCGTGAACGTCATCCCCAATGTCGGCTCAACAGGATTGGAAAGGTTGTCCTGCGCGGTAAAGACGTCGACTTCATCAATCGTCTGAGGACCGGCAAAATCCACCTCCACCCAGTCTGGGAAACCTCCGGGTGTGCCGTCGGTCCAGACTCCTCCATTTCCAAAGTTCAGACCTTTTCGATCGCCATTGATGGTTGCGGCAGGAGAGTAACCGGCCCCGAAAGTGGATGACGCGGTGGCGATGGCGCCATTGACGGCAGCAGCTACATTCACGTGAATCGGAGACGTTTTAAAACTCCACCAGACGCCGCCATTGGCTTCCGTCGGGACGGCGCTGTTGACGGCTCGGACCTGCCAGAAATAAGTTGTATCGGAATTCAGACCACCGACGAAGACGCTGGTCTTTGTGCCAACACTGATCCAACTCGCGTCGCAGACACTATTGTTTGAGGTATCGACACAGTATTCGTAACTGATCGCCCCACTGGCCGTGCCCCACTGAAGTTTCGGAACGTGATGTTGTCCCGTGGATCCGTTTCCGGGACTACTCTTCGATGGCGAGGCGGGAGCAGTTGTAGTGTTGCCGACGGTAACAGCAATCGTCGTTGAAGTGGTGAGATTCCCTGCCGCATCGCGTGCGACAGCAGTCAAAGAATGCGAGCCGTTATTGAAATTCGTGGTATCCCAGACGATGGAATACGGAGCCGTTGTCCGCTCGGCTCCAAGGTTCACTCCATCCAGCCGGAATTGAACACCGGCCACGCCGATGTTGTCCGATGCCGATGCTGAAACGGCCTGCGCTGTTCCCGACACGGCGGCGTTATTTGCGGGCGTAGATATTGAAACGACGGGCGCCGTACTATCCGCCTCGTTCAGGGCGACAGAAAACGGGACCACGGCCTTGAGCTCAAAATCGCTGGTGGAAATCCAGCCAAACCAATAGCCGCCTGGCAATGAGGGGACGGTAAACGATGTGCTTCCGCTCGTGTCCCCTATTGGGGTCACGGAATCCAGATAGGTGAACACGCCACGTCCCGGTGAATTGAGAAATGAGTCGTAGAGAACAATCAATCCCGTTGACGTGCCGCTGGGCTTGGTCCAGTTGATAGTGACATTGGCCCCTGCGTTCACAGGATTGGGACTGATCGAAAGGGAGTAACCCGGAACGCTGCCTGCGGTATCGGACAAGATGACCTGAAAGAAGGCCTTCGTTTGAAATATACCGGCCGCCTCCCATACAACCCAGTACCCGCCGGGTTCGTTGGGCGCGAAAATCGTCGCAGTACCACTGTTACCGGCAGCGGGAAACGCAAAGCTCACTTGATTGACAAAGTTGTTAGCCCGATAAATTGAAAAAAAGCCTGACAAGGCACCATTTGGCTTGCTCCAGGAAACAAGAACCGTTCCACCTGGCTGGACTGTGCTGGTATTGAGCGAAATCGAATATCCCGTGCCCTGTGCAGGGGCTGGAGCCACCATCAACACACAGGTAATCACCAGAGCAAGCAGTGTGCTCAGGATCAGGCGAAGATCAATATGAAATCGCATGCGTACAGCCTCAGTGCCATTCATTGGCATCTACACTCGCGGTTGCCTTGGCGGGAGGAGTGAGTCCGTCTTTCTTTGCCCGAACCTTCCGCATTTTCTTCCTCCCTGATTGCTGCGGCCGGAACCCCCAGTCAATGGGTCCGGTCGTTTCGCCGAAAGGCCAGCATCGTGTGGTGACTTTATGGGCCAAATAATCGAACATCAACAAATTTTCTTTTAACGCAATCGTCACATACCTGTTTGGAATTGAAGTCTGATAGAGTCTTTACCTTTGGTCGAGCCGGTTCCCAAGCCCTGGAGACCGGTCCATTGTTCGAAACTTTAGCAGGAAACGGAATGTCGTCTTATACAGAAACATTTTTGAATGAAGCGGGCCGTATCGTCAGCCAACTCAACGTGGAAAACATAGACCGTACAGTGGAACTGCTGGTGTCTCTGCGTTCACGCGGCGGCAGACTTTTCATTCTCGGAGTCGGAGGCAGCGCGGGCAATGCATCCCATGCCGTCAATGATTTTCGGAAAATCGCGGGAATAGAGTCGTATGCACCCACGGACAACGTTTCCGAACTGACCGCCCGAATCAACGATGACGGATGGGATAGCGCTTTCGCAAACTGGCTGCGAGTCAGCCACCTTCGTAAGACCGACATGGTTTTTGTCCTTTCCGTGGGCGGCGGAGATCTGGCGCGCAACATCAGCCCGAACCTGGTACGGGCACTGGAATACGCAAAGGAAGTCGGCGCCGATATCTGCGGCATTGTGGGACGCGACGGTGGTTACACTGCAAAGGTCGCCAACGTCTGTGTGATTGTGCCCACGGTGAACGCCGAAACGATTACACCGCATACCGAGGCATTCCAGGCCGTCGTGTGGCATCTGCTGGTATCGCATCCCAGCTTGCTGAAAGCGGAGATGAAATGGGAATCCGTGCGATGACTGGCTAGTCCCATGTTGTCCACCACCCGACCTATGATCTTGTTTCCGATTCGGATCGCAATGAGAGGCTTAAGATGAAAAAGATTTCCGATCTTCTTGTAAAAATTTTCGCCGACGGCGCGGATAAAGAGGGAATGCTGGAAATGTACCGCAAACCCTTTATCAAAGGGTTCACCACCAATCCGACGCTGATGCGAAAAGCAGGCATCAGCAATTACATGGAATTTGCCAAAGACATTCTGCGATCGATTCCGGACCGGCCAATTTCCTTTGAAGTGTTTTCGGATGATTTTTCAGAGATGGAAGCTCAGGCCGGAATTATCAGTAGCTGGGGAAAAAATGTGTACGTCAAGATCCCGGTTTCAAACACTCTCGGCCAACCGAGCTACGATCTCGTGCATCAACTGTCCCATCGCGGGGTCCAGGTCAATGTAACCGCCATGATGACCATCGATCAGGTGAAACACGTTTCCGCGGCGCTGAAGGGCGGTGCCCCCTCGTGCGTTTCGGTCTTCGCAGGGCGAATTGCCGATACCGGCCGCGATCCGATTCCATACATGGTGGAGTCTCTGGATCTTCTGAAAGAGGTTCCCCAGGCCGAACTGATCTGGGCGAGTCCCCGGGAATTGCTGAACATTTTTCAGGCCGACGAGATTGGCTGCCACATCATTACCGTGACCAACGATATCCTCAAGAAACTCGACGGAACTGGCAAAGATCTGTTGCAGTTCTCTCTCGAAACCGTGAAGATGTTCCGGAATGACGCCGTTTCTGCCGGTTTTCAAATCGAACCATTGCCGCGGGAAAACAAGGTGACGATCGGAACGTAGGGCCGACAGTGAGAAGGCGCAACGCGCTGTATTGGGCGATCTCGATTCTGATTGCAGCAATCTACGTGGCCTACTACGCGACGCAGATCACCCACTACAATGCCATTCCTTTTTTTGACCAGACAAACTACATATCGCGGATCTATTACATCCTTGATGCATGGCATGCTTCCCATGGCTTCCTCAAGTTCGATCCACACCTGATCCTCGGCGGAAGCTTTTCGTCGCGCCCTCCCTTAATGATGATTCCAGCCGCCCTCATGTGGGGAGATCACGCTCAACCGCAGTCGGTCGCCATCCTATGGCTTATCATCCGAACCTGCGTTTTGATCTTCTCGCTGTTCGTCATCTCCCGCATAGCAGATACCGCCCGATTTGTTCCCGCAGCACTGCTGACTATTCTGGGGAGTACCTTTTTGCTGGAAATCCATCCTCACCTGTATCTGATGGACCACACGTTCACATTCTTTGCTCTCGCATCCTTCGCACTATGCCTGCTGGATTTGAAACTGCAGACCTGGCGAACCGCCGCACTGAATGCAATCGCCGCAGTTGCTCTTCTGCTAATCAAACCTGCGGCTCTGTCGTTCCTGTTTCCGGAATTCTGCGTGATCGCCGTCACCTGGATTCTCAACTTCTTTGCCCCCGGAAGTGACTTCGACAAGAAGCGGCGGCTCCTTGCGCGTGCGTTTGTCTATGCAGCCATGTGCGGAGTATTTGTTCTGCTTTGGACGTCGCCTTACGGAGCGGCAGTCTCCGAACAATACCAGTTGGGCGAGCGCGGCTATTGGACGCTTCAGGTACCCATTTCCACGGCGCTGATATTTGCGACCCTGATTGTGCCTTCCTGGCTGATGGCGATGGTCATCGTTTCGCAATTCCGAAAGACAAAAATCGGACTTCCACTGCCGATCGTTATCTGTGGCATTTTGACGCCGTTGTGGTGGTACGTTTTCAATATTTCTCTGACCTATGTTGCAGACGAACGGATTCTGGCGAGTGGGCTAGCTGTTGGCGTGACATTCTGCCTTCTCCTGATTCGAAACGATCGAAAGATCCTGATTGTGACCACAGCTGCAGCAGCTTTGTTGTTTTTCCTCAATGTTTCCAAGGCCTCCGGCTGGATCGATTATTCCCACTCCATTGTGAAGCCTTCCGCGAAATTCCAGCGGCCAGTTCAGGAAGTCGGACTTCTGCCTTTTGCAAAGCATCTGCAGACTGAAATGCTCCAATCCAATCCGTCGCATTCTGGAGCCACCGTGCTCACGGCCGTCAATGATGAGTTTGTGGAATTCAGCTCCCTCAATCTGGCGATGCGATATGCGAATGGAGATCGTTGGTCGGAAATTCAGTTTCAGCCGGTTCCCTGGGGCAGTTCGAATTTCGATCTGAATAATCTGCTGCGAAATCACTGGTTCCTGACGAAGCGAGACCGCCATGTCATTGAACTGCAGGGAGACGTTTGGACATCTACATTGGCGATGGATCACCTGATCAACGCCGCAGACAGCCCGATACACGATCTTTTCCAAAGAGTTTTCGATTCTCCAATTCATCAACCTGAGCATGGACAGCCTGGACTGTTGGAAGAAGAGCCACCCTACCGGGAAATCGACGACAGTCTGACCCTTTGGGAGCTCAAGCGGCGGCCATCGGCGATGGAGCTCGTGCAGGCGCTACGATGGGTGGAGCACGATTTTGGGAATACTCCAGGACACGCCGCCTTACTCTCCGAGATCGAAGAACTGGAGTCGTCTCCACTCGACGTAAAGTACCCGGGACTCATCGACAGGAATACCGCGGACCGGATACTTTCAAACGTTCCGGGCGAATTACGAAACATCGAATTCAAAGATGAATTGCGGCTGCTGGGTGTGGTTCCAAGGCGTACTTCCAATGGACTTCAACTTGAAGTCGTTTGGGAAAGCCTTAAGAATCAGAAATTGGATTCGATAAATTTCGTCCATGTTCTCGATGACAAGAGAAACATTATTTCCCAGTTCGACTATCGGTTTGACGATTCCACAACGCAGTTCAACAAGGGCGATATCTGGCACAAGATCATCGAAATACCTGCCGAAAAGCTCAGATCCAGCCCGGAAATCGGACTCGGAATCATTCGTCCGCCTTCGGATACGTATCCGGCAAGCAGTGGCCCGCGAGACTGGGACGGGCATCGATTGATCGTTCGAATCAAATAATTTTGACTCGCTTGCCGATTTTCGAACGTTGAATCCACATCAATGCCAGGAACAGCGGAATTGTGGTCGCCGCAAGCACCCATCCGAAAACAGCAGTCTTGGGATGATATTCGAACTCCACGACTGCCGGATTCGAATCCATAACGACGCCTCGAAACGCAACATCGGTTGGAAGTACAGGTGTAAGTTTTCCATTAACTGTTGCGGACCAGCCCGGGAAATACGTATCGGTCAGGACGAGTACCCCCGGAGTTCCGGAATCGACTTGAAGTTTGATTCGATCCGGTGCGTACGACACGATGTGTACCGGCCGCGTCGTCGAGTTCCCATTGGAGAAACGGCTCAGCGAATCAAAGAGCACCTCATCGTCAGTCTCCACGATCGCGACGTGTTCGGGATCCAGCCTGTCTACCCGCGTGGTTCCGGCCGGCAAAGGATGTCCAAACGAACGTAACAGGACAAGGGAGTCCCCCAGGTTGTGCACGGGTTTGACTGTGGTCGCGACGAACGCACGTGGAATTACGGATCGGTTTTCCCATACGTCGATGCCGTCCCGCGTCCCTTTCAAGGCAAATTGGGAGGATTTATCCGAAAACGGAGGTCTCGATGTGGCTGCAAGCACGTAGCGGACTCCAAGAAGGTCAAACATCCGATTGGAAGCAATATCTTCTGGATTCATGGACTCCCCGGTAAATCGATCGACAAATGTTCGAGAAACGAAGTTCCGGATAAACATAACGTACCGATTGACGCTTAGCGCATCCAGCGTTCTCACATCCTGCAGTTCCTGCGTCCCTGCAGTGTCGGGATACAAGATCCCGTCAAATCCAAATACCCGGTCGGTGGGATTTCGATCGGACACAAGTTTCACCCAATCGGGGGTCCGGTATGGTTCTCCGCGTCTGGCGAATGTTTCCGTCGGCACAAACATCAGCAATTCCAGGACGACTGCCAGCATAGCAACCGACGATGCCACAATTCGGAATCGCCTTGCGAAGGATGACAATAGGGTTGCGAGTGCGATCACGGAACCGGCGACCAATGCAATCAGGATGCTGTGGCGCACCGCTCCGGCGGGCACAGCAGGATGCAGGGCCGGCCGGTCACTAATAAACAAGATTCCCACCAGCAACAGAAGAATTCCCCCGATACCTATCAGGCGGGTCCATCGAATCTCTCCCTTTGCAATAGCACTGACTCCAATGGCGGCGGCGGCGGCAAGACAAAAATTGGCGACTGGAGGAGCAAAGGCATACCAAATTGCCTGGTCGGCGAACGGCAACTTGCCAAGCCATTGCACTCCTGGAAAACCGTGCATCTTGAGGAGTAGGACAAGAGCGGCCGCAAAGAACACCCAGGCATCTCGCATTCGAGACGATGCTGGAATGGACAGGCTCACGATTGCGAGTGCCACAACAGCGGCGCCACTCCATGAGCGGTCTCCCGTTAATCCGGGATACAACGCGCCGGGAAGACCGTGAAGCAGTGGAGCAAGCCAGTTGAGAATAGTGGCTGGCGAGGCGGAAGCCAACCCCATGCCGGGAGCGTGAACATTGGACGAGAGAGGAAGATATTGCAGAAAGAGCACAAGCAGCGGCGCGGCAAGCAATAGTCCGAGAATTCCCGACACCCCGTATCTGATAAAGAGAGCGAGCCGCGGCTGCGCTGGGGTAATCAGAGCTCGATACAGGGCGTAGAGAGCTGCCAGCGACAAGGAAAAGAAGGCTGATTCCGGCATCCCTGCGAGAATCGCGGCGCAGAAGCTGCCAGACAGCAGAGCGATCCACCGCAGTTTTCCGGACTTTGAGATTTTGTCTACTGCCAGCAGGAGAAGAGGGATGTAGATGTAGGTACGGACATATGAATTATTGTTGTTGATCACCCAGAAGCCACACAGGTTGTATGCAGCGGACCCGGAGATCGCGGCAATAATTTCGAGATTCAAATTTCGCAGAAACAGGAATGTGAAGACTGAACTTAAGGCGAAACAGAACAGTATGGTTACATCCCAGGTCAGGGGCGTCGGGTGGAGATTCACTGCCAGGAGCAGCGGATCCATCACGGAAGACTGCATATTGGCAGCATGGGGCACACCTGCGGCCTGAAAAGGATTCCAGAAAGGAAAGGTCCCATGCTTCAACTCAATATGAGTGACTTCCGCCCAGGGCATCGTTTGCCACGATGACGCGCCAAGATCGACGCGAAAGAGATCACCTACTTTTTGACGCGGTTCGCCAGTTGGTGGCTCGAGAGCGTTCACGCCCCAAACCAGACTCGATCCGTCGAAGGTCTTCCCCTCAAATGCGACGGCACGCCAGGCAACCATCACGATGACGATGCAAACGGCAATGCCGGCCAGTTCCTTCCATCTCGCCCCGGGGAGTTTGCGCTCCGCACCGTCTTTTAAAACTTCTTTTTCAATATTCCTGGATTGCATCGGGTGTGTAATATTAGCCGACAGCGGACCGCATGGCGAGCCGCGTTAGTGGCGGCAGGTCCCTTGGCCACCGGCGTCAGCCGGTGGCTGAAGTTTATCCGTTTTGCGGTAAAGGTAAGAAACAACAGGCTGGCCATAGTCCCCTCCTGAAGGAGGGGCCGCCGCGCCGATCAAAGATTGTCATGCTACCTCAAGTTATCGGCGCGGCAGGGGTGGTCAGCCTCTCGTTTTCTTACATGTTCCGATAAAGAATCCGGTTCTCGAACCGGAGAATCATAAGGCCTTCCGCCTCCAGGAACCTCGTCCGCTCGGCCTCATACTCCTCCCACAACTCCGAAAAGTGCGGCGCTCCGTCCAATTCGATCGCAATGTCGCACTCCACGCAGAAAA
>JBGPBY010000285.1:0-9266 GCA_041481485.1 Terriglobia bacterium
CTCGAAGTGGTCCGATAGTGCGATCTTATCCTGCATCGGCGAAACGATTGGCATTCCGGCTTCCACTTCGGATGAGAATTGAGCATCGGGAATTGAACATTGGTCAGATCCTCACTCTATGCCGAACAGATACTGCCAAGTTATTTTTGCGAAAGCCCTTAGCCACCGGCGTCAGCCGGTGGAAAAACGGTGAACAAAGAATAGAGCGCCGGAGACAGATCCAAAACCACTCCCAACCTGCCATCTTTTCCAGTGCGGTCGGTATCCATGTATACTCCGCCGTTATAAACCATCAACGATCCCCAACAGGTGCAGAATGACGAACAAGAATTCGCTCTATCGACGTGGGTTGAGCCGCAGGCAATTTCTGGGAACGGCTGCGGCGCTTGGACTGGCAAGCGGACTGGACATTGCAGGAATTACCGCTGCGCCTCAACAGCCGGCCGATGGGATAACGCTTGCATTGACCAATGGACGGATTCACACCATGGATGCGGCGAATTCCGTCGTCTCACAGGTTGTCGTCCGCAACGGCCGGATTTTGGCGGTGGGTAACAACGTCGCCGCCCAGTCCGGAGCCACCCGGACCATCGATCTCATGGGAAAGACCGTGATTCCCGGACTCATTGATGCTCACGACCACATCGTGCTTGTCGGTAACAGGCCCGGATGGCACACACCGCTAGAACACGTCTTCACCATTCCGGATGCCGTTGCCGCGCTGAAGACGCGCGCAGCCGAAGTCCCACAGAATGAATTCATCACCACGGTCGGCCCGATTTCCGCGATGCAGTTCGGTGAGCGCCGGCTGCCGAACCTGACAGAGCTTGATGCCGTCGGGCGGCCCGTCTTTATTATTGCGGCACAAGGTGGAACGCGAACCAATACTCTGGGAAAAATGTGGATGGAGTCCAAAGGGCTCATGGTCGGATCCGATGGCACCGTTGCCAACCAGGCCTCGGGACTTGCACTTCAAACACTTCGCAAAGAACTGCTGACTCCGGAAACACGAAAACGGAATGCCGCGAATGTGCTTCAGTACTACGCCCAACTTGGAGTCACCACGCATCGGGATGCGGGAGCTTTTCACTCCGAGGCGCCATCGACTGGCGTTGCCAACGAGAACACCTACACGATGCACGATCCATTCCTTGCGCTGAACCGCGAAGGGAAAATGCCGGCCCGGCTTCGGATTGAATTCCTGCACCAGGATTCTCCAACCGCCAATCCTCCGCTGCCGACGTTGTCTCAGCGTCTGCGCAATTCATTTCCACTGTTCGGCAATGACTGGCTTAAGACAGACGGCATCGGGGAATTCACCGGAGGCGGCGTCGATGGACTGCGCGCCATCGCAAAGGCGGGATGGCGCGCCGAAGATCATGCGTTGAATCTGGCAGGCGTCACCGGGTTGATTCGCGATCGTGAAACCGTGAATGCAGAAATTCCAATAGCGAACCTGCGCTGGATCATCGCGCACGTTCCGGACTTCCCCATGGACCTCGCCAATCGAGCCAATGCGATGGGTGTCGGCGTTCTGGTGGGATGGGGACCAACGCGTATGGGCATGAATGTCGGGCCGCCCTATCGCATGCTGATGAATCATCCCATTAAAAAGGGATATCACTCGGACGGCGGCGATATCACGGTGATCAATCCGTGGCTGAATTTTTACACCATCACCAGCGGAAAGAATCTTTTAGGCCAGCAAATTCTCGGCGATCAGAATCTGACGCGGGAAGAAACGCTTCGTCTTGCGACCACTCTCAATAAATGGTTCATCTGGGACGACGAACTGGGATCGATTGAGCCGGGCAATCATGCCGACATCGTGGTGCTGGATCGGGATTTTTTCACGATTCCCGAAGAAGAAATCATTCACACTCGATCGCTGCTGACCATTGTCGGAGGCAAGGTGGTTCACAACAGTGGAATAGTTTGACCTGATACATTCAGGCGGATGGCAGCACAAGCCGTGCGCGCAGTCCCTGTCCAGACAAATTGTTCACTTCGATGGTACCGCCATGGAGCGCTGCGGCTTCCTTGACGAAATTGAGACCGAGACCGGTGTTCTTCCGGCCGGTGTCCGGTCGCTCCAGCGAATAGAATTTTTCAAATAAACGCGATTGCGCATATTCCGGAATACCGGGTCCTTCATCATCGATGTAAAGTTCAACTTGACCACCCGTTTTTGCGGCTGAAATTCCAACTCGTCCACCTTCCGAGCTGAAATCGATGGCATTTTGCACGAGGTTGGACACTGCCAGGTGAAGCAGCATCGGATCCCCCGCAACTGCAAGATCGTCCGCGATCCTGATCTCGACATTCAGCCGTTTCTTCAACAACGCCGTTTCCGCCCCTTCCACGATGGCTCGGGCCAGCGTCACGAGGACGACCGTGCTCTTCGACCCCAGCTCGCGGCGTACCTCGAGTTCCGAGAGTTTAAGCATGCGATCGACCAGTTGCTGAATGCGGCGAGTTTCGTTTTGAATGTTCGACAGGAAATGCGCCCTGTTTTCCGGAGCCATCGCAGGATCTTCCAAAAGCTCAGCCGCGCCGCGAATCGCGGATATCGGACTCTTGATCTCGTGCGTCAGTGTTTCCACATATTGTTTGACGTATGACTGTCCAGCCAACGCTTCCCGCATCTTCTCAAATGCAGTTCCCATCGTTTTTAATTCCGTCGCAGCCAGCTTCGGAAATGGAACGCGAAGTCCTGCGCGCATGTCATTGGCATAGCGCGTCAGGCGGCTGACCTGTTGTGTGAGCCAGATCGATACGCCCAGGCTGAGCACAATTGCAGCGGATAGCGAGATTCCGGTGATCTTATATATGTGAGGCATTATCGCCGCACGGAATGCGGCAATCTTGATCGTCGGCTTGATGACGGTCAGCACTCCGGCAATTTTTCCGGAAACGCGAATCGGAGCGGCGACAAAGAGTGCCGTTGCTCCATTCGGATCGTCTGGATCACGGCGTACTCGCGCTCCATACTCGCCCCGGAGAGTGCGGGCCACGTCGCGCCATTCCGAGTAATCCTGTCCGATGGTCTCGCGGCTCTCCGAGTCGAACACGACGATGCCTTTGGCGTCGGTAATGTACACGCTCAGATCCACTTTGTCCTTCCGCATTTCATAGATCTGAGCAGCGACATCGCGCCCGTGTGCTTCGTCGAACACCTGATACAAATTGTCCGCGCTGAACTTTCCATTTTCGGCTGTCTGTCCCACGATTGCCGCGAGGATATTGGCGGTATCCACCAAAGGTTCCTCGGCGCTTTCCAGATAGGCAGTGCGCAATTCGTTGCTGATTTGAGTCAGGGGATACCAAAAGCAAAGAGCCAGAATTACCAGGTATGCGAGAAAGATGACGGCGCCCAGTTTCACAAATCGTCCCGCAGCGAGTACCCACTGCCTCGATGAGTGATAATCGGTTCAAGATCAGGCCGCACCGCGCGCAATTTTGCACGGATGTTTTTGATGTGGGCGTCCACCGTCCGGTCGAGGCTGGTTTCCGGCTGTTCCCAGACCAGGTTCATCAGTTGCTCTCGCGAGAAAACGTGTCCTCTTCGTTCAATGAAGTGTTTGAGAATGTCGTATTCGTATTTCGATAACTCGAGCGTGATGCCAAAGAACGCGATAACCCGCCGGGACGTGTTTACCGTGAATGTGTCCCGGCTCGTACCGGCCATTGCAGGCTGCTGAGTGCGTCGTAGCACGGCCTTTACACGAGCTGCCAGTTCGCGAGGACTGAAAGGCTTGGCGACATAGTCGTCAGCGCCGATTTCCAAACCCAGAACACGATCAATTTCAGTGGTCCGTGCGGTCAGCAGAATGATCGGTGTCTTGCGTGATTGCCGAATCTCCCGCAAAAGATCGAAGCCATTGATATCGGGCAAACCGATATCCAGGATGATCAGGTCCACAGTTCCGCTGTCAAGCACAGGAACTGCAGACAGACCCGTCGCCACGCGAACGGTTTCGAGACCTTCGCTCTCCAGGACGAACTGGATGTTGTCGCTGATCGCCGGTTCGTCCTCCACGATGAGAATTCTCGGCTTCATGCCCTCCAAAATACCCGATTACGCAGCGCGGATGGCAGAAAGATCAAGGCTGTTACGACTAGAACAATTCCCAGCACCCAGGCTGCATGTTCAGCAAATCCGGACGTTCCACCCGCAATTATTCTTCCGGCCAATGGAACCCCCAGTGTCACACCAACGTACCAAATCAAAGGTCCTGATCTCGAAATTCGCACACCCATCGCGGATTCGACCGCAATGTAAAGGCCCAACAATGAAACAAAATAGACAACAGTTCCGGCCAACCGGTGCATCTGGCCTGGCGTAATCCACCGGACATAGAAGTCCGCAGTCCACAGATGAGCAGATAAGAAGATCCGCAAGCCATTGACCGCGACGGCCGCAATATAAGAAAGAATCGCACTCGATACCAGCCAGCGTACTTTGTTCGGAAAGTAGCGGGAAAAGCAGAAGTAGAGTGTGAGAAAGCAGATCACAATAAAATTGACGCCTGCACAGGCCGGTCCGACAACCATACGATACGTATGGCTGATAAAACCCGCGCCAGGTTCGTAGGCGAGATCGATTCCACCCACGAACTTGGCCAGCCATACCGAAGGTGCGAGAATCCACAACAACTCCGAAGACCCGGCATGACTGTAAAACGCCTTCAACCCAACAGCCAGACCGAGTGCGCCGGCACCGGCACCAAGAGTTGATGGCGCACTAGACCATCTCAACCGCACTGGGAATTTTCTCAGCACTGGAACTTCCTGCGCTGAGACTTCCTCGCGTGAAATGCAAAGCTGATGGTCATCAATACGGCGACACCGGCCAACAGGATCCAAAAGTCCGGTTCCGCGCCGGAAGCATAGGGATCGCCGACAGCCAATTCCGATACACCATCAGGCAACGGAAGGGGCTGATTTACATCCCTGCTTTGCCCAGTCCGATTGCGAATCTGTTCCAGAACCGCAACGAAGGATGTGTATCGTGTCAAAAGCGAGTACGTCAAACCCAGTGACGTGATTTCGCGAACTGCTTCGGGATCGTCCTGTTGAAAGTTGAAGTCCGATAAACGCGCAATGCGAGTTCGAGCCCAGAGTTGCGGCAGAGCCGCGTGTTCGTCGCGGGGTACACTGTCTTTCACATCGAAGACCTGTGAAAAATTCCCGGACGCGGTGCGCCCGGTGACTTCGATCTGGCCTTGGCGCGGTCCATGCCACTTGCCGAAAACGACGATCGGCCGCTCGGCAAACACATCCGGTTGCGCTCCGGGCTCCACATCGTATGCGTCAAACCCTCGATAACTCACCTTTACGTTGGTCAGTACCGGCGACTGGATGTATTCGCGGAAACGCTCGCCTGCCGCTCCTGCTTCACCAGGAGCCGTGACGACATAAGGTTCACCCTGTCCGGCGCGCGCTATGCCTTCGATCAGGAATCGATTCACACTGCTCCCGATACCGAATGCGAAGAAGTTCGTGCTCCGAAGGTTTGCATTGATTAATGTCACGGAGTCACTTTCTTCGGCAATGTAACCATCGGTAATTACGACGATGGAGCGGGATTCGAAATTACTTCGCGGAAGTTTAATCGCCGTCCGCAATGCCGCGGCCAGTTCCGTTCCGCCTCCTCCCCTCTGACGCTCAATCAGCGCAATTGCGCGCCTGATGTTTTCGGAGTTGGCCGGCATGGATGTTGGGGAAAGCAGCTGCGAATCTCCTGAGAACAGAACGACGTTGAAGGTTTCGGTTGGCCGGAGATTGCCAATCAGATTCCGCAGAAGTTGTTTGGCTGTATCCAGGGGGAAACCGTACATGGAGCCGGAAACGTCGACAACAAAGATGTATTCGCGCGGGGGTATTTCCGCTGTAACAACCCGTGCCGGCGGCTGCACCGTAAGAAGAAAGACGTTTTCCTTTGGGTCTTCGTAAATCAGAAGTCCGCTTTGGATTTCTTTTCCGGCAAGCTGGTAGTCGAGAATAAAATCGCGGCTTCCGGTGTCATTGTCGAGCGAGACATGCGCTACCGTCGGGCTTTCCCATTCCACTTTCGTCACATGTGATGGTGAGTGGAGTTCCGCGAGCGGAACTCCAGCTGACAGATTGACATGAATGGTGAAACCCGCAGGAGAATTTTGATTCTGGGGCAGGTATGGACTCTTGACCCAGATGCTGTCTGAGGGAGCGGTCGCCTCCGGGGTATTTGAATACCGCGGACCAACGACTGTGGGATAAACAAACTGGTAGATTCCCTTTTCAGGAATCAGGATCTCACTATAGGTCAGCTGCACTTCAACCCGGTCACCGGGCAGAACATTCGCAACCGACATGGTGAAAACATTGGGCCGTTCCTGCTCGAGAAGCGACGCACTCTTTCCCGCAGCCTTGGCCTCTTCGAATTCCTTCGTAGCCTGTTGCCGCTCCTTGATATGGGCAACGACGGCTTTGTCGCCCACCCGGATCTGCATTCCGTGAACCGCTGCACGAGTGGAACCTGGAAAAACATATCGGGCGTGGATCGGAGTTGTTCCCAGATTCTCGTAAATCTGAGTGACCGTGACATCGGCGATTACTCCACTGACGTTGACGACGACGCTGGTGGATTTCAAAGGGAAAGTTTCGACTCCTGGTGCTGCGCCATCCACAAAGAAATACGGCGACAACGGTTTTGCGGGAGGCAGGTTCTCAGCTCGAGTCAGTTCGCAGGTCGACAGCATCACAAAGGTCAAGGCCAGTACGGTACGCATCGCATCGCTCCATTTCTGACCCGCATTGCGGGTCTATTGGAGCCAACGTTACGCGTTCAATGTGAAGACAGTACGAAGGCAGGATGCGAAGTTCGTGAAAACTCGGGCGTGAAATGTCTCCAGCGTTTTGAACATATCTCTTTGAAACGATTTCCAGTTACAGGAAATCATGGCCTGTTGCCATGCACCATTAAGATTTTCCTATTCCTGTAGAGGGAATTCGTCGATATGCCAAAAGCAGCCAAAGAGTCCGCTGCGTCAAGGAGGAGGTATGTTGAGTTTCAATATAATGCTGAAGGCGGGGAGTCGCCGGCGGAGTCTCTGGCTCGCGACTGTGTTCATCGGACTGTACGTGATGAGCCCGGCGCCCGCCTACCCACAGAGTTTCGGTGGAGATGCACGAAAAATCGGAATGTCCGGAAGCATCGACGAAGGAGAGAACCTTACGTCGGACATGATGAAAGAGTCCAGCTACCGCTCAATCGGCATGCCGTTCGGATTGATCCAACTCTATAAGGATCGCAACAGCTTCGACCCGGGGAAAGATACCTTTGACCCGGTTCGTCTGCTGGAAGACGCGACCAATCCGCTGCATCTGAATCTGAGCAGAGGCAACGGCGGCGGCGCATTCATTCACGATCTCGTGAATGCACAATTCAATCGCGATCTGAACACGTACCGCGGCTTCGTCCCCGCAAAGAATATCAAGGCGCAGGGCCTCATCTCACCAGACTTTGGCTACACGTTCAAGATGCCGACCGGCAACGGGACGTATCAGGGAGTGTATGTCGGAGCCGGTCCGTATCTTGCAATTGGAACCGACTTCGCTTTTGACAATCAGCTGCGGACCATCTTCGCAAGCACACAGAATATGGTAATGCCCAATACCACCTTCACAACCACCGATAACTCCGCCGGCCAGCTCGCGATGTCGGTAACAGTCGGCTATCGCGCGCGTATCGCATTGCCGGGTCATTCCTCGGGTTCGAACAAGCTCCAGGGACTGTACATTGCGACCAACTATCACAACTTGCGTGGCTTTCGTTATGACAATGCGAACATGGCATTCACGTTTGACACGGACTCGGCCGGGCTCGTCACACTGACTCCGACATCGACACCGGTAACCATTGATCATACCTATTCCACATCGGGCACTGGACGCGCCTTCGATGTTGGCGGCGGACTGGTGATGGAACGATGGCGCTTCGGGTTCAGCGCCAATGGCATTGGCAATCAAATCCGCTGGAGCGACGTGAGAATGGAAAACCTCACTTTGCAGAATGTTCTGACCGGCATGGACTTCACCAATCAAGCGATGACGCCGGCAAGTTTAGAATTGGTGGCGAAGCTGCCGGTACGATATGTCGGCGATGTAGGCTATTCCTTTGGACAATGGTCCGTGGTTGGAGAGGGTTCACAGGGGTTCCAGGGCTTTAAGTTCCACGGCGGAGTCGAACGCAAGATCAGCTTCATCGACCTTCGGGGCGGCCTTCGTTACGCCCAGGATCTGTGGCACCCGACGGGAGGCGTGGGACTCAATTTCACCCGCAAGCTTTCCATCGATGTCGCGGCGTTCTCCAATGGTTCCAATATCGAACACTTGCGGAAGGTCTCGATCGCGACCTCTCTGAGGTTGAACCACATTCGATAGTTCCCCACTGTAGGCGCGGTCTATGACCGCGCACAATCTCGAATTGAAAGATAGTGTATGGTCAAGCGACTGTAGGGGCGGTCTATGACCGCCCGCAATTCGGAGGGTTGCAGGCCTCTCAATTGTGCGCGGTCATAGACCGCGCCTACAGTTGCGGTCCCGAACACTCGCATTCAAAACATTCACACGCCGGCGAATCCTCACGAAGGCAATCTCAGTTCGACGGACTTATCCGCAATCACCTGAACTTTTCGTTCGAATATCGATCCGCCGGAATCGCGCACTTCGATGTCGTGGTTTCCCGGACGGAGCGAAAATTTCTTGAATTTGCCGATTGGACCGACATAACCGCCGTCAACGTAAACTGATGCGTCTTTCAGATGGGTATCCAGCTTCACTTCGCCTGTCGCGGGCCGAATGGTATAGGCATAGCCATACGGATGGTACCAGCCAGGGGCATAGCCAAATCCAAAGGGCCGATAGAACCCATAAGGCCGGACGACGACACTCGGCCTGACGACAACATGGCGGCCGCTGAAAGCCGTTACGGTGGGATGCGCAACCGCGGCCACGGATACTCCGGACAACAACGCAATCCCAATGGAGACTCCGAGTATTTTTCTAATCCAGTACATTGGGTTATTCCTCACTTTCTACTGTGTTGGACGTTGCGGCACTTCCGCGGTTTGTCTGCAAACATCGCAGGTACGCTTCATGACGTGAAATTCATGATTAAGCGCGGCGGTCATGACTCCACCGGCTCGGGCCCGGGGGCGGGTGGACGTCCGGCTGAAAAACCGCCGGGTGGCACAAAATTGCTCGAAAATGTGCATGCACTGTCC
>JBGPBY010000286.1:0-9239 GCA_041481485.1 Terriglobia bacterium
AGGATCCAGCTCATCAGCGCACCCCACTTCGCGCCCCAGTCCTTGTACTCGGGCCTATCCCAATTCTCGATGGTCATTCCTTCCGGTGCCATGTAGCCGTCAAGGCTAAGTCCGATGTTTACGAATACCGTGCTCATGCTTCTCCTCTCACAGCTCTGGCTGTCGGCATAACGGCTCAACGTTCAGCCGCAAGCCGCGCGAGCCGAACGTTGCGAATTTGAATCCTCATTGCGCGCGGATTGACGGCTGCAACGTTGAGCCGTTATGCCGCATCAGGGAACTAACGCTACAGTTGCTTGCGAAAAAATATTTCGCCGATACCCTCTTCATTAATTCCCGCGATGATGCCGCACTCTTCGAACCCCATCTGGCGATGCCACAACTGTGGGGCTGGCTCATTTGCCTGCGAGGAACTGTACAACTTTAGGTGCCCTTGATCTTGAAGTCTTATTTCTAAGAACTGAAGCATAGCCCGGCCACAACCCCGTCGACGATGGTTCTCGTCAACCCCGACCAACCCGATATATGGAAGCTTTGACCAAAGATATTCTATGAGGCAAAACCCAATGAGTGTGCCTTTCAATTCGGCAACGATTGCTTCGCCAACGGATATTTTGCGCAAGATCACGGATTCAGCCAAGTGCGAGCTCATATTAAGAAACGCCGCATCAGCGAGTGTGGCAAGACGTACATTCATCATTTGGATCTGATATCAACCTTCATGGCCGGTAATCCGCTTAGGGACGTCGGCATAACGGCTTCACGATCAGCCGCAATCGGCGCTAGCTAAGCGTCTCCGAAGCCATGCGGAGCCGTGTGACCGCCGGTTCGTCGCCCAAGGACACGATGCCATCGAGGGCGGTCTTCCAGATGTTGCCATCCTGGGCCACCAACAGACTGGCGAAGAATGGAAGGGCATCCATTGTTCGGTATTCGCTCGCGACACGAATCAACGCTGCGGCCACCGAGGGCTCGGACTGTGCTTTAAACGCGTGAATAACGTGCGGTAATGCTGCCGGACCAAGCTCAACGAGCGCATGCCACGCATCGTCTGCGCGATCGCCCGATAGTTGAGTCACGTAATGGCTAACCATCTCCGGAAGTTCGTTCTTGGTCATGAATGTCGCTTCTATTTCGGCCGGCTAACGATTGTGCCGTTCAGCCGCGGCGTGTTTTCTGCGCCGGCGGCTGCAACGGCTTGTTCGGCGGCTTGCGGAGTGAAGACTCACGAAGCATTTGCCGAATCCACGTTCGCACCAATGTGGCTTCTTGAGTTCCTTCAGAGTCTGCCAAACGCTTGAGATCCTTAGCCTCCTTTGGCGTCAGGTCAATGGCGACTGTGGATTCCTTCAGCCGTTTGAAAACGGGTCGTCGTACTTCCTCTAATTGAACTTCAAAATCTATCAGATCGTGAGTGTCCCAGAATTTTGCGAGTTCCTCAATTGAGTCCGCATCAGGAATGCGTTTAGACTTCATTGTTTTTTCCATCGATTGTATCGCTTCTGTTCTGGACTTGCGATGAGCGCGGCTCGTCGGCTGCAACGTGGTGTTAGCCAGCCGCATGAACCTCTCCGGACTCAATAGGCTTGCTACAGAAATGTCTTCATCGATTTCTTCCCAATGGATGCCGATGCCGCCGCCAATAAACTCCCACTCCTTCCTCTGCTTGTCCGTCGCATTCACAAGCCGAGGAAATCACACCGAGGGAACTGATACAGTTCGCCCGTCGTCAAGCACGACCGTCAATGCATCCCGAGAACACGACACGTCAATCGCGACAGAATCACTATTGGCCACTAAAGTAGGCATTCCATTTCTCCCAAAAAAGAACGGCGACCACGGCTGTCAGAATCAAGTAGAGGCCATTAAACAAATAAAGTTGCTGTGGTCATGCATCACCTTCGTCCGCCCAATGGCTTGCGGCTGAACGGTCACGCTTTTCAGCGGCCTGCTTCAGCGGCCTGTTGGACGGCTTCCGTCCATGATTGCCTTTTATCTACTTGGTCGCCGCGTTTCGATCCAGCCAAGAAAGCAACCACAACAATCCGAACGCGACCACAATGCATGCCGGCAACGCGAGAAATATTGCGCCGTGCACCATCCCCCAAGTATGGAATACCGGCCAGTCCATCGAAGCGAATATGCCCGCTTCCGAGACCACCACTACAAAACTCAACGGAACTGCCAGAACTATGCGAAGAACGAGCCTCGCGGAACGTTTCTCATTAGCTTCGCCGAAACGGCCGTTTGCCAACCAAACCCTGACGAGAGTTTACTGAGAGACTGTTCTTAAGATTGCCTCGGACATTTTAACCCTCGTTCGTCGAGCAAAATCACCTGCACAAGCGTATACTCTCATGTCTTTGCCACGAGAAATGAGCAGCGCTTCGGGAAACACCCATTGGAACTTGTGAGTGACCATGCTAAGTTGTGCGTGATCCATTGGGGACTCCTTTCGTGGTATCCAAAGCCACACCCAAAGAGGAGTTTTGGGGTTCGATTAATATAAAAATCCACAACAGAATCAAATACTTAAAAGTACCTACCCCATAGTCGCAACAAGGAAGATATGGCAGCGTCCTTGAAACAAAGACATCGGACCGAAAAGGCCATGACAGCAAAATCCCATCAATATGATCTGATCCTCAATCTCGTGAGGCGGAATTTCATCCTGCAATTCAAGGGATCTCTGCTGGGTCTCCTCTGGGCTCTTCTCTTGCCTCTTTCTCAATTGGTGATCTTTGTTTTTCTCTTTCGGAGAGTGGTCCCGCTAAAAATCCCGGATTATCCTGTCTATTTGTTTACCGGGTTATTGCCTTGGAATTGGTTCAGCATGTCGATCAATTTGGCAAGCAGTCTCTTTATCACTAATCGTGACCTCGTTCGAAGACCCAATTTTGAGCCGTCAATACTTGCTCTTGTGCACGCACTTTCGAATCTGGTGACCTACCTCATATCCCTTCCGATAGTTTTTATACTGATTGCAACTTCCGGCCGACGGCTTACCTGGACTGTGCTACTCCTGCCAGTCATCATGCTGATCCAAGGCACCCTCATCGTTGGGCTCAGCCTCTTTCTCGCCACCTGGAATGTCTTTTATCGGGACTTGCAACACATCACAGGCGTTGTCCTGGGGTTAATGTTTTATGTCACCCCCGTTTTTTACAGCATTGAAAATGTAGGGCGGGAGTACCGCAGTCTGTTCACATTGAATCCCATGGCTGTCCTAATTCAAGCGTATCGCGCTATTCTGTACGACGGAACCGTTCCCGACGTGAGCACGCTGCTCGTCGCCACCGCTGTGTCGATTACCATCTGCGGCCTTGGCTATCTTGCGTACAGACGCGACATACAGGGCGTCTACGATTTTCTGTAGACGGAGAAGCTAGCGAGAATAAGAAGTGGACATTGTGCTTGAAGCCGAAAGGGTGTCCAAGCGGTTTCGGATTGCTCGGAACCGGCCTTCGTCTCTCAAGGAATTATTCATTCAGGGACTGAAGGGCCGTTCCTCCAAAACTGCTGACGAACTCTGGGCATTGCGAGAGATCAGTTTCACCCTGAAAAAGGGGCGTTCCGTCGGCATTATCGGGCACAATGGTGCTGGAAAGAGCACGCTGTTACGCCTCATCTGCGGACTGGGGCGACCCACTTCTGGGAGAATACAGTACTGGGGCAAGATCGGAAGCCTCCTCGAATTGGGAGGCGGTTTCCATTTCGAGATGACCGGCCGCGAAAATCTCATCATGGGCGGAATTCTGGGCGGACTATCCAAGCGCCAGGTTGAGGCCCTTCAGAAGGAAATTATCGCATTCGCTGAATTGGAAAAGCTTATTGACCAGCCGGTGCGAACCTATTCCAGCGGGATGTATCTGAGGCTAGCCTTTGCCACAGCCATTCACTTTGATCCTGATTTCCTCATCATTGATGAACTGCTGGCTGTGGGGGACTCTCAGTTTCAGAAAAAATGTCTGGACCGTCTGCAATCCTTCCGGATAGCCGGGAAGTCCTTGCTGATGGTCTCTCATAACCTGGATCAAATCCGTGCGTACTGCGACGAGGTCCTGGTCATGGAGGAAGGCCGCATCCTGATGCAGGGAGATCCTGAGAGCGCCGTGCGCGCCTACTATGACATCATGAGACAGCGGACAGAGAGGCGCCAAGCCAAGATGGAGGTTGTCCAGCCCAGCTTACCGATTCAACAAGGGAATCGCTACGGCACCCAGGAAGTGACTATCACCGCTGTCCGCTTCATTGATGGAGACGATCGGATAACCGACCATATTTCCAGTGGCTCACCTCTGACAGTCGAGCTGGAATATTTCCGAACAAACACGGTTTCCGATATGGCTTGCACGTTAGGTGTTTTCAATGAGAACAACACGAAGTGTTTTGAAGCTCATGCCTCTTCGATTCGGGCGACTTCCGGCCAACTTTCGGAAAGAGCCAGCATCAGGTGCCGGCTTCCAGAACTGCCGTTGCTGCCGGGACGTTATTACATCAATATTGGTCTCTTTCCTACGGACTGGAGTTTTGTCTACGATCATCACAACGGGATGCATTTTCTGCATGTAATGAACGAAAACGAGATGCCGGTAAACGTCTCTGGTGTTGTCATGGTGCGCCCCCACTGGACCGTACGTTCTCAAGATCCTTCATGATCGGTTTTCGGCTTGTCGGAAGATGGAGTTGCGGGAGGCGAATTCTGGCTACTCATCCATATTTGAGGTCTTTATAACCAAGCACGGCATGTTACCCCTGACTGAAATATGAGAGTACTGATCATCTCTGTGTTTCCGCCAGATCCTGCTCCCGAAGCCAACCATGCTCTACACCTCAGTGAGCTTCTGGCGAACTCAGGATTTGATGTGCACGTCCTGTGCAGGAAAGGGAGTATCGCCGCCACCAGGCAGGACATTGTTGTGCATCCGCTCATGGATGATTGGACATGGTCGGATCTGCCAAGGCTGGTCAAATGCCTGAGACAGTCCCGGCCAGACGTTGTTCTCCTTCTTTATTTGAATTGGATTTACAACTTCGAACCCATGATTACTTTCTTGCCCACAATCTGCAAGACAGTCCTCCCCGGTGTACCCTGCCTCACCCAATTTGAGGCGATTGACTTGAATTCCCGTCATAAGTCTTTTTGGACTAGATTCCTGCGCATGGGGATGGAACTGTGGTCCGGCCGTAAGAATGTGCATCGGCTATATGGAACCCTGTTGCGGGACAGCGCCCGTGTAATCGCCCTGAGCAGCCCTCATCGAGCCCGTCTCGTGCACGAAAATACAGAGGTGCAGGAGAAGAGTGTCATCATACCGCCGCCGCCTCTCATTCGCTTCTGTTTGGATAATCCCGTCACGGTCCGGAAACAGATACGGAAAGCGATCGGAGCCTCCGAGTCTGATTTCGTCTTAATCTACTGGGGCTATATCTATATCGGTAAAGGGGTCGAAACCCTGCTGCAGGCGTTTCAGACCGTATGCCGTCAGGACTCGAACGTGCGACTAGTCCTCGTGGGCGGCAGCCTTGACGTCCCGACCAGCACGGCGATGAGCTCCAACGACTATTTCCAGATGGTGCGGCAGCTTCCGGAAGAACTTAAGATCGCCGACAAGGTCACCTGGACCGGACAGTTCGAGTGGGACAGCGATACGGGATCCCGGTACCTCCACGCTGGCGATGCCTGTGTTCTGCCCTTTGACTATGGTGTGACCTTGAATAACAGTTCCCTGGCCGCTGCGAGCACTCACGGGTTGCCGGTCATCAGCACCGAACTACCGGAGGGGCGGGATGAAGCCCTGGAGCACGGCCGGAACATCTATCTCTGCCGGCCTCGGGATCCCGAAATGTTGGCGGAAGCGATCCAGTCGATCAAAAAAAATGTCCAGCTGCGGGAGCGCTTGCGGGCGGGAGTCCACCGCTTGGCGCAGGACTGGTATCAGTCGGAAACTATCGCGAAGCGCCTGTCGCAGGTATTCGAATCCGCCCTTTCATCGCAACGGGTGCTCGGCCGCCAAGCTCGGGCAGGTGTGGCAATCGCCGAAGCGACAGACTACAAAGAGAGAAGGCTTGGGAATATGCCTCTCAAGGAATGTGAAGGGGTTTATGGTGAAGACCTGCACCTTTCGCCATCGGTATGGTCCGAGCAAAAAATTGATGAGGATGCCCACGGCCCGCTTCTCTCCGTAATTGTCGCCGCTTACAACGTGGAGATGTATCTGAGCCAATGCCTGGATTCTTTGGTTCATCAGACCTTGAAGGAAATTGAGATCATCGTGGTCAACGATGCTTCCACTGATAACAGCCTTGGCATCCTCCAGGAATACAAATCAAGGTATCCCCAACTCCGCGTGTTGAATTGTGCCAACAACAAAGGTCTGGCGTCTGTTAGGAACATCGGCCTGCGGGCGGCGACAGGACGGTATATTGCATTCCTCGACGGGGATGATTGGGCACACATACGCATGGGGGAGGTCATGGTTCGACGCGCCAACCAGGACAACGCCGACGTGTTGATCGCGAATGTAACGGTGTACTACGAAGACTCCAAAACATTTGGCGCATTCTTTGATCACCATCTGCGTGAGAGTCTCGACCCACAATTGCGAACCATACCGTTCCACTTCTCCCGCGAGCCCCGCATTCTGTTGCTGGAACCGGTCGCCTGGCCGAAGATATATAAGAAATCATTCCTTCAGACCCACGATCTCCATTTTGAGTCGGGCATGAATTCCTACGAAGACATGTGCTTTCACTTTTCCGTGCTTTTGAAGGCCACGAGAATCTCCATGATCGACAACGCTCTCTTCTTTTACCGGCAGAACCGCCCCGGTCAGATATCGGGACGCACCGATCGCAGGGTCTTCGAGGTTTTCGCAGTGTTTAATAAAATCAGCGAAAACATGGCGGCATGGAAAGTTCCTGCCGATATCTGGGCCATCCTGTTGAAGGTGCAGATTCGGCAGTTCGACTGGCTCCTCCGAGATCGGGTGCAACCGCAACAAAGACACGAGTTCCTCGATCGGGTGAAAGAGCAATTCCGGATGATTCCGGACAGCGGGTTCGAAAGATGGATGAACCAGGGCAGTCCGAAAGAGTTGGCAAGAATGCTCTGTATGCGGCGAAGCTGGCATTATGCTTATGAAAAACTCGTTAGGCAGAGCTGGCCGATTTTCCCGTCCTTGTATCTGGAGTTATATCGGATATATCGACGGCGGTATCCAGGTCGGAGAGGAGTTGTTCTTAAGAAGGCATATCAACGCAGCTACAGAAAAGTGCATCAAAGGTGCATCGGTTCGTTGCAATCCTTCATCAAAAGAACGCGGAACTCGGCAGAATTCAGAGAACAATTCCTGCCCATTCATGAGAGCCTCAATCAATTGACGGTTAGGACCGCATTCACTTCGACAACCGGAGAACCATTCGTCGAGGCCTGGCGGACTAAGGACCAAATCCTTATTCTCTCCAATCCGCCTTCCAGCTCAGGATTAGCCGATGCGGTTTCGCGTGTGTCAAATGACTATTACCTCTCGAATATGGCTGTTTTCAGGGATGGAGACACCGTCGTCGACATCGGAGCACATGTTGGCGTCGCTTCCATCTATCTGGCCAAAACATTTCCATTTATAAAAGTTTATGCCATAGAACCCGACCCAATGAACTATGCCTGTCTTAAACGCAACCTGGAACTCAACAGTGTGACGAACGTCACCGCAATCAACACCGCGATTTCCAGCGATGGCGGAAAGAAGAGGCTGTATGTTGACGCTTCGGATAGTGCATGGTCCACAATTGACGCCACCCTTGCCTGCTCCCGAGGTTCTTTGCGTACCGTGGAGGTTGAGTCGGTGACCCTGGAAGATCTATTTCACAATTATGAAATCCAGCACTGCCGCTTGCTGAAAATCGCGATACGAGGGGGAGTCTGGGACATTTTGAAGGGATTCGATCGGAGCGGCTGCGTCGATCTCCTTTGCGGAGAAGTCGAATCCGAGGATTGTAGCCGGGCGAAATTGGAAATGGCCAGTTGGAGAATTGCGCGCCAGCATTTTTGGAGGATCCGGAGAGGACAGGACGCCGCAAACACAATGCCCTGGATACAGCAGCTCCCGACTCGATGCGAAATCCTTCTCTCGGAGTAAGGCTCTACGGTCTTCAGCAACGTCGATCGCTATCGCGCAAAGTTTGATCGAAACGATCATGCGTTACCAGATGTTCGATGTCGAAGTGACAGATCCGATAACGGACCTCGCCTTATCGCCTCAGGATACTGGAGCAGCGATCCTGATACGCCGAAAAAGCGTTCCAATCGGATTCTGGCTGCATCAGTCGAATGGCGCACTAATCATCACTTCAGAGAGTCTGAAGCGCAGCATCGTATCCGAGACGGGAGACAAGATTATTGCCGCGGCGATTCACGATGAGATTGCCCCGCCGTCTTCGATTCCTCCTCTGCCGCTTCTCACTATTGCCATTTGTACGAAGGACCGGCCCAAGGGTGTCGAACGGTTGCTCCAATCCTTGCGCGGCCAGGAGCGCTGGCTCCCCGAGGGAAGCGCTGGGCTGGAAATACTTGTCGTGGATAATGCCCCATCGGATAAACGCACGAAAGAGGTCGCCGAAAAATGGGTTCCTGAAAGAAGTACTGAGCTCCGCTATCTGCAGGAGCGTCCACCCGGTTTGAACTTCGGCCGGAACCGGGCCGTTCGCGAAGCGCGAGGCGAGTTCCTTGCTTTTCTCGACGATGACGTCATCGTCGACCGGTACTGGTTGGCCGGATTTGCCGCTGCCTGGTCTGAAAATCCCGACGCGGCTGCTTTCACCGGTCAGGTGCTTCCGATGGAGATGGAGACCCGAGCGCAGATTCTCTTTGAGGATCGTGGAGGATTTCGCCGCGGGTTCGAGCGCATCCGCTTCGGGGCGGTGCTGCCGGGCAATGCCGCGTATCCTGGCGGCGCCGGAATTTTCGGCACCGGAGCGAACATGGCCTTCAGAACAGATGTGGTTCGTAGAATGGGCGGGTTCGACGAAGCCCTGGACACGGGCGCCCCGGTCCCTGGCGGTGGAGATCTGGACATGTTCTACAGGATCATCCGCGGGGGACATACGCTGATTTATGAGCCGCGATTTATGGTCTTTCACCAGCATCGTCGTGAACTGTCGGGTCTTTTCAATCAATACAAGCGGAGCTGGGGACTCGGCTTCATGTGTTTTCTTTCCAAGTGCATCAAGACCGATCC
>JBGPBY010000287.1:0-9220 GCA_041481485.1 Terriglobia bacterium
ATGATCTCTACCCGTTGACTGGTGTCCAGGTGTTGCAATTCAGCATGATCCCGCGGCGATCTGCCATGGATGAGTTCCATTGCGAAGTAGGGCTGCGGCCCAAAACCGGTGTCCACGGTACCGGCTTCGTAGATTTGCGCGATGCCGGGATGCTGCAATCGGCCGAGCGCCTGCGATTCCTGTTCAAATCGTCGTATCAATTGGTCGCTTACCAGGCCCGGCTTGATGATCTTGAGAGCTACAGTGCGGCGCGGTTGATCCTGTTCGGCTTCATAGACGACGCCCATTCCACCTTCACCGATTACGCGGAGAATCCGATATCGGCCAATGGTTACAGGGGTGCCTACGCCCGGGAGCTTTTCGATTCCAAGGGTATCTTTAGCGAGGTCCGGCGAGGTCTCGAGCCCCAGTTCGAACATGCATCGCAGACAGCGCCCGCCCAGCACGCCGTCCTTCGGCAATGGGCCACCACATCGTTGGCACTGGTTTGATTCATTCATGGGCTGTCTCCGTGGAATCAACAGAAGCCGCCTGTACGAGAGACCCGCACGTGGTGTGAAATCCGGATGTCATTGCGGCCCTCATTAAATTTGGTATGCAGTCTACCACTGTCGGCAACTGCTGCCCGACCTGCACATCTGCGTTAATAACTACTGAAGCAAACCGTCGCTTTCGTCACCGAGTCGCGCACAAAACAGCATCGCTCTTGTCTTGCGTGACGAAAGCGCCGGAATGCTTCAGTGTGTGTTGAGGCGTATTTTTGTTGGCTTGCGCGATCAACGAACTGGCCCGGAACATTCTCTTTTGAGCCCGAACCGAAAGCGAGGACGACACATGTCGCGAACAAAGACGCGTTCCCTGCAATGGCCGCTCGGATTAGTACTGTTGGCGATGGCTTTCGGCCCTGTGTCGCGCGCTGCTCAGCAGGCTCCCCAATCCGCCATCAATCTGCCTCTGCCCGTACAGCGTTACATTCAGAACCCATCCCCTTTTCCGGCTCGGACAACGACGGTGACACCAGGAACACTACAGAAAGTGACATTGAAGGTCAAAGTCAAAGGGAGCCAATTCCCGCTCTCCGGACAATGGATATGGACTGGCACAATCTCGGGGGAAGGAGGGAAGCCGGAAAGCATTACGTTGAAGGTCAAAGTCGGCGGAACGAAACTGACAGGGAACTGGAACGAGACGGCTATGCGGACCTACGACGGGATGGGCCCCATCTCGGAGATTTCGGATGGAGAGGTCGTCAATGCAACCACAATCACGTTTAAGCGGTGTAAGGGCACAGTTACCTACATCACTGCTTACGGTGATGAATTTGGCATCCCCTCGCAGCATTCTATTTCTACATTTAAGAGATGTGAGCGTGACCGGTTCGGGCGCTTGAAGAGCGATCAGACCGTCGTAGAGTACACCGGCAAGGTCAGCAGCAATGACTTGACGCTGACCATAAAGGTGACTCCTGGCAATTCACATTAGCGCTGGAAGCTCCGGCGCTCTGCGATTTGGGTTCCTCCGAAAATCGGAAACAATGCCGGCGGAACTCAAAGAATTGGTTTGTTTTCAGAAGGCCAATGCAATTCAGGAAAATAGCTTGAACAAGGACTGGCGGAAATCCGCAGGTTTCCCGCCCAATGATGCGAAGACGGAAACCCTGAAAAAATACCACAAGTAGATAATAGGACCTTCTCTGGGCCATCCCTTAGATATGAAGTTTCCCTCAAAGAGATGGATTCATTTACACAAATAATCATGCGAAACATTTCCGCACTGTAGGTGCGGTCTGTGACCGCCCAAATTTTCGCGGCTTTGGAAATCGCGGGCGGTCACAGACCGCACCTACAGTGCGACAGGAAAGTTCTGACCGTAGACGAAAGGATTTTTGATGTCTCAATCCGGTTCAAGCGCCACCAAGAAAAGCACTCAGTTGTCCCTGTCCGACAAGCTGTCGCGGTTGACCTATGCACAGACAGTCAAACTCCTGGGAAGCGATGGAGTCCGGCTATTGCGGCCCGGAGACAAGTGGGACTTTACCCTCGAGCAGGACGCGTATGTCGGCGAAGACTTCTTCCGATTGAAATTCCCGTCGGACGGAGGCGGGAACGAGTCTCCACGAATCGTTGTCACCATTTGGCTGGCGGAGGATGCACATGACCGCCTGCAGTGGAGATGCACCGCATGCCAATCCCTGTGCGAACACATTGGTGCTGCGTTCTCAGTAATCCTCGACGAAAAAATGTCGCTGGGACTGGCGGCGCCTCCGCAGGAGCGCATTCCTGTAGAAAGCCTCAGCGAAACGGAACTCGTGGAGCGCGCAATCGAAGAGCGGCTGGAACGGGCGCTCTCGGAACGAATGACCTTCAAGCCGGCTGACGCCAGCCAGCCCTGGACGGATTACACGGCCACCAGCAGGGTTTCCGGAAAATCGTATCGGGTTGCGGTTCGCGGCCGCAATCCAGGCGACTCGTATTGTTCATGCCCGGATTTTCGGACGAACACACTGGGGACATGCAAGCACATTCTCCAGGTACTTGCGAAACTGAAGCGAAGGTTTCCAGCTGCAGCGTTGAATCGCCCTTATAAGCGAACGAATATCAGCCTTCATATCCAATATCGCGAACACGCAAGGTTGCGTCTACTCCTTCCCGAAAAACTCGATCCAGTAGTCTCCGAGCAGCTGGGCCCCCTGCGTGACCGGGACATCGACAATTTCCCGGATCTGCTACAGCGGATTCAACAACTGCAGCGGACGGGACGGGCGGTCCACATCTATCCCGATGCGGAGGAATTCATTCAGCAGAGGCTCTTGCTTGACAGAGTGGCCAGTCGCGCCGCCGAAGTTCGCCGCCAGCCACAATCGCATCCGCTGCGCCGGGAATTGCTCAAGGCCGAACTGCTGCCGTATCAACTGGACGGCATCGCATTCGCCGCCGCAGCCGGACGGGCCGTTCTGGCCGATGATATGGGACTCGGCAAAACCATCCAGGCCATTGGCTTGTCGGAATTCCTCGCGCGTGAAGCGGACATATCCAAGGTGCTTGTGGTTTGTCCGGCATCGGTGAAATCGCAATGGCGAAATGAGATTCACCGCTTCTGCGACCGCGGCTGCCAGCTGATTTCCGGCGGCGTCGCATTGCGGGGCTCTCAGTACGCCAATGACTGCTTCTTTACCGTGTGCAATTACGAACAAGTCCTGCGCGATATTCTTTCGATCGAGCCCGTCAAATGGGACCTCATCATCCTGGACGAAGGCCAGCGCATCAAGAACTGGGAGGCGAAGACCAGCAATGTGATCAAGGGACTCCGCTCGCGCTTCGCCCTGGTGTTGTCCGGTACGCCGCTGGAAAACCGGCTCGACGATCTCTATTCGATCGTTCAGTTCATCGACGACCGCCGTCTCGGCCCGGCGTTTCGTTTTTACAACCGCCATCGCGTGGTCGATGAAAAGGGAAAGGTTCTTGGATACAAGAATCTTTCAGAGCTGCGCGAGAATCTGAAACCCGTCCTGCTTCGGCGAACTCGCGAATCCGTGCGTCAGCAGTTGCCGAAACGCACAAATGAAATCGTTCGCATTGCTCCAACACAGGAACAGTTGGGACTGCATAAGTCCCACATGCAAATTGTCAGCAGCATCACGCGAAAGAAATTCCTGACGGAAATGGATCTGTTACGGCTGCAGAAACATTTGCTCATGTGCCGTATGTCGGCCGACAGCACGTTCCTGGTAGACAAACAGCAGCCGGGTTACTCCTCGAAACTTGAGGAACTCGACGATTTGTTCGAACGGCTGTTTTCAGAACAGAACCGGAAAATCCTGCTCTTCTCCGAATGGACCACCATGCTGGATCAGATCGAACCGCTTCTGAAGAAACGCCGCATTCGATCTGTCAGACTGGATGGCTCCGTGCCGCAAAAGCTGCGTCAGGGACTGGTTCAGGAATTTCAGACCAATCCCGATTGCCGGCTATTCATGTCGACAAACGCCGGATCGACGGGGTTGAATCTTCAGGCTGCCAACACCGTGATCAACGTGGACCTTCCCTGGAATCCTGCAGTGCTCGAACAGCGCGTCGGCCGGGCCTATCGCATGGGTCAGGATCAGCCTGTGCAGGTTTTCATTCTCGTGACGGAAGCCACGATCGAAGAAAGACTCCTCAGCACTCTCTCGGCAAAACATAGTCTGGCTCTTGCCGCTCTGGATATTAATAGCGATGTGAACGAAGTCGCGCTTGCCGGCGGTATTGAAGAACTCCGAAGACGTCTCGAATTCCTGCTCGGGGCAAACCCGGAGGCGCCGATCGATGAAAGTGCCCGCCGGGAAAGCGAACTGGCCGCTGAACGCAACAGCCGCCGTGAAAAACTCGCAACTACCGGAGGACATCTGCTGAGTGCTGCGTTTCAATTTATTGGCGAGCTTTTGCCGCAACAGTCCGAAAGCGAATCCACTGGAACAGCAGCTACGGCAGTGGCATCTGCATTGAAACACAGTCTCAACGAGCTTGTGGAGAGGGATGCGGAGGGGCGCCCGAAGCTTACTTTTGTATTGCCGGATTCTATTGCTCTCGACAATTTCACGAACGTTCTGTCGCGGCTGCTCGTCCGAACTCAGTCCGCATAGGCTGCCTCATCCGCGGTAGGATATCCCTATGCCGAACGGCCGCCCCAGCGCAGATGAACTACTGTCAAGAATTGAAACTGAAGAAAGCAAAAGGCACCGGGGCCGTCTGAAGATCATTCTCGGTTACGCTTCCGGAGTTGGCAAATCCCTTCAAATGCTCGACGAAGGCCGGCGGCGGGCGGAACGCGGCGAAGACATTGTCGTGGGGGCGATGCAGCCGCAGTCCTCTTCGGAAGTTCAGGAACTCCTTTCAAAGCTTGAAATCATTCCCATGCGCCGCATCGACGATCGCTTGGCGATGGATCTCGCCGCCATCGAAAAGCGCCATCCGCAGGTCGTACTCATCGATGGACTGGCCTATGACAATCCTCCGGGAGCAAAGAATCCGACACGATGGCAGGACATTGAAGAGTTGCTCGCACTCGGAATTTCCGTCATTACCTCCGTGAATCTGCAGTACGTCGCGGAATTCCAGGACGAAATTGCTTTGATTACGGGAAAGCGATCCTCCGAGACTGTTCCTCGAAGTTTTCTGGAACAGGTGGATGAAATCGTTGTTGCCGATGTTCCCGCCGCGGAAAGTCTGACGCGCACCGGGCCGGGCAAGTCCGGTGAGACTCTTTCCCAGGAAGAGCACCGGTTGTCGCGCCTGCGGGAAATGACGATGCTTCTGGCCGCGGGCGTCGTCGACCTGCAATTGCAGTTCTATCTACGAAGCCACGGCATTGAAGAAATGTGGGGCACCCACGAACGTATTCTTGTTTGCCTCACCCCGCGCTCCAACGCCCGAAAGCTTCTGGAAAGCGGCCGCCGGAACGCCGACCGCTTCTCCGGAGAGCTGTTCGTCGCATATGTCAAACAGTCAAAGCTTTCAGCGGAGGATCAGGCCGCGCTCGAGCGCAACCTGGCCATCGCACGGGAAGTTGACGCGCAACTGGAGGTGCTTGAGGGTTCGGATTCCGTGAGAGCCATCATCCGCTTCGCACGCGAGAAAGGCATCACTCAGATTTTTATCGGTCACAGCATGCGGGCCGGCTGGTGGAACAAGCTGCGGGGGAATCCCGTCGAACGATTGATTGAATCTGCCGAAGGCATCGACGTGCGGGTGTTCCCGCAAAGGTCAGGCCAGTGAGCTCTTCACGGGGACGGCTGAAGATCTATCTCAGCTACGCCGCAGGTGCAGGTAAGACTTATCGCATGCTGGAAGACGCGCAGCAAATGAAACAGCGCGGCGCCGATATTGTCATCGGTTATTTCGAGCCGCACAAACGCAAAGACACGATAGCGAAAACGGAAGGACTTGAAATGATCCCGCGGCGCAGGATCGAGTACCGTGGCGCCGTCTTTGAAGAAATGGATACGGAATCCATTCTATTGCGATCGCCTGTGATTTGTCTGGTCGATGAGTTTGCACACACGAATGTTCCAAGCTCCCAGCGCGTGAAGCGATGGGAGGACGTCATTGCACTTCTGGATGCCGGCATTGAAGTGTGGACGACGATGAATCTGCAACACCTGGAGAGTCTCAACGATCAGGTATTGCAGGTTTCAGGGATCCGCGTCCGGGAAACCGTTCCAGACTGGGTGATCCGGCAGGCGGATGAAGTCGTGATGGTGGATGTCACACCGGAAGCATTGATCAACCGGCTGAAACGCGGTGTCGTCTATGAACCCGAAAAGGCAGAACGGGCCCTTTCGAATTTCTTCAAGGAACAGACTCTGGTCGCCCTGCGCGAGCTGGCTCTTCGGCAGGCGGCGCATTCGGTGGAGACACGCCATTTTGAAACTCCGGCGGATGCAACCATCCGCGGAGCCGATCGCATTCTCATTCATGTCACGGCGGATCCCGCAACCGCCATGCTCATTCGGCGAGGTCATCGGGTATCGGATTATCTTCAGGCCGATTCATTTGCGGTTTATGTTTGCCCGATGGCGAATGTGTCCGAGCTGCCACCCGGAGAGCGGGAAGCCGTGGAACGCCATTTGAATTTCGCCCGCAACCTGCGGATCGAAACGCGGATTCTCAATTCCGATAACATCGCAGAGAGGCTGGTTGAATTTGCGCGCGACCAGCATGTAACGCAGATTTTCCTTGCCCGCCCATCGGTCAGGACCGGAAAGAGAAATATCGTCTCCAACGTCATTGAGCTGGCCCGGGATATGCAGATCATTGTTGTCGCGGAACGACGCAAATAGAGCGTCAGCCCGTCATAGCGGGTTCTTCACTGGGAATTCGATCGGGATCCGAAGGGCGATTCGTGATTTCGTCCGCGATCTCGGCAACAATTTTCTGCCGGTCCTCGGTCAGATCCTGAGACATCCGGCGCAGCGCAATTCCGACAACGTCACGGTGGTGGAATTTCGAACCCAGTTCTTCGCTCAATTCAAGCCACAGGTTATGAACGACGTCGATATCTTCAGGCCAAAGTCTCGGTGGATGCGGCCCAAGATTGACAAAGGATGAAAGCCGGCCGGGAGAAATGATTTCGAGCGATAAGGGATGTCGAGGCTCTGGAAGGCCCTCCCACGTCTTTCCAATGCGCCGGGCCAGTTCTGCCGAATCCATCTTCGCGGACACACCAGTGACCAGCCGCGCGGACTGGAGGTTGGCAGCCGTCTGCACCATGGCATAAAAGGGATCGATGCCGGGCACAACCAGCAATTCCACCGTCTTGCCTTCCTTCTCCGCGATCGTAACCACCTGAGTAAACAACTCCCGTTCCTGGTTGGTGAACAGCTGATCTTCTCGCAGTTCCAGTTCTTCCGAGCCCGTGACGGCGCGGATGCACATCACCACGACGTCCTGTTTTTGCGTGTTGGTTTTCTGAAGAACCTGCCGTAAATGATCGAGGCGGTCTGGATTGCGAACGGCGACCAACACATTGCCGGGCCGCACCCGGACACTTTCAATCGAAAGCTGCTCCGACATGGAAAGGTTGAACTTTTCCATGTCTGCGGCGTGCGTGGCGTGCCGCTTTCGGTTGTAGCGCTCCGACAATTGAAACGCGATGAAGAACGCGGCCGTGAAGATGATTCCGGAAATCGTTGCGGTCTTTTTGGTGAGAACGTTAATTACGGCAAATGCGATCAGGGCCAGCGTGATCAATCCGAGTCCAACAGGAATCTCGACGCCGCCCAATTTGAAATTCAGCGGAACCCGCCACTCTCTTTTTTCCGGCATCTTATAGCGGAGAACCAGGACCGACAGCGCCTTCATCGCAAAACTCCACATCACTCCGAAGGCGTAGGCTTCACCGAGCATATACACATCGCCCCGGCTGATGAGGATAGTTACGATCTGGAGTAAGGCAACGCCGTTGATGATGTGATGCGTGGTTCCGTACTTGCGGTGAGGATGACGAAACCAGTCGGTCAGAATTCCGTCTTCGGCCACACGATTGAGAACGCCATTGGAACCAATCAGGGAAGTGTTAATTGCGCCCGCCAAAATGAGGGTACCCACGATTACAACGAAAGCGTGAAAGAGCAGGCGAAGGGCGAGAGGGCCGACCAGAAACATCGAGAGCCCGCCGATGAGATTGTCGAGATACGTGTGTCGTGCGGCATCGGGAATGATCATCACCGCAAGGAAGGAAACGCCCGCCGTGAAAATCAGACTGTAGATGAAGATGACAAATCCGGCGCGCTCCAGGTTCTTCAGCTTCGGCGCTGCAATTTCGCGATAAACCTGGGCCATGCTTTCCTCGCCGCTCATGGCCAGCAGCGAGTGGCCCAGACCGATGAGAATGGCGACGGCGGTGAATGTTGGTGCAATCGTTCCCTTGAGCCAACCCAATGCGTCATTGCTGAAATGGATATTTGCCATTGTCGGCAGCGGCACAGGCTGAAATCCCATTTTCATGATGGTCAGCGCACACCATGCCAGGAGCATTACGACCATAATGGTCGTGACCTGCATGATGCGCAGCGCTTTTTGACTCGATTCCGGAATCCCGATAATGTTTTTCTGCCAGAAATAGGCCGTGGCGAGAATCGCGAACAAGACTGCGAACTCTGCAGGAGGAACGTGAATCGCAGATACCTTGAAGTATTCCGCAGTATCGTTGATCAATCCCGCAAGATACAAGCCCGCGCTGACTCCACTGATTGGGCCGGTGAGTACGTAGTCGAACATGAGTGCCGAGACGGAGAACTTCGCAAGCGTGCCTCCCAGGGCCTCGTGAACAACTTTATAGACGCCGCCGCGGACAAACATGCTGCAACTCTCGATGTAGAGAGCGCGGACCGCATAGGAAAACAGCATGATCCCCAGAATGAACCAGGGAGCGGATTTACCTACAGCCTGCTCGGAGATACCTCCGATGTAATAGGCCGTTGAGCCGAGGTCATTGAGCACAACAGCTGCCGCACGCCAAAACGAAATGAAGGAGAGCATTACCGTGCTTGCCAGGATTATCTTGGTGGCGTTGGATCGGGATTGAATTTGCATAGTGTCCAGCGTAGAGGCACATGCGTGAAGAAGGCATAAGCGGGATGTAAGGAAGTCGTTAACCAGACTATGAAGGTGTGATCGAATGCGATTCAAGAAATCCCTCTCCCAACTGGAGAGGGGGCCGAAGGCCGGTGAGGGGTACCGCA
>JBGPBY010000288.1:0-9213 GCA_041481485.1 Terriglobia bacterium
AGGGCCATTAATCAACGGACAACAGACAACGGACAATTGCAAGTGGGGACGCTCACACCCGCACCCTCTCCCTGTTATCTTTAACCCAGAGGTCTCCCATGTCTCAACTCCGCATTGGCATTTCCGGTTGGCGCTATGGACCGTGGCGGCGCGTGTTCTATCCTCCCGGCCTTGCACAGAGGCGCGAACTGGAGTTCGCATCGCGGCAATTGAATTCCATCGAGATCAACGGTTCCTTCTATTCGCTGCAGGACGTCTCCAGCTGGCAGCGCTGGTATAGCGAAACTCCCGAAGACTTTGTTTTTTCTGTAAAGGGAAGCCGATTCATCACTCACATGAAACGGTTGAGAAATGTGGAGAAGCCGCTCGCGAATTTCTTCGCACAGGGTGTGCTGGCCCTGAAGGAAAAGCTGGGTCCGATACTTTGGCAATTTCCTCCAGCGTTTACGCTCGATCTTTCGCGATTCGAAGAGTTTTTCAATCAGTTGCCCCATGACATGGAAGAAGCCATGAAGTTGGCTCGGCGCCGCGAAGGGAGAATGGCGGATTCGTGCTGGTTTCGGGTCGACAAGTCCCTCCTGAAACGCCCGGTTCGTCACGCTGTCGAAATTCGTCACGAATCCTTTCAGTCTGAGAAATTTCTGGAACTGTTGCAGCGCTGCAATATCTCATTGGTTCTGGCGGATACGGCAGGCAAGTGGCCATTCATCGAAAAAGTGACGTCGGACTTTACGTATGCACGACTGCATGGAGATCGTGAGCTGTATGCAAGCGGCTACACGCCATCCGCGCTGGATCGGTGGGCAGAGCGAATTCGCGCGTGGCGCAGGAAACGGCTGGATGTTTATGTGTATTCTGATAACGATGTAAAAGTGCGCGCCCCATTCGACGCCATCGCGCTGGCTCAACGTGCCGGCGGATTCCGCCCGATGCAGCCAGTCGGGAAATTCCCCGAAACAGTTGAGGAAGTGCCGCAGACGTCGTGGCCGGGATACGGCATTCGCTCGGGGCGCTGATCAACGATGACGGTGATGTCCACTGTAGGCGCGGTCTATGACCGCGCACAGTTTTTCAGACTGGGATTCCGCAGATTGGGTTTCCATAAACAAAAGATTGTGCGCGGTGATAGACCAGGAAGAAGCTGGAGCGAATAGGTTTCCGGTCGAACGCTGGGGATTTCGAACTTCCCGTCTTCTCGAACTTGGGAGTCATGGGTTCCGCCGCTGCCCGGTGGAATGTCCTCGAGACGGTAGCGGCCAGTACCATCGTGACGCGTTATTTGCGTTCAGAATCGGAAAACGATTCCGCAAGTCACCTGCACGAAATCCATTCGTTGCTGGCCTCTAATTTCCGGCCCGGATTCTGGAGCATTCTTCCATGACCGCCTTGACGGCGCCTCTCGTAATCCGCTCCAGTTTGCAGAAGGGGAATTATGGTTGACACTCCGAAACCGAAGTGATTTGAACTGGCACGACCGTCAAAAAGTCAGGCCATGCATGGGGTAACTCGACCGATGGTCGAGTTGAAATCCGCAGGCCAGGGAAAAGGATTCTTCCTGGGCTGCATTTTTCCCGGGGGGATTCACAGGCGCAGGCACCACTTAGCGGTAGCATTGCTGTCTTTAGTCATTTTTTCCACACCAGTATTCAGCCAGGGCGGCTTCTTTTCCAACGTCACAGGAACGGTCACCGATACGACCAAGGCGCTGATTCCCGGCGTCACGGTGAAGGCGACTGCCGTGGACACGGGGGTTGTCACCAGCACCATAACTAATGATGCCGGCGCATACACCTTCGCGAACCTGCAGCCCGGGAAGTACACCCTTACGGCATCTCTGAACGGGTTTCAAACCAAGTCCCTCATCGATGTGTCGCTCAGTCAGAATACGTCGTACCGGTACAACTTCGAGTTGGCCATTTCTGCCGGCAACACGAATGTCGCCGTTTCCGTTTCGGCAGAATCGATCATTGCTCAGTCGAGTTCCACCGTCGGCACCGTGCTCACCGAACAGAGGGTTCACGATTTGCCACTCATCGGAAATAATGTTCTGAATCTGGTCAGCGTCATGGCCGGGATCCAGAACATTGCCGGCGACAACGTGGTTGGTGGGGCTGCCCGTGAGAATGAAACCTTTGCCGGTGTCCGAGCAGACAATGTTTCCATCGTACGCGACGGCATTCAGGTGCGGGACAATCGTTACCCGAACGGTGTGTTTTCCGTCACCACGATCAACCCGGACCTGGTCGGTGAAATCCGTATCATCCTGGCTCCCGTGGATGTGGAAATCGGCCGCGGCAATGGCACCATTCAGATTTCCACCCGATCCGGAACCAATAAACTCAACGGCAGCGCCGTATGGAACGTTCGCAACACCGCGCTTAATCCCAACACCTGGACGAACAATCGAAACCAGACGATTCCTGTCGGCTCCACCGCCACAGTTCCCGTGGCAACACCGCGTGACTGGAACAATATTCATCAGTTCACTGCCAGCCTTGGTGGTCCGATCATCAAAAATAAGACGTTCTTCTTTGCGCTCTTTGATGCCAACACGAACCTGTCGCGATCGCTCAGTACTCTGACCGTACCCACTGCGTGTGCCCGCAAGGGGATTTTCCGTTACTTTAATGGCTGGAATAATCAGAACCTGCTTGGCGGAACGAACACCACATCCGCGACGAACGCCCAATGGGCCAGCGTCGACGCGAATGGAAACCCGGTCAATCCGATGCTGAGTGGGGCACCCACTTCGGGCGGACTGCCGCCGCTCTGGAATACCAGCATTCCATATGACGCCAGTCCTCAGTACATCAGCGTATTCGGGCCTCTGGCATCCAAGCCAACCGCGGCAGATTGTTCGGATGCTCCGATCAATTCCACCACTCTGGTTCCCAACGGCGTTAGCGTGACTGCGGCTCCGGGCGCCGGCGGCGGCTGGGATGTGTATCGCAGACAGCTCGACACCACTGGCTTTATCAGCAGGATGATGGCGTTCTATCCCCTGCCGAACAACTTCGAATCGACTGGGGATGGTTTGAACACGGCCGGTTTCCATTTCCTTCGTCATTATCGCGGTCTCGACAATCTCTTTGGATCTGGCGAAGGCACGGGCGTCCGCAGGCAGATCAACGTGAAGATCGATCAGAATTTCTCGGCCACTCAAAAAGCGAATATCAATGTCACCTACGAACGGGTGACGTCCGACGACCCCGTGGCAGGCATACCTGCAGGCACGGCATCCGGAATTCCGGGCATGTTTGGCAACACGAATTTCAAGAGGCCCCTGGTCCTCGCTTCGGGATTTACTTCGACACTATCGGCAACCCTGCTCAATGAAGCGCGCTTTGGCATGCGGCGCGAGGGAACAAACGTCGTTGCCCCATGGGATCGGCCTGAATTTCAGACGGATCTCAATGCGCTCTTTCCTGCACCCGTCAGTACGTCAACGGGTGCGATCCGCGTGATTCCGCAGTTCACCAACTTAGGCTTCTGTGAACCGTATTCCGGCCCCCGGCCTCCGGGTAGCGGGTGTGTTGCCTTTACGGCCACATCGCAGGACAACACGCCAACCTACACGTTCGCGGATACCTTAAGCTGGACGCACGGCGTGCACGCTTTCAAGTTCGGAGCCGAACTGCGGCTCAATAGCAGCGACCGGTTTGGTTCAGCACCGGGCACTTTCTTCGGAACTTCCACCGTTGCCCGGCCCATTGCCGGCAGTATCACGGGCACAACGATGGGTACTTCAGGCGCGACCGATATCGCCAGCAATAACCCGGCAATGCAATTCTTGCTTGGGACGGCGACTACCGGGAATGCGAACAATGCTCGCTCTTTGGCAAGCTACCTTGCCGCCTCAATAAACAATGTATCGCAGGCCTTCTTCCTGACCAGTGCGGACCAGGTGGACTTTGCAAACATCACCGATCCTACCAAGAACCACTGGTCCGATTACCGCGATGAGCCGCTACCGCATACCAAGTTTATCCAGCGGGAATTCGATGTGTTTTTCAAAGATGACTACAAGATCACCAAGAATCTGACATTGAACCTTGGCGTCCGCTGGGATTACTTCGGCGCTCCTTACCTCGACGGTGGAGTTACCACGTCGTTTGTTGGCGGAGGCGGCGCCTCGTTTGGTATCTCCGGGCGCGACTTTACGGGTTGGATGAACCCAGGTCAGCGAGCGGCCCCATCGGATTTCATTTTCGTGGGTCCTGGCTCGAAGAATCCCAAGCAGGGCCTCTATCCGAATGACTTGAACAACTTCAGTCCGGGAGTTGGCTTTGCCTGGCAATTGCCGTTCTGGGGTGAAGGAAAGACTACCGTGCGCGGTGGCTATCAGATCACCTACCAGGGTGGTGGACGCTTCAATGCGTACCAGGATGCCATCGGGGCAACGCCAGGAAGTACGTTCAATGGCTCTCCTAATTGGTCGAACGTCTACCAGGACTTGTCGACTTTCTCGACTGCGGTGCCGGTGACGCCCCCGGTGTTGCCGATGCAGCCGCTGCCTCTGAATATCCGAAACCAGACTTTCACGGCGTTCGACCCGCATTACGTGTCCCCGTACGTTCAGAACCTGACGTTATCCGTCACGCGTAATATCAGCAAGATGGCCACGGTAGACCTGCGATATGTCGGCACGTTGTCGAGAAAGACCTACGGGACAATCAATATCAACACGAATAACTTTCTCCATAACGGCTTGTTCGAGGCTCTGAACGCCGTTCGGGCCGGTACGGAAACCACCAAAACTGCGGCCGACCCCAAGGATTTGCTCAACCAGATATTCGACAAAATAAATCTGTGCGCAGTACCGGTCGGCGGCACCAGTCCTTGCGCGACATTGCCCTCCGGTCAAAGCTACGGCGCTATCGGAACGACCACCGGCACCGGTGCGAATGCCATCTTCCAGACGGCGGAGTTTCAGATGCGATCCAGTACGACGTTCCAGGCCAACCTGGCCAACGCGGCGTACAACACCATTGCAGGTACAATCGGCGGATTCAACTATGTCACGACCGGAGCGAATGCCTCCCTGCCGGCCGTCCCGGCAGGTACCGTCGGAGCAGCGCTCCGCATCAACGGGTTCCCCGAGAATTTCGTGGATACGAATCCCCAATTCAACAACATGAACTACATGACCAACTACGGTTACAGCAACTATCATTCGTTCCAGGTAGAGACGACGTTGCGGCCGATTCAGGGGGTCTCGACCCAGATCACGTATGCATTCAGTAAGAACCTTGGCCTCGGCACGCTCACGGATCCGACCAACCGAGCGCAGGACTACACCTACGTGAACAGTAACCCGGCGCAGAGTCTGCGCACCAATGGCACATTCGAGTTGCCGATCGGTCCCAATAAGCTGCTGATGGGCAATTCCTCAGGATGGGTGGCGCGCCTTGTGGAGCGCTGGCAGGTTGCGCTGATCTATAACCTCAATTCCGGCGCGCCCACCAGTATTACTGCTACGACAATGCTTTACGCAAATGGCGTACCGGACATTGTGTACCCTGTGGATTTCAATAGCCTGAAGGGCGTTCGTTGGGGCACCAAGAGCGGGAACTTCACAGAGGGCCGCTACTTTGCCAACAATGATTTGTTCGTGAAGGTGGACGATCCGCAGTGCAGCGCTGTTACCGGTCTTCAAAACCTCAATAACGTTGTCAACGGAGTGCAAACCCGTTGCACTCTGGACGCACTGGCAATGGCCGTCCCGGCTGGCACGGCAGGGGCTGTTGACAGACTTTTCTCAGACGGCTCGACTCGCCCTTCCGTGATTGTTCTCCAGCACCCTCAGCCAGGTAAGAAGGGCAATCTCGGTAACAACACCGTCATCGGGTTGAGAAGTTTCAGCTTCGATGCCAACATGGGGAAGACGTTCAGAATTTCCGAATCCAAGAGCGTGCAGGTGCGTTTCGATGGCTCGAATATTCTGAACCATCCCCAGCCGGCAACTCCGGCCCTTTCGATTACGGACGCCAACTATTTCGGCCGTATCAATGGTAAGGGGAACCAGACCCGTACATTCCAGGGCCAGCTCCGGTTTAGCTTCTGAGCTGTAGGCGCGGTCTATGACCGCGCCTACAGGTCGAAATGTCGCATAAACACTTTTCCATTGGGCGTTGTCCGCGGGCTCAGCTTATTCTCAAGTCCGTTATAGTCGCGCAGTGTTTACTGATCCAGCAAAGCACTTGTCCGTATTACCAGCATCCCGCCGATTGCACGACCAGGAATTCACAAGTCGCCGGTTTGCACTCTCAAAAAATGGGAGGATATTGTGAAGGCCTCGCTTCGCGCACGATGGCGTAAACCGTCTCCACGATTTGTTCCCGATTCGGTTTGGAGAAATAATCGCCGTCGGATCCGTATGCCGGGCGGTGCGCCTTCCCGGAAAGCGTGCGAGGAGGCGAATCGAGCCACTGGTATCCTCCCTGTCGTTCGAGCACTTCCTGGAGCATATATGCCGTGGCGCCTCCCGGAACATCTTCATCGAGGAACAGAACGCGATTGGTCTTTTGAAGCGATGACACAATGACACCCGGGCGATCGAATGGAAGCAGCGTCTGCACATCGATGACTTCCACTTCGATTCCCAGGGATTCGAGCAGTCGTGCGGCATCGAGCGCAATTTCGCAGCATGCCCCATAGGTGACCACGCTGAGATCTTTGCCGGAACGCAGAATTTCAGGCACGCCGAGCGGCAACGTGTATTCTCCGATGTTGTCCGGCAACGCTTCTTTCTTTCGATATTCATTCAGAACTTCAACGACCAGGGCAGCGTCGTCCGAGCGCAGCAGCGTGTTGTAGAAGCCCGACGCCTTTACGGCATTGCGCGGCACGCACACGTAGAGGCCGCGAACGAGATTGATGATTCCGGACATCGGCGAACCCGAATGCCAGATGCCTTCCAGACGATGACCGCGCGTGCAGATGATCACCGGCGCCTTTTGGCCGCCGTACGTTCGCCAACGCAGGTTGGCAAGATCGTCTGCAATGATCTGCAGCGCATAAAGGAAATAATCGAGGTACTGGATCTCGGCGATGGGTCTCAAGCCACGCAGCGCCATCCCGATAGCCTGACCGACAATGGTCGCTTCACGAATGCCAGTATCGATCACGCGCTGGGCGCCGTACTTGTCCTGCAAATGGGCCCAACCCTGATTTACGCCGCCGAGATGTCCAACATCTTCACCAAGCACGATCAGCTCGGGAATTCTCTGGAAAGCGGAATCAAAACAGGCATTCAAGACTTCGAAGCCCTTAAGCGTGCGAGGATTCTCAGAATACCGGGCCGGTACTTCAGGAATGTTCAACGCGGACTCGTGCGATTCGCTGTAGAGATGGGATCCGTAGCGCTGTCGATTGATTTCCTCCTGTTCCTGCTTCCAGGCTCGAAGTGGATTGCTCAATTCGGCAGGATCGTCCTTTGCGGTGATCAGAATTTCGGTTGCCGCTGCCGCGAGCGTGCGGCGCAACGGGGCGTCCATATCCTTTAGCGATTCCGTCATATTCATGATTTCGCGGCAGCGCCTGGATTGCTTTGCCAGCCCTTCCGCGAGAGCGATAACCGTTTTTCGCTCCGCATCGATCGGTTCCCGAAATGCCTGCCAGGCTCGATCTCGTGCTGCGAAAATATCCTTTTGCTCCTCGGATTCGAGTTGGTTCAGCAATTCCTGTGTTACGAGTTTTGTCTCGAGAAGCCATTCGCGCATCTTTCGCAGGCAATCGAATTCCTTTTCCCATGCGAGACGTTCTTCGGATTTGTATCGCTCGTGATTTCCGGAAGTCGAATGTCCGAAGGGCTGCGTCAATTCGGTCACATGGATAATTGCAGGCTCGTGATTGGCGCGCACCTGGTCGGCCGACTCGATATAGGTCGAGCACAAATCGGGATAGTCCCAACCGTGCACGACATAAATCTCAATTCCCGGACGCCCTCCCAGGCGATGTTTGAAGCCTTCGAGAATCCGGGAAATGTCGCCCTTCGTCATTTGAAACGCGTTGGGAATGGAAATTCCGAAACCGTCATCCCAGACAGAAATGATTGCCGGCACCTGAAGAACACCGACGGCATTTACGGACTCCCAAAATAGTCCTTCGGCACAACCCGCATTCCCGATGGTTCCGAAAACGATCTCGTCGCCGTTCCGGGTGAATCGTTGTGCGTTTTTTCGCAGATCCGGATTGTTGCGATAGAGCTTCGATGCATACGCCAGCCCAACGAGCCGTGGCATCTGCGACGCGGTAGGCGACAAGTCCGCCGTGGAGTTGTAACGATCGGTCTGGGAAAGAAACGTGCCGTCAGGATCAAGAAATCTCGTTGCAAAGTGTCCGGTCATGGAGCGTCCGGCGCATTGCGGTTCAGCGGTGACATCGGCATGCGCGTATAGTTGAGCGAAGAACTGTTGGGCCGTCAGCAGATCCAGCGCGAACATCAGCGTTTGATCCCGGTAGTATCCCGAACGGAAATCGCCTTTGCGGAACGCGTATGCCAATGCGAGTTGTGCGGTTTCCTTGCCGTCACCGAAAATTCCGAATTTGGCTTTTCCTGAAAAAACTTCGTGACGGCCGACTTCCGAACATTGACGGCTACGGTATGCGATTCGATAGTCTCGAAGAACGGCCTCGATATTCCAGCCTCGCGCCTGTTCCGCTTCGTTGAATGGACTCTTCAGCAGCATCCATTTGGAATGTACTAAAAAGACGGAGAATCGGTCATGGAAATGTGGTTACTCTTACGAAAATGAAAGGGCAATATAACCAGATCTACGACATCGTGAGGGAAATCCCTCTTGGCCGAGTCGCCACCTACGGACAGATTGCAGATCTTGCGGGAATACCTGGCCAGCCTCGGCGGATCGGATATGCCTTGTCCGCACTGCCGCCGGATTCGAACGTTCCGTGGCATCGGGTGATCAATGCGAAGGGAGAGATCAGCCTTCGCGCAGATGGTGGGAATGAGAGTCTGCAGAAGAAGCTGCTGAAGCAGGAAGGGATCCGGTTTGATCGCAACGGCAGAGTTCCGCTTGATCTCTATCGGTGGAGGACGCTGTAGGGGGTGTGAAGGAATGCCATCAAGAAATCCCTCTCCCAACGGGAGAGGGGGCCGAAGGCCGGTGAGGGGTACCGCAAGTAACAGTTTTTACGTGCGGTACCCCTCACCCAACCCTCTCCCGTTGGGAGAGGGATTTCTTGATGGCATTC
>JBGPBY010000289.1:0-9192 GCA_041481485.1 Terriglobia bacterium
ACCAGTGGGCCATTCGTCAAATGTCACCAGGGCCATCAATCAACGGACAACAGACAAACTCTCAATTGACAAAGTGAGGCCATCAAATAAACAAAAAGCCCCAGACCTCGAGGTCTGGGGCTTTTTGTTTGAGTGTGGATTACTTCTCGTTCGGCAGCTTGCAGAGTCCTTCCATGATGCAGATCGAGTCGACGTTCCTGTTCTCCGGCGGAACTGCCAGACCCTTATCCTTCATCAGCTTCCGGATGAACTGTCCTGTTTCGGGCCGGAACACGGCGGACTGAACGCCCACGCGTACGAGGCCTTCGGCATAGTCCAACGCCTGCCAGGTCACGCCGCCAATCTTCGAGGTGGTCTTGTCCGTATCCCGGCTGCCAAAATCGCGCATTTCCAGTTTAGCGCCACGATCAACGAGCAACTGGATGACGTCGTTCCGTCCCTTCATCGCTGCGACCATGAGTGGCACCCGTCCACCGGAATTAGGCTTGTTCGGATCGAGTCCGAGATCGAGCAGCATTTTAACGGTGTCGTAATTCTGCTCCTTCGACCATTCGTACGTCACACCTTCCACCCAGCCGATGCCGGCAGCGGTCAGTAGCGCCGTGTCGCCGGCATCCGTCGCCAACTTGGGATCCGCACCGCGCTCCAGCAGCAGCTTCAACAGCGGAAGATCGCTGGATTGAGCCGCGCGGATGAACGCCGTTGCGCCGCGTTCCTGGAACCATTGCATCGTGAAAATCGTGCGCGTCATGGTGTTGCCATTGATACGCGCGTTCACCTCGGCTTTGTGATCCAGAAGAATGCGGATGTATTCGAGCGAATCCATATCCGGCTTGGGAACCGGAAAATCGCCGCCTTCGATGTTGCGGTTGTCTGTGGCAAGGTAAAGATTTGTCCAACCCGCCCGGTTGGTCAGGTTGACATCCGCACCGCGTTCAATCAAATATTTGCCGAGAATATAGTGCCGGTTCTGCGTCGCAGTCAGGACTGGAGTCCAACCATAATCGCTGGCCTGATTGATATCGGCGCCTGCAGCGAGCAGCAGTTTGACGGAATCCATATCACCCTGACGGCAGGCAAAGATCAAAGCGGTCAGAGCGCCTCCACCGCCACCGGTAGCTCCAGCAACGGGACCGGCGTTGTCATCGCCGCCATCATCTGCAGCTGCCGCAGCATCATCCGCTGCGCCCGCAGCGGCTGTCGCGCCGGCAGCTGGTGCTTGACCGCCACCACCGCCCCGGCCGCCATTTCGGTTACCACCGTTTCCGCCACGGTTTCCACCGCGGTTGCCGTTGCCGCCAGCGGCCGCGTTCCCATCTGCAGGCAGTGGAGGGGCTCCGCCAGCATTTACTGCCGCCCCTGCCGCACCGGCTGCTGCGCCCGCGCCGCCACGTCCGCCACCGGCACCGCCACCACCGCCCCGGCCGCCGCCACGTCCGCCACCGGAAGCAGCCGCCGCAGTAAGTTCAGGAGATGGCGTCAGCCCGCGCGCTTGTTGAGCGGCCACGACCTGACTGACGTTGATGCCGGGAGCCGTATAGGCGTTGGGAGTACCCGCACCCGCAGACTTCGCGTTGTAATCTGCTTTGGCATCCAGTAAGGCCTTCACAGCTGCTGGATGGGATTGTTCGGCGGCCCACATCAAAGCGGTTGTGCCTCGAATATTTTCTTTGGCGTTCACATCGACACCCGCGGCAACCAGGAACTTGATGGTTTCCGGATTGCCGTTGCGCGCCGCAAACATCAGCATGGTCTCGCCGTTGGGTCCACGTTCTTTGGCGTCCGCGCCGGCCTTGATGAGCTTGCCGATGATTGCGGTTTTCCCGTAAAGAGACGCCATTGCAAGGGGGGTGGCGCCTTCGCGATTGGCAACTTTAACCTTGGCGCCTGCAGCAATCAATTTGTCGAGAGTGGCTGCGTCATCATTGAAAACAGCCCAGTGCACCGCAGTCGTGCCGTCGACCTGAGGGACATTCACGTCGGCCTTCGCGGCCAGTAATTTTGCAATTGCGGCCTGGTCTGCCCGCATAACGGCGTCCGCAACATCGCTGCTGGTGGCGCCAAAGTTGACGACCGCGAGAGAAAGCAACAGGACAGCCGAACTGCATACCACTACTTTTCTGATCATCTATCTTCTCCCCGTTTCCGTCAGACCAACTTCGGCAAGCGGCCGTCGCCTACTTTGATCACTTCATGACTGTCGCCATAGCCCTCGTATGGGACTCCATTGACCTGGCGGATGCCAAACATATCCAGGACGCTCAGCAACAGCATTCCCGTCGTATGGGTTTTGCGTTCAAAGTTAATTTGCCGGTTACCCTTCAGTTTTCCGCCGGCGCCACCGACGAGAATGTGAGGCACATCATAGTGTTGATGCTGATTCGAGTTCCCCATGTTGGTTCCGTAAAGAATCAGGGAATGGTCGAGCAGCGTGCCGTCGCCATCGGGAATGGATTTCAGCAACTGCGCAAATTCCGCCATTTTCCATACATGGTAACGTCCGATCAGGGCGTATTTCTGGATGTTCGCGGGATTGTCCGCGTGGTGCGACCCGCCATGATAGCTGGGACTCGTTCCGCCATCCGGGAACAGCTCGCCCTTCGGCAACGGATAGGAGGCACCGGTGAGATCACGGGCTCCCAACAGTGTGGCGACCCGCGTGACATCGGCCTGGAAACCCAGAGCAATCAATTTGTAATGCAGCTTGATGTGTTCTTCGTAACTGGAAGGAATTCCCTGCGGTTCGGACTGGCCACTGGGCAGTACGCCAGAAGCATTCTTTGCCAGTTCGAGCCTGCGTTCAATTTCGCGCAGATTCTCCGTGTACTGGTCGAGTGTCCGCTTGTCGGATGCACCCAGGTCTTTCTTGAGACCTCCCAGTTCGCCCATTACGGAGTCGAGAATACTGTTGGTCTGCTTCATTCGAGCAGCACGCACTGCAGGAGTTGAACCGCTGCCGAACATGCGCTCGAACACCACCTGCGGATCTAGCTCCATCGGTAGAGGCAGGGTCGCGTCGGGATGCTTCTCATCTCGCGCATCCACCCAGGAGATCGAATTCGTATACGAACAACTGTATCCCTCACCGCAGTTGCTCGAACTGCTGTTGGGATCTTCCACGGCGACCTGCAGCGACGGCAGAATACTCTCCCGGCCAATTTGACTTGCAATCACCTGGTCAATGGAGGGTTGAAATACGGTCGAGTCCGACCCGGAAGTCTTTCGCGGCTTGTTGCCGCTGAGAAATGCAGCGGCGACCCAGTGATCGGAACCCGTCGTTCCCAGTGGGGCTTCTGCAGACTTGGACCACATTCCACCCAGAACCACGGTTTGGTCACGCACCGGCTGGAGCGATTCCATGATGTACGACAACTTCGCGGGGAGCGGTCCTTCAGGATGCTCCCAGTATCCTGGCGCCATCCCGTGCGGGTAAAAGATGCCCATGAAACGGGTTTTCGGCTTTGCAGCGGTCTGGGCCAGCGCCGTCTGTGCAGGAATCATTGCGCTCAATAATGGCAAACCGATGGTGACACCGGCTCCGCGCAAAAATGTCCGGCGAGGCATGTGCTTTTTAAAGATGAACATCTTAGTTCCCCTCCTTCTTCACTGTGCTCTGCGGCACTGCAGTCTCCTGCACAATCATATTGTATTGAAATGGCTTGCTCTTCACGACTCCCATGACGAGCGCTGAAAAGCGATTATTACTCCGTGTTGCCTCATGTGCAATAGACCGGATCAGAGGCATGTCCTGATATTCGACGCCGCGCCCCAGCGCATACGTCATTAGTTTTTCGACGGCCACCTGGACGAACTCATTGGAATACGTGTTCAGAAGCCAATTGCGCAGTCCGACCGGTCCGGCGACGGTTGTCCCGTCATAAACCACTTCAGACTTCGTGATCGGAGTTCCTTCGTCCTCGGTTCGCCACACACCAATCGCATCGAAACTCTCAAGCGAGAATCCAATGGGATCCATCAGGCGATGACACTGAACGCAGGCGGCGTTGCCTGGAGCAGGGATCCCAGCGCGATGGTCTTCCATCTTCTGACGCATGGTCAGGGTACCGCCATTGCCGCGCGAATCATTTGCCGCCGGTTTCAACGGCGGAACATCCGGCGGCGGATCCGGCGGACTCATACCGATAATATTGGTCATGATCCACTTACCGCGAGACACCGGCGAATTTCGTTCCGGCTTTGCGGTGATGGTCAGAATTGCTGCCTTACCCAATAACCCCCGGCGAGCATCCAGTTCGGCGGGAAGATCAATCCGGCGGAACTGACTGCCGTAGATGCCCGTAATTCCGTAGTGCTTGGCTAACCGCTCATTGACGTACGTGTAATCCGCAGTCAGGAGATCGAGAATATTGCGATCCTCGTCAACGATGCTCTTGAACAACAACTCCACTTCATGCCGCTCTGCCTGCCGCAGCGGATCGTCAAAGTTCGGATAGAGCAACGGCAACGGCCCCACAGCCTGCATGCTGCGCAGATTCAGCCACTGCCCGGCAAAATTAGCAGACAGCGCTTCCGATCTCGGATCCTTCAGCATCCGGCGAACCTGAGCCTCCAAAACCGCCGGATCTTTGAGCCGTCCCTGAGTCGCCAGAGTGATCAACTCATTGTCGGGACGCGTGCTCCACAGGAAGAACGAAAGGCGTGACGCCAGTTCGAGATCGCTGATGCGATAAGGCTGGCCCGGCTTTACGTTGGCCGGTTCGGTCTCCATGCGATAAATGAACTTCGGATCGGCCAGGATTCTGCCGAGAGCCATCTCGATGCCGTGATCAAAATCCTGCTCGGTTCGCCCGGACTGGTAGAAATCCATCAAAGACGCGATATCGTTGTTCGTCACGGGACGGCGAAATGCCTGACTTGCCATATTCGTGACAATTTTCTTCGCGCATGCCGCCTCGTCTGCCGAACCCGTCGGCTTGCAGACGAAAATCTTGCTCCGGCTGGCAGAATCCGTGGCATTGACCGCGTTGAACGGCCCCTCAATGCGAAGTGTTCCGATGTGAGGGAAGAACGTGTATCCCGGAGTCGGTCCGGTCTGTACGGTGTCGCGCATCCAGTGGACATCAATATCCAGCAGTGGAGCCAGATTCGTCTGCAGGAATGTTACCGCCAGATTGTGCTGACCGGCCTTGGCCGAGAAGCGAACCTGCATGCCACCGCCACCGCCACGGCCGCCACCACCACCGCCGCCGGGATTGGCATTCCCGCCATTGCCGTTTCCACGTCCGCCGGCACCCTGACCGCCGGCATTTGCAGCTTGAGCGGCGCCTGCAGCTGGCGCATTGGCATCCGCTGGTGCTGCCGCTGCGGCCTGAGCATTTCCGCCACCTTGTCCGCCGAACCCACCGCCGAAATTCCCACCGCCAGCGGCTCCGCCGCCGCGATTTCCGCCGCCGCGATTTCCGCCACCTTGTGCGCCGCCATTGGCCTGGTTGCCGCCGCGATTTCCATTGTTGTTTCCGCGCTGGCCGCCGCCACCAGCGGCAGCGCCACCGCAGTTGCCGCCACCGCCACGGCCGCCACCCGCCCAATCCATCAATTGAACCCGCTCGTTGTCGAGCAGCACTTCAATTTTCTCGCAGGGAACCGTGCCAAAACCGGTAGGGGACAAGTTGTCGCCGAATATCGGAGTGATCGTAAGGTTGTATTCACCGTCCGATGGGAACAGATGCTTCACCAAGAGACCGCCTCGAGTATTCAGCGGCATTCCCAAAACGTGGTAGTCCTGAGAAGTATCCTCAGGGGCACGGTAGACCTTCAAAGCAGGAGTTGTTGCGACACCCATTGCCAGCCGGCTGATCTTGGCGGCTGCCGTCACGTAGGCCTCCACCAGAGTCGGCGACAAACTCAGAGCTCCGGCAATGTTATCGAAACCGTGAGTGGAGTCGTCGGTCGGAAGATAGTTGGCAGGATCAATATCCAGATCCAGCAGATCGCGAACGACGTTCGCATATTCGGTACGATTCAACCGGTGCAGTCCTGGAGGAGGCGTGAACGGAGCGGCATTTTTATCCAGCTCGTTCTCGATCCACGTCGTAAACGCAACCGCGGTCGCCCGGTCCGGCCGGGGATTTCCAGCGGGAGGCATCATCCCTGCCCGCACTTTGCGGACGAGTTTTTCCCAGGTCTCTGCGTCCTTCGAGACGTGCGCCGGGTCCAGGCTGTCGACCACCAGATTCGCGATGTGGTCGTCCTCGTTATGACAATTGACACAATACTGATCCAGCATTTTCCGGGCTGCGGCCCCGTTGATGGGGGCGGCGGGAGCGGCCGGGGCAGCTGTGGCGGCGGGAGCCGCTGGACGTTGCCCTCCAGCCGGTTGTCCATAAAGGACCCAGGTAATCGAAAGGACCGCCAAACTACCGATTATCAAGATGATTTTCTTCATGAGGGATTGCTCCGGTTCACGAACTAAGTTTATTAATTGCCTGAATAAACGGATCTTTACTCATGGATGACTACGACGTGAACCGCCGGAAGGATACAACAAATTTTGGCGTCAGTTCAATTTGAGCGAACCGGCCGATTTCCCCTCAAATTCAATGTAGCCCGAGCCTTAGGTCTCCGGCGCCAGCCAACCTTTATTTATAGTCTGACGGGGAGATTCTACTGCCGATGCAGGCAGGATTTCAGAAAAATTGTGGCCTGCATGGTAGGGTAGCCAAGGGAGGCCCAATCTTGAATGAATGCAACTTCCCAATGTAGGGGCGGTCTATGACCGCCCACAATTTTGAGGGCTGCAATCCCGCAGATTGTGGGCGGTCATAGACCGCCCCTACATTGGGAAGTTGCATTCATTCAAGTTTTCACAGACCGCCGCGACAGCGAACGTAATTTCCTATGAACCTACGCGACATCCGTGTGCTTTACCTCCGCGAAATGCGCTCCGCGCTGCGCGACCGCACCATTGTGGTTGCCGGCATTCTGGTTCCGGTCGTGTTGTATCCATTCATCCTTTGGCTAACCTTCACAGGCTTCACCTTCGTTTCCGGCCAGACCGCGGATCTGAAATCCCGGGTGATGGCCCGAAATCTGTCCCCTGCCGGCTGGAGCTTCGTGCAGAAGCTGGAAACCAATCCCGACATCGAACTCAAAACGGTTTCAGATCCCGGCCTTGAGCTTCGAAACGGCCGGCTCGACGCCCTTGTCGAACTGCTCCCCCCGGAATCCCCCTCCATCGACGGCGATTTCCGCATGCGTCTCACATTCGATTCCACCCGCAGCCGCAGCGAGAACGCGCAAGCCCGAATGGAAAAGCAGCTCCAGGAATTTCGCAATCGCGAACTGGAGCATCGCGCCGGTCAACTTGGAATTTCCGGCTCCTCGTTCGCAGGTTTTCGCGTGGAGAGTTCCAATATCTCCAGCAACCGGCAGATGGCGCAGCTGGTTCTGGGATTGATCCTGCCGACGTTCCTTCTGATCATTCTCGCAACGGGCGCCATGTACCCGGCGATCGATGCCACTGCCGGAGAACGGGAACACTCGACCTGGGAAACCATCATGACGACCGCAACCGAGCGCCAAAACGTCGTGATTTCGAAATATCTGTATGTCGCAACCATGTCCTTTATTGCGGGGCTCCTCAATCTGATTGCCATGATGATTTCCTTGCGCACCGTGCTCGCCCCCATGTTTCGCCTGGCTTCGGATGCCGCCATTTCCATCCCATTGGCATCGATTCCGATCATCCTGCTGGGCGCCGCGCTCATGGCGCTGTTCCTGTCCGCCGTCATGTTGATTCTGGCCTCCTTCGCACGCACTTTTAAGGAAGGGCAGTCCATGGTCAGTCCTTTTTACGTTGTCATTGTCGCTCCGCTGATGTTCCTCAGCGTTCCGGGATTGCAGTTCACACCGAAGCTCGCGTTGATTCCCGTTTTGAACGTGACGATGATGTTCCGCGAAGCGATTCAGGGGAGGTTCCATTGGTCTCTCATCGGGCTGACAATTCTCGTCGAGCTGGCATGCATCGGCGCTTCGGTCATCGCCGCTGCCTCGATATTGAAATTTGAAGATGTCGTTACCGGAAGCTATTCCGGAAGCTTTGCCCGATTTGCCAGCGAACGAATCTTCAGAAGCAAGAGCCTGCGCAAATCATGACGGCGCCGGTATCGGTTTTCGAACTCACGAAGAAGTTTTACGATGAAGGGCGCGGCGAGATTACCGCCGTCAATGCCATCAGTTTCGAATGCCGCGAAGGCGAAGTATTCGGCTTGCTCGGAGCCAATGGCGCGGGCAAAACGACGACGCTGCGAATGCTCTCCACCGTCATTGCGCCAACCTCCGGATACGCCTCGATCCTGGGCCATGACGTGGTGAAAGATTCCGAGAAGGCGCGAATGAATCTCGGCTTCTATTCTGCAAGCACCGCGCTGTATCCACGGCTCACGGCCCGCGAGACCATCACGTTTTTTGCCCGGATCAATCAGTATCCGCCACACCTGGTTTCCGACCGCGTGAATGCCATCATGGACCGTTTCGGGATCTCGAAATTCGCGGATGCCCGCGTCGATCGATTGTCGTCGGGCATGAAGCAGAAAGTTTCCATTGCGCGAACGATCGCTCACGATCCGAAGATCGTGATTTTCGACGAACCCACCGTGGGGCTGGATGTGCTGAGCTCACTCGAAGTTCAGGACTCCATCCGCCAGCTTAGAGATGAAGGCAAAACTATCATCTTTTCCACGCACATCATGAGCGAAGCGGAACGATTGTGCGATCGCATCGCCATTGTGCATCGAGGAAGCATCCTCGCCTCCGGCACGCTGTCCAGCCTGAGAGAAACCACCGGCCAGCACTATCTGGAAGATATTTTCGTCCAGTACGTCAGGGACCGAGAATGAACTGGACGACATTTCGCGTCCTCTATTTTCACGAAATGCTGTTGCTCGGGCGCGCACGCCGCACGATCGTCCTTTCGGTCCTGTTCCCGTCGTTGGTAATGCCCATCATGTTGTTTGCTTCGCGGTATTCCAACGAACAGCGCCGAACAACCCTTGCTGAAACCACATACCGTTTCGCCATCACCGGCCCAATGGTCCATCGTATTCGGGACCTGGTTGAAAAAACGGCGGCCTCCGGAACCAAGCCGACTGCCAAGTTTCAGGAAGTCCAAACTGCAGATGCCGGCAAGAGCCTGGAAGCCGGCGACATTCAGTTTTATGTCCGCACTGAAAA
>JBGPBY010000290.1:0-9058 GCA_041481485.1 Terriglobia bacterium
AATGACCCAATGGATCAATGTCACCAGGTCCATTAATCAACGGACAACAAATCATTTGACAACTCACATTTTAAGGACCGCCTATCCCCTTCGGTATCAGCCGCAGGATCTTGCCTCCGGCGCCGTCGGTAAGGACGTACAGTGCTCCGTCGGGGCCTTCATTGACGCCGCGTATTCTCGCATTCATGTCCGTCAGCAGCCGCTCTTCAGCGATCACGCGTTCCCCATTAAGAACAAGACGCACGAGCGACTTTCCCACGAGTTCCGCGACGAAAAGGTCCCCCTGCCATGCGGGGAAACGCTTTCCGGTGTAAAACGCAATCCCAGCAGGCGCGATATCGGGAGTCCAGAAATAGACGGGCTGCTCCATTCCGTCTTGAAATGTCTTGTCGTTATGGATCGGCTTTCCGTTGTATTCGTGACCATAGCCGATCAGCGGGAAACCGTAGTTCTTTCCCTTCTCCACCGCATTCACTTCATCTCCGCCACGCGGCCCATGCTCCGTGGTCCAAAGTTTGCCCGAACGCGGATTGATCGCGATCCCCTGAATATCCCGAAAACCAAGCGCGTAAATTTCGGGATGTGCACCCGCGCGGCCAGCAAACGGGTTATCTTTCGGAATACTACCGTCGGTATTTATTCGAAGAACCTTGCCCATATTGCTGTCGAGTGCCTGAGGCTGAGGCCAATCCACCGAGTTGATGCCGAGTCCCGCAGGTATGGAAGAAGTCACCAGCAGGGTGCCATCCGCCGCCTGAATCACTCGGCCGAGAGTGCCCTCGGCGCTAAGCAAAATTTTCACGTCATCGATGCGCTTGTCGTCCGCGGATAACTTCGCACTGGCAGCAACAACCACACCCGGACTTCGCGGCAAGGCAGCCTGGTTTGCTCCGTCGGGCAGAACGGTATATGTCAGATAAACGGTGCGATTCGAACTGAAATTCCGATCCGGTCTGACCTCGAACAATCCCTGGCCACGGGCCCACAGATTCGACGGCAGTCCTTCCACTTCGGAAATCTTTCCATCCTTACCGATCAGCTTGATGTGCCCCGCACGTTCAGCTGCGATCATTCGGCCATCAGGCAGGAAGTTAAAGGAAAATGCACCCGACAATCCTTCCGCCACCGTCTCGACAGAGTACTCTGCTGACTTTGCCGGACGAGGCGCACGCGTCTGCCCCAGCCACGCGGGTATCGGCGCATATCCGTCCGGCGCCGCGCTTTCTCCGGCGGGAGTAGCGGTTTGCGCTGGCGGCCGCGGAGCCGAATGAATGGACTGGGCTTTCGAAGTCGTTGCGCTCAACAGAAAAATCAACGCAGTCAGCATCGACAGTTGTTTCATGAAGCCTCCCTTTGGCCATCAGACTATAGAGGCGTTGTTCGCCGGGAACCAATGAAGATCTACAGGCGGGGCCCGAATTGGGCGTGTCGAGGTGACGTTAGTGGTGAACGGCGGCCGACGGCATGAGACGCGGACATAGAAGCTGTTAAGGAATGCGAATCGAGTTGCTGTAGAGGCGGTCGATCAAGAAATCCCTCTCCCAACCGGAGAGGAGGCCGCGCAGCGGCCGGTGAGGGGTACCGCAAGTAACAATATTTACTTGCGGTACCCCTCACCCGGCCTTCGGCCCCTCTCCCGTCGGGAGAGGGATTTTCTTGATCGACTGTCGTAACAGTTTTGCACGAATTACGGGTGCGCCGAACGTGTTGACGTTGACTGAATCCCAATTATGCTGCAACGCTTTCGATATCACCGGGCCGGCGCAGCATCTTGTCGACCTCCCCGATATGGAGCCGCTCCAGGTAAACGTGCTGTCTCGCATATTCCTCGATCATGACGTCCTTATCGCGAACCAGATCCAGGAGTTTTTCGTATTCAGTCAGAGTCTTCCGTTCATGTCCCAGAGATTCGCGAAGGATGTCGCCAATGTCATGCTTGTGCGTCTCCAGCAGCGGACCAATCGCCAGCGAAGCATGGGCGCCCAGTTGCGTGACCAACTCCCCGGCTGCGCGGGCATGATCCATGGATTCGCTGGCCTGTTCACCCAGCCACTTCACAATGGGTATCCGGTTATATCCATAAACCATCAGCGAGTAGTGCGTGTAGTGAATCGCACCGGCAAGTTCCATTTCGAGAATCCGATTGAGCGTGTCGACCGCTTTGGTTCTTGTCATTTCATCCATAACGCCTCCCTGAACGAAACGCCTGGACTAACCGGCTTTTCTCAGTTCGCCAGGCGTGACTCTCCGCAATGACGGCTGCGTCCATTGTCCATTAATTACTTCAGGCATTGGCCAGTACAGGCGCAATGCCGTAAAATACGCTCCATTCGGAGCGGGCAGCCAGTTCGATTCCTTGTCCTTACCTGGAGAATCGTGTTGGATGTGAATCGTCAGCCCGCCGTCCGCGTCGCGTTTCAGACTGGTCAACATGGCAGAATTGATCAGATACCGGTTCAGCGGATTGGCGCTCAACAGCGATGACGGCAGTTCGTACATTGTCAACGACCAGAACGCGTTCACGGGCGGCAAGTGGCCTGGACCAAAACGAAGAACATAGTTATTCATCGATCCATCCAGTTTCTGGCCGGAAGAATCGACAAAATAGCAGGGATACACGGCTTCCTCCTTCGAATTGCCGTAAATTCCCAGTGCAGCCGAAGCCATCCTATAGAGATAGTTGTTCTTCAGGTGTTCCCGTGTGCCGGCCATATCGCCGCTTCCCCGCTTTCCCGTGTCGATTTCCGCCAACTTGAATTGGTCAAAAATTCTCCAGGCATCGGCAATGCCGTCGCCGATAGCCTTGCGAATCTCCGGTGAAAAGGACTGCGATGCGAATTTTTGGCCTGAGCCAATACCGAGCTTGTTGAATCTCACCATCAATTCTACTTCGGACGGGTGCGTCGGACAAAACTGCAGCACGAAATTCAGGACGCTGAAAAATTCGAGTGAGGTCTTCTCTTCTTTTGCATTCATCGGCCTCATGAAGTCGATATCCGGTGCGGATGGGGGGGCCGGCCTCTTCGAAAAACTCGACAGGGTCTGTACTCCGTAGCCGGCCTGCACCTTCTTGACACCGTCGATATCCTTCGTGCTAAAGAGCTGCGTTCGATAAAGGACGAATGCCAACTGTGTCTCTGAGTGAATCACTCGTGTAATGTGTTCGGGCTTTTCGCCCTTCCATTCCGGACCGGCAAGCAAATAGTTCCCACCGCCATTCCCTGTAGTTCTGGTTCCGACGTATGCGAAGTTGAACGTGCAGGCATCTATAAACTGAAGAGAAAAGTAACGCGACGGCTCAATCAGCGGGATCGTCAACACCAACGGTTCGGCTCGAAGATCCGCACCGATGAAGGAGTACGGCGTGTCGGAGTTTGGAGTCTGAATTGTTTTGTCTTCAGGCGTATAAACGCGCGGAATATTTCGAATCTGGTTCCATGGAGATTTGAATTCCGGATTATCACGATCGACAAAATATGAATACTGAATCCGATAACTATCGACCAGCGGAAAGCCATAAATATAGGCATCCCTGGCGATAGCGCGGGTTTCACTAGCCGAGATGGTCATGAGACTTCTCCTCTCACGAGGTATTGGCCTGCTCAAAATTTATGTGAACGCCCATGTGGTCACACCTGACAACCGTGACAGGAAGAATCGGTCAAATGGTCCGATTCCGAGCCGCAGAGCGGCGACAGTTCGATAGCCACCGGCGTAAGCCGGTGGATTGATAATCCAGGAAAACTCAAAGTGCCAGCGGCACGACAGGTCAATAACTCTGAATGCATTGAACTATAGATCTGTCGTGCCTCCGGCACTCGGTGTGGTGTTGTAAATTTCTTACCCCCGGCTCACGCCGGGGGCTAAGGAACTGCCGCCGCTAGCGCGGCTGGGACTCACGGAGTCTTTCACACATCAGACCACCGCTCGAGTTTTCGGAATGAGGCCGGTCGGCGGCTGCTCGATGACGATTCGGGTTTGAACGTATACTGGGCGGCGAACATGTATTTTGCGTACACGTTTTGCCTTTTCACCGGACTGCTGCTTTCTGCGCCATGGCGGCTTCTCCGGTATCGAACGGCTTCGTTCTCTTTGAAATCGAGATTCGGATTCAACGAAATTCCCATGCTGCGGAAGAGTATCTGGGTCCACGCTGTCAGCGTGGGCGAGGTCAAGGCAGTCCAAAAGTTGCTCGCGCGATTGCGCATGCAATATCCGGATCGTCCATTGGTTTTGACGACAATCACCGCAACCGGACAAAAGCTGGCGAAAGAAACATCCGGACTTGCCGACTTTGTCTTCTATTTTCCGTTCGACTTCCGGGGAGCCGCGAAAAGGGCACTGCGGCGAACGAATCCGGAATTGGTGGTGATCGCAGAAACTGAAATCTGGCCGAATTTCCTTCGCGAGTGCCGGCGCCGAAAAATTCCTGTTGTTTTGCTGAACGGACGGATTTCCGATCGGTCGTTTCCGCGATATCGATGGATTCGCGGTTGGTTAAAAACAGTTCTTAATGATTACTCCATCCTGGGGATGCAGTCTGAACTGGACCGGCAGAGAATCGAAACTCTTGGCGCGCCACCGGAAAAAGTCCGGGTCTTCGGCAATCTGAAATATGATTCCACGGCAACGGCATCTCAACTGGATCCCGATCTATCCCGATTGCTGGCTGAAAGCCAGCCGCTTTGGATTGCAGCCAGCACCACCTCGGCGGGAGCCGCCAGCCTGCCGGATGAAGAAGAATATGTCCTCAAGGCATTCACTTCTCTGCGGGTGAAATATCCCGCCCTGAAACTTATGATTGCACCTCGCCATCCCGAACGATTCGATAGCGTTGAAAGGCTCGTGCGGTCTCACGGACTCGAATGCGCGCGCCGGAGTACCGGCACAGCTGTGTCGTTCAAGGAGGTTTTTCTTCTCGACTCGATTGGCGAGTTGGCCGCCAGTTTCCCTTTCGCGAAAGTGGTATTCATGGGCGGGACGCTTGTTCCTCGCGGAGGCCACAATATTCTGGAACCGGCTGCTGCCTCCAGACCCATTGTTTTTGGGCCGCGGATGGAAAATTTCCGCGAGATCTCCACATTGTTCCTCAAGGGGGACGCTGCAATTCAGGTACGCGATGCGGCCGAACTGGTATCGGCAATCGATCGATTATTCCAATCTGAATCTATGGCATCGGCGATGGGCTCGCGGGCGATGGCAATTGTTCGAAGCAATAGTGGCGCCACCGATCGCGCACTGGCGGCTTTGAACACATTAATATTGCCGGGCCGCGCCAAAGCAGGAGCGCCGTCTTGAGTTCGGTTTTTCGCTATTTGCTGCAGACCCGGGACAGACTCTACAAATCGGGCGTTTTCGCAACGCACCGTTTGCATCATCCTGTAATCAGCATCGGGAATCTCACTCTGGGAGGAACCGGCAAAACTCCACTGGTCATTGCGCTCGCCAATCGACTTCGCGACGAAGGATTTCGTCCGGTTGTGCTGTCGAGGGGCTACAGGAGGACGAGCAAAGGATGTCTCATCGTCAGCCGGGGCGAGGGCCCCACGGTGAGTTGGCAGGAATCCGGCGACGAACCCTTTCTGATTGCACGCAGAGCACAAGGCGTTTCTGTTGTTGTGGGAGCCGATCGGTTTGAAGCAGGTCAACTCGCGGAACAAAACGATCTTGGAAATGTGTTTCTGCTCGACGATGGATTTCAGCATCGAGGGCTGTTTCGCAATGTCGATATCGTCACCGTCGACCCCGTGGAGTGGTCGGAAGAGGAAAAGCTTCTTCCACGCGGACGCTGGCGGGAACCGAAGGCGGCAATCGAACGCGCGCATGCCGCTTGTGTCCAGAACAGACCAGGAGTGGTGGTACCGCACTTGCCATTGCCGGTGTTTCAGGTGGACACTGCATTCGACGGCATCTTTGAAGGAGAGCAAAGGATCGATTTGGCTTCTCTCCGCGGGCAACCGTTTGTTGCGTTCGCCGGGATTGCGAAACCCGAACGTTTTTTCAATTCTCTGGAGGACCTCGGGATTGCCACCAGCTGCCGAATCCAATTTCGAGATCACCATTCGTACACCGTGAGCGACGTCGCCAAGATCGCCGAAGGCGCTGAATCCGAATTGAGGATCACAACAGAAAAGGATTCGGTCCGTCTGGAAGGCACGTCTTTGTCCAATTTCCTGCACCTGCGTATTTCTGCTAACATTCCAGAATTCGATCGGCTTATGGATTTGATCCACGGCCGGTTCCGCTAATGCGAGTGTGGCGTCTCTCAATTACCTATCCCGTTCTTCCGGCGGAACGCCGTCGGCTTCGTTGTCGCTCCTCAGTCACAATGAATGAGCATTGCTCCCTCGTCGCTTCTAGAATCCGACGGCGTTGCGCTCGGAACAACGGTATAGGTAATTGAGAGACACCACACCAGTAACACGAATCCTTTTGCGGGCCCCGAACTGGATCGGAGATACGGCCGTCGCCACACCTGCCATGAGGGCTGTACGCTCAAAGTTTCCGGAAGCTGAAATCACGGTCATGGTTCGCCCTTCGGCTCAGGGTATTTTTGCAACGGCGGCATTTGTCGACAAAGTGTGGCCGGAGCCGCGCCCGGCCGGACTTGCCGAGTGGTGGCGTCTGGCTTCCGAAGTTCGCAGAAAGCGATTCGACCTTGCGGTAATTTTCCCAAATTCCTTCGAGTCCGCTGCCATGGCCGTTGTTGGACGCATCCCAAAGCGTGTTGGATATTCCATGGATGGACGCGGATGGCTGCTGACACATCCGGTGCAAGGTGAAAAACGCAAGGTGCATCACGTCGACTACTACCTTGAACTCGCCAAAGCACTTGGCGCGGATATTTCCAAACCTGTACTGGCGATCCAGTCCAGACCCGAAGACAGAACCATTGCGCGCAAACTACTGTCGGCGGAAGGAATATCCCCGGGCTTTCGATTCATGATTCTGGGTCCGGGAGCGGCATTCGGCGCGGCAAAGCGCTGGGGCGATCGTCAGTTTGCGGAAGCTGCGGATCGTCTGGCAAAGGAATTCCAGCTTTCCGTGGTGATCATTGGTTCTGAAGGTGAACGTTCCATTTCCGAATCCATACGGTCTTTCATGCATTCACCAGCCGTTGTGTTGAATGGGAAAACAAGCATGGAAACTCTTATCGGGTTAATTGCAGAATCATCGCTGATGCTCGGAAATGATTCGGGTCCCGTGCATCTTGCTTCAGCGCTGGGTATCCCAACAGTCGCCGTATTTGGGGCCACCGATTATAGAGTTGCCGCTCCGTATGGTCCGCTGGGACGTGAAGTTCATCAGCAGGTCGAATGCAGTCCATGCTGGCTGCGTGAATGTCCCATCGATCACCGCTGCATGACGCGCGTTTCGCCGGAAACGGTTTGCAATGCCGCAAGGGAAGTTCTCCTGCATGAAGGCTAAGGCCATATTCATGGACCGGGACGGCACTGTTTCCGAAGAGATCGGCTATATGTACCATGCGGGTTTGTATCGGCCATTTCCATGGACGGGCGAGGCCGTTCGCAGAATCAACGAAAGCGGATTCAAGGCTGTGTTGATCACCAACCAAGCCGGTGTAGAGCGAGGCTTTTTTCCCGAATCCACCATTCATGAAGTTCACGACGTCCTGAAACAGGAGCTGGCGCGATGGTCAGCCCATCTCGACGCCATTTACTACTGCCCGCACCGCCCGGAGACCAACTGCGCTTGCAGAAAGCCCAAGCCTGGAATGTTGACGCGGGCAAGCCGCGAAATGAATATCGATCTTTCGTCTTCGTATATGATTGGCGATCGATTCGTCGATGTCGAAGCCGGACACTTTGCGGGCGTGCGGTCGGTCCTGCTGCGAAGCGGCGATGGGTTACTCGAAATGGAAAAATTCGCGGAGTCTTCCGCATACCAGCCTCATTTTATCGCAGACAATCTCCTTCACGCGGTGGAGTCCATACTGTCGGGCCTGGTCGAATGAACAGACTTCAGGAACTGCTGGGCAGATTCAAGAACCTTCATGTTGTGGTCCTCGGGGATTTTGTTGCAGACGCGTTTGTCTACGGAGAGATCTCACGCATTTCACGAGAAGCGCCCGTGCTCGTACTGCAGCATCGCGAAACGCAAATCGTCCCGGGTGGCGGCGCGAATGCCGTACACAACCTGCGGACTCTTGGCGCAAATCCCCTGCCTGTCGGTATCGTCGGCGATGACCCCGAAGGCCGGCACATGATCGATTTCTTCAACAAGCTCGGGATCCCGACCGGCGGAATTCGCGTGGCAAAGTCCTATCGGACTCCCACCAAAACGCGAATCCTTGCAGGCGCCGTACATTCCCATCGCCAGCAAATTGTGCGGATCGATTCCGGAGGACCAGCGGAGGCCACGAACGAACGCGCGTTCCTCGAAAAGAAACTGAAATCGCTCGTGCCGCGGGCCCAGGCGCTACTGGTCTCCGACTATGGCTACGGGGCCATCACTCCCGAACTGTTGAAGCACGGCATGCGGAATGGTGTCCCTTCCACCCTGGATTCGAGATTCAGCCTGAATTCTTTCCCGGGATTGACTGCGGCCACGCCGAACGAATCCGAAGTGGAAGCGGCGCTCGGCATTGTCATCGGCAATGACATGGAAAAACTCGAATGGGCCGGCCGGAAACTGTTACGCCAGCTTCGGCATGATGCCGTACTCATTACCCGTGGCAGGGATGGAATGGCTCTCTTTGAACGGGCCCGAAAGACCGAACATATTCCGATTTACGGCTCCGATGAAATTGCCGATGTCACCGGAGCGGGGGATACCGTGATCGCGACATTCACTCTCGCACTGGCTGCCGGAGGATCCTTCCGAGAAGCCGCACGTCTGGCGAACTATGCCGGCGGCATCGTTGTCATGAAACATGGGACTCGCCCGGTGATGTATGACGAATTGATGGAGGCGGTGAGGGAAGAGGTGTGAAGAAATGGTCAATGGTCAATTCTCAATTGTCGTTTGTCATTGGCGGCGGCGCTTCGCGCAATCATTTCTTAAAGATGCCACGCCGAAGGCGTATCCAAAAATGACA
>JBGPBY010000291.1:0-9052 GCA_041481485.1 Terriglobia bacterium
GGGCTTGCATTCGCTCCGCTCATGGACCGCCCCTACAGTAGCTCAATTCGAAACTCCTACCGCGTGACGTCGCGGCCCTTGTCCGACAGTCCGTCTTCCCAGCTGCTCCAGCCGGAGTTCATGCCGTAAGGCGACTCCTGCAGGATCGCTTCGATGCGGCGGATCTTTCCCTTTTCCACCTTGAACATTTCTGCGATCTCCCAGGTGAACGGACGAGTTGGACCGCCGGAAACATTACGTCCGTCCGGTGTCTGAAAGTGGCGCGTATCTCCGGCGGAGTGGTCGAAGAAGGCGAAACTGAATGCGAGGCCCCGCTCCACGTCGATTGCGACAAAACGCCGGTCGCGGATGCGCGTGACAAAGTGAATCAGTCCGGACTTGAATTGCTCCATGCAGCTCCAGGCTGCGGAGTAACCGGTCGCCGTCTTTGGATCCGGCTTTGGCTGTCCATTGTTCGTCGTCCGGCCGCCGTTTTCGAAGCGATCGCAGTCATCAGCAAACGGGTAATCGCCTTTGCCGTCGTTTTGCTGCATGCCGGAAAAATACATGTTCGAAATGCGAAACAGGTCCGCGCGCGACATCCGTTCGGCGGGCGGGACCGTCTGAGTGAAGAGAGGATTAGGGGCGCCTGCCGCCTCGATGTTCTGAGCGGCGCCGGCGTTCCGAACGATGAGATTTTCCATCTCCGTGATCTGACGATTCACGATCTTCAGGCGCAATGCAATGGCGGAAGGACCTCCGTTCGTGCTCGATCCGCCGCCTCCGCGCGCCGCTGCGGGTGCGGCGCCTGGTGCGCCCTGTGCTGGAGCAGCTCCAGGTGCGCCACGGCCTGGGGCTGGGGCGGGTCCGCGCTGTCCGGCGGCCGGAGGAGCAGCGGCATTCGGAGCTTCACCCGGCCGGGGCGTGGCTCCCTCCGTGATCGTTCCGATGAAGGCCACCTGTCCGGCCTCGACATCGGTGACGAACAGTTGGTATTTCCCTTTTGAAAGCGTCGAACGCCAGAATCCATCTCCGAGATTCAGGCGCTGTCCGTTCTCCGAAAACTTCGCGTTTGACGCCAGCGGTAGGCGCTTCGGATCATGCGCAATCACGGCATCCAGATATTGATCGACAAATCCCTCCAGACATGCGCGATCGCACGGCCCGGATCCTCTGGTGTTGTTCTGCTGTGCAATGGCGACGATCCCTCCGCATAGGAGGATTCCTAGTCCGGCCAATCGAGCAAGTCTTCGCATACCGTCCACCTTTCTGTTATGGCGACGCATTCTACCAGACAGAAGCAAATGCGTTATCCAAGCGTGAGCCGGTGGAAAGCCAGGACGCTATCCAATTCAGCCGCGTAGCGGCGGCAGATCAGGAAAATCATTTATCAAAAAACAACTTCAGCGGAGTTACTGAACTAATCTTGCGGCGATCGTCAGAGTCCGGCACCCATTCGACCAAATCATTCAGCGTGCGCTGGTAAGTTTCGGTGGATTCGAATCCGGCGAACGGCGCGTCGCTGCCCCAGACCAGACGCTCGGGGCCTGCGGCCTTGAGCAGTTCGCGGGCATATTCCCGGGCCCGCTCTCGTGTCACCCGATAAGCGCCCGACAATTTCACCCACGTGCGACCAGTATCGATTGAACGCAGTACGGCCTGGAAAGTAGGACAGTTCACCCCGGAAGCCGGATCCGGATTGCCGAAGTGATCGATGACGATTTTCACGCCGGATGCCTCGATATGCGGAAGTATTCCTGGAAGCCGCTCTGCTCCCACATGCAAGTGAATGTGCCAGTCGAGATCGCGGATGCGCCGCAGGAGAATCCGATACTCGTGAGAGTCAATCGAAGGCGGCGATTCCAGCGCGATCCAGACCAGACGAACACCAATCACGCCATCGTCTTTCATGTGCTGCAGCGTGTACCGGTCGATCGAGGGATCGACAATTACCGTTGCCCTCAACCGTTGGTTTGCCTTCGCCGCGGCGATCGTGTAGTCGTTGTACGTGCCGAAAAGACTCGCGGCCGTAATGACCCCGTATTGAATTCCATGTCTGCCCAGCGCCGCAAGGTGCTGCTCGACGGTGTATTCGTAGTTCGGCCGATGGCGCGGCCTGTCCACCATTGGCAGGTCTTTCGTCCAGACGTGGGCGTGACTATCGACCAGCGCTGCTTCGTCCATAAGAAGGCTTTGCGAAAACCAGAATCGCGCCGATCACCGAAAAGAATCCCACCGCAAGCAGAGCCGGCTGGTAGACACCCGTCACTTCCTTGATTTTTCCGATCAAAGTCGGAGCCGCAAGACCCGACAGGTTTCCGATGGATACCACCATCGCGATTCCAACCGCAGCAGTTCTCTGATCAAAAGTTTCACTGATGCCGGAAAGAAACGGACCTTTCATTCCGAAGATTCCGATTCCTGATACGGACAAAGCGATCATCGTCACCAGAGGTGATGTAATCCAATAACACGACATCATACCGGCCGCAGCGACAAATGCCGCGATGGCGGTATGCCAGTTCCGTTCTCCTCGAACATCGGAATGCTTCGCCCAATAAATCATTGCCAGCGATCCGAACGCAAACGGAATGGCACTCACAAAGCCTGTGGCAATGTTCCCCAGTCCGAAATCGTGCACGATCTGCGGCAGCCATATGCTCAGGCCGTAACTCGGCATTGCCGTCGCAAAGAAAACCAACGACAACACGATCACGCGGCTGTCTGCAAGCATTCGAAGCGATTCCCCAAGCTTCATTTGATGAGATCTTTCAGGATGCGCGGCGCGCTCCTTGTCGATGGCGCTTTGTATCCATTCTCGTTCCTCGGGCGTCAACCATTGGGCTTCACACGGCGTATCGGTGAGGATGAACCATATCAGCAGACCGATGACAACGCATGGAATCGCTTCAAGAATGTACAACCACTGCCACCCCTTCACGCCGAGCATGCCATCGAGATTGAGCAGAAATCCGGAGATCGGAGCGCCGACAACGCTCGCCAAAGGAATGCCGATCGCAAACATGCCGACATAGCGCGCCCGGTATCGCTGAGGAAACCAGTACGTGAGATATAGCATCACGCCCGGGAAAAGTCCCGCCTCGACCGCACCGAGAAGCACGCGAACCGCATAGAACGAGTACTTCCCCTTGATCAGAACCATCGATCCGGCCACGATGCCGCATGTGATCATGATGCGGGCCAGCCAACGACGCGCTCCGACGCGCTCCAGAATGTAATTGCTGGGCACTTCAAACAGCAGATACCCAATGAAGAAAATACCGGCTCCGAATCCGAAGACGGACGGCGACATTCCGAGGTCCTTGCTGGCCGAGATCGCCGCGAAACCGATATTGACGCGATCGATGAATGAAAATATGTATCCCAGCAGCAAGAGCGGAATGCATCGGCGGCTCACGCGCTTGAAAAGTTGGGATTCCGAAACAGGGGTGAAACCAGCGACTTCCTTCATATGATGCGACCGCGAATTATTAGGCAGCCGCGACGATGTTGCAATCGGGAAACGGCGGAAGTTATAAGATGTCGGACGAAGTTTCGAACAGGAGGCCATTACCATGTCGCATTTTCGGATCATCCTGATTGCGGTCATCACGGGTTTCATTCTGTTGTCGGCAGTCACTTCCGCGGCGCCCCCGGCATTGCAGGCGCCGCAGGCACGATCCTGCACGCCACTGCCTGACGAGAAAATCGCTGTCCAGATGTATTCGATGAATGGCGCGTTGCGCGATCCAAATGCGGCCGCTGGAGGACGAGGTGGACGCGGCGGCACACCAACGTCGATCATCGAATCCGTGCTGGCCGGACTTCATACCATTGGCTACAAAAACACCGAGCTTGCCGGGATCTTTGGCCAGCCCATTGATACGGTTCGTCCATTGCTCGAAAAGAACCGGATCAAAGTCATCGGTAACCACGGGAATTTAACCAACGACATGACGGCTTGGGCACAAACGATCGCGGATGCGCAAGCTCTGGGTCAGACTGCGATGATCGGCTCTGCAGGATTTGGTCAGCCCGGATTGGGCGGAGGATTGCCTAATGTCCTCGCTACTGCGGCGAATCTCAACAAACTTGGCGAGGCCGCTGCGGCAAAAGGTTATGCCCTGTATATGCACAATCACGCGGCCGAGATCGCCACAAAATACGAATACGACATCAAAAAGAACGGGAAGCCCGAATCCGTGAGCGCATTGGAGATCGTTGCGGCAAATACGGATCCGCGTTACGTGCATTTTGAAATCGACGTGCACTGGGCCCTGAACGCGTACAAACTCAATCAGGACGATTTGATTGCGTTTCTGAACCGGCTGAAGGGACGCATCATTGCGCTGCATGTCAAAGACACCGCCCCTGATGGAACGATCACAGACCTGGGCGCCGGCATCATTGATTGGCCTCGCGTGTACGCCGCGGCCGGTCCGGATGTGAAGTACTACATCTGGGAATACGACGGCGCGCCCGATCCGTTGAAGAATGCCGAAATCGCCTACAAGTACATGCGCTGTCTGAAGTAGTAACGGCATGTTCGTGCATAGCGTCTATTTCTGGCTGAAGCCGGAGCTCAGCGCGTCGGAAAAGCAAACGTTTCTGAAGGGTCTCGATTCACTGACGAAGATCCATTCGGTGCGTTACGGCTGGTACGGAAAGCCCGCAGCGACGGACCGCCCCGTGATCGATCGCACGTATTCGTACGGGTTGGTCGTCGTTTTCGACAATGAGGCGGGACACGACGCATACCAGTCCGATTCGGTTCATGATGCTTTCCGCGGACTGAAAGACCTTTGGATAAATGTGCGGATCTACGATTTCGAAACGTGATGCATCCCGAATCGCTTGATCTGCCGCGCCTCCGGCGCTGGAAGTGCTACCAGTGTTTCCTTTCCACGGGCTTACGCCCGTGGCTAGCGAACTGCCGCCGCTCCGCGGCTCAGAATATCCGGAGAATGTTCTCGACACGGTTTTGAGCCGCGGAGCGGCGGCAGTCCTTTAGCCACCGGCGTAAGCCGGTGGAAAACAAAAAACAAAACATTTAAGCCGCGTAGCGGCGACAGATCCAGCAAAACCAACGCGTCACGCCGAATCTAAATCGTGCGCGGTCATAGACCGCGCCTACAGCTGGGCAATCCGAATCCCCCTCCGAACTACCACCGGCGAGCCCTCTGCAAGAAACGCTGTAGACGGCGCGGCACTCAGAAACTCTTCAAACTGCCTTCCATAAATTGCCGCAACATCGCAATCCAGCTTCGAATCCGCGACATCGTAAACTCGCCATCGGGGATGCTCCACCGCATATTCCATCGTGGAATCGCCGTTCTGCCTGTTGTATCCCCAGTAGTGTTCCGTGATGAATTCCGCTTCGGACCCTTCACGCAAGGCCTGCGGTTCGCCGCGCAGCGCAACCGATATGCTGTGCTGACGATCGTCCAGCCGCCAGGAGTACCGTACCGTCCGCAATTCCCCACTGCTCTGTTCGAAGTGATGCGACATCGGGAGCGCGATGTACGGCTCGTTGTAGAACGATTGCGCAGAAATCGCGATCATCATCCGCGGAACGATTTCCTTGATGAATACGACACCGCGCCTCCAGACATCCTCGCTCTTGCGCCGGACATAAAATCGCAGGTTCACTTCTTCGAAATTGCGGTGCAGGGGAATGGGAACGCCAAAAACCCGCGTGTTCTCAAAATGAAAACCCACGACGGATACAAAGGCCGTACCGTTCCATGAATCGAGTTCCGTACCGGAGGGAATCAAAGGCGTGAGCACCGCAGGATCGATCGCGTAATTCAGCATCGCCAGATATTTCCAATCGGCGGTGAGGAAAACGGGTTGAGCGAATGTTCCCTCGCTGTTCCTACTTTCCACTTTTGTTTGCGTTTTTACAAAGCGGGCCTTCAACGGCACACACGTAATCGAGCAGGCGATCTTTCGGCGGCACTGCCAGACCGGACTGAGTCATCAACTTGCGGAGCAGCGCCGACGCCTCGTGGTGCGCATTCGCAGATTGCACGCCGACGCGAACCAGGCCATCGGCGTAGTCGATGGCCTGCCATCCGCCATGCCCGGACAGGTCGACAATATGAGTATCGCGGCTGCCCTTGTCTCGTGTTTCCAATTTTGCGCCGCGATCCACCAGCAGTTGAATCGTTTCCGCGCGGCCTTTATGCGCCGCAGCCATCAGCGGTGTGCGGCCATCCTGGTTTGCAGAATTCGAATTCAATCCAAGATCGAGAAGCAGCTTCACCGCTTCATGACTCGTCTGTACCGACCACTCGTGGGTGACGCCTTCCACCCATCCAATGCCACATGCCGCAGACAAAGCCGTGTCGCCGAACGAAGTTGGAAGTTTAGGATCCGCCCCATGATTGAGAAGAAGTTTCATCAGCACCAGGTCTCCCGATTGCGCGGCCCGTACAAACGGCGTCGCGCCTTCCTCGAAAAACCACTGCATGGTGAAGATCGTCCGTGTCAGTGTGCTGTGACTCTTGGGCGCGCCCTCGAGCACGCGGGCATTCACCTTCGCGCCGTGATCGAGAAGGATTCTGATGAATTCGAGATGATCCATATCCGGCTCGGGCACCGGGTAATCGCCACCTTCTATATTGCGATTGTCGGTGGCCAAATACAGCGGCGTCCAGCCATGGTTGTTGGCGAGATTGACATTCGCGCCATGGTCGATCAGAAATTGCCCGAGCTGATAGTTGCGGTTTTCCGTTGCAACCAGCAGCGGGCTCCAGCCGAATTCCGTGATCTGGTTGACATCCGCCTTCGCTTCCACGAGAACGCGCGCGGTTTCCATGACGCCTTCCCGCGCTGCAAAGGCGAGCGCGGTTAATCCGCCGCCTCCTGTTCCCCGAACTCCGGCAACCGGACCTTCATCTTCTACCGCTGCGGCAGCTGGTGTTGACGTGGCCGCAGAGGCAGAATACCTGCCGCCCTGCGGAACTGTGGCGCCGCCTGCGCGGTCGAATGGAGTGAGCGTCAGAACGGTGGATGCCATGTACGGAGTGGCGAGTCCGGTTCCAGCGGAACGCATACTCACGTCCGCGCCCGCATCGATCAGCGCTTTTGCGGCAGAAGCGTGGCCCTGCTCGGCGGCCCACATCAATGCGGTTGTGCCGCGCGCCGATTCTTTTGCATTCAGGTTCACGCCTGCGGCAAGCAGCAGTCTGATGGCATCCACGTTTCCGCTGTGAGCGGCCAGCATGAGCATGGTTCTGCCCGCGATGCCGGTCTGCATGCCATTTGCTCCGGCTTTCAACAGGCGATCGATCATCGGCGCGTTTCCATATTGCGACGCCATTGCCAGGGGCGAATCGCCTTCGCGATTTGCAGCATTGACATTGGCGCCGGCTCGAATCAGCATGTCCGCCATTTCCAGATCGTTTCGATACACGGCCCAGTGGAGCGCGGTCACGTTCCCCGGCTGGGGTGAATTGACATCGGCTTTCCTGTCCAGAAGAACGCGAATCGCTGCCTTGTCCCCTCGTTCGGCCGCATTCGCGATTTCACTGACTGGTGCGCCGAGTGTCGCTGCAGCGAGCGCAAACACTAGTGCAAAGCCCATAAGCGAACGCCTCATTTTCATCAGAGATTCTCCAGCCGGCCGGTGGAATCGCCTTGCGTACTGAGATGAATATCGTAAAGGTCCATCAGACTGAGAAGCAGATTCCCGGTGGTGATGGATTTCGTTGGAAAAGCCAGATGGCGTCCGCCTTTTACTTTTCCATTGAGGCCTCCCACCAGGATATGCGGCACATCGAAATGATTGTGCTGATTCGAATTTCCCATATTGCTTCCATAGAGAATCAGCGAGCGATCCAACAACGTGCCATCGGCTTCGCGAATGGATTTCAGCTTTTCGACGAAATACGCCAGTGTCGACACGTGATAGCGATTCAGCGCGGAGTATTGTTTGATCGTTTTCGGACTCTCCGCATGGTGCGACAACCCGTGAAACGCGCCGCTGTTGGTTCCATCCGGCAGACGATAACTTCGGCTGGTGAGATCCCGTGCCCCAAGCAGCGTTGCAACTCTAGTGATGTCGGCCTGAAATGCGAGCGCGGCCAGATCGAACTGCAATTTGATGTGATCGTCGAAATTGTCGGGAACGCCGGTGGGTGCCCCGGTGCTCGGAGCGGTCGTCGAAGCGTTGGCCGCAAGCTGGAGCCGGCGTTCAATCTCACGGACTTCAGTGGAGTACTGATCAATAGTGACTCGATCGCTCGACCCGACACGCGATTTCAACCGCGAGAGTTCGCCGACCAGTGAATCCAGAATGCTCTGTCCCAGCTCGCGGCGGGCAGTCCGCTCATCCGTTGTTGCGCCGCTGCCGAACAGGCGTTCGAACACGACCTGAGGATTCAATTCCATGGGTAGCGGGGTTGTGGCGCTGCTCCACGAAATCGAATTCGTGTAGGAACAGCTGTAGCCCTCGCCGCAGTTGCTGGAGTTTGTCCCCGGATCTTCCACGGCAAGTTGAAGCGAGGGAAGCAGAGACTCGCGTCCAATCTTTTCGGCAATCATCTGGTCAATGGTTGCGCTGCCAACGCTGGCATCGGAACCCGCAGTCTTGCGCGGCTTGAACGCGGTCAGGAACGCCGCGGCGACCCAGTGATCCGATCCCGTCGTGCCCTCGGGAGGCTCAGCAGATTTGGACCACAGTCCGCTGAGAATGACAGTTTGGCCCTTGACCTTCTCCAGCGGCTCCATGATCGGCGGCAGATTTCCAAGCACCCCTTCATTTTCCGGAACCCAATAGCCCGGCGCCATTCCGTGCGGGAAAAAGATTCCCATGAAGCGCGGCTTCGGACTGGCTGCAGTCTGGGCAAGCGCCGTGCCGGCCGGGATCATGGCTTCGAGCAACGGCAGCGCGAGCGTGACCCCTGCACCGCGGAGAAACGTTCGTCGATGAATGTGTTTTTTGGTGATGAACATAGTTTTGTTCTTTTGGGCACTGTTGGTGCGAAGGAATGCGTTACCAAAAGTATGGGCGGTGTATGACCGCCCCCAAATTTTAGGGGTGGAAACCCACAGATAGCGGGCGGGGCTA
>JBGPBY010000292.1:0-9019 GCA_041481485.1 Terriglobia bacterium
CCCATACATCGTGAACCAGATATTTGTCGATCTCGGCGAGCGGCAGCAGCGTCACCATGCTCTTCAACGCTTCCATGACTTCCGCGGAATCGATCCCTTCTTCAAAACCGGGCTCATCGTGAAACCCTTCGACCAGGCGATTCATGAGTGCCGGCGCCACCAGCGCAGGATCGAAAAATCCAAAGGAGGGAAACCGCACCCCCTTCAGGCTGATCATGTCGTCCTGAACGCGCTTCAGGAACGCCGAGATCCGGTCGCGTTCCGGCTCGGGCCGTTCCCCAAAATCGGCGCAGGTGAGATTCATTCCGTCATAAGGCAGGCATAGAAAAACAGATGTGGCACTGATGACCACGTCGACGTCGCCTGGACGACACGGGAGAGGTCCATAAAGATCGACCAATAAGTTAACAGCGAGCTGGTGCTGGGCATCGTCCTTTGCACCATTCTTTGCACCATTGAATGGACTGGAGAGAATGTGTGCGATCTTGCGTTTGATCCGAAGATTCCGCGTTAGGCGGGTGACTTTTTCTTCGACAGCCTTCAGGTCTTTCTCGTTCCAACCGAAAATCCGTTCCAGAGCATGCCGGAGCTTGTCGATGGGCATGGAATCCGGAGGAAGGTCGATATCGTATTTCTCAAGAGTCGTCAGCCCGATGGTATCGACGTGAACCGGGCTGCCCACGAGCGCAAACTGAGGCCATAACAAAACGGCTTCACTAAACCACTGCTTGAAGCTGGAGCTCGAAGACAGAAGGCTTGGCGGAAGATCTTCATCCAGTTTCCTCGCCTGCAGCATCAGGTTGGCTTCGATAAGTTTTGCCTGGTCCGATTTGGTGGAACCCGCCTCCGGATTGTGTGCCACGAGATCGACTTCGTGCAGCAGTTCGAGAGCGGGCCGCCATTCTCCGGGTAAGGCACTTTCGAAAATGCGGCTATTGGAGAGATAAGCCATGATCGTCAGCCAGACTCAGCCTTGTCTTATTTCGCCGCGGGAACTCGCGATGCTGTGCCGGCGGTCGGTAGGTCTGGTGCCGGCCTGCAGAATTTCCCGCACCGCCTGGTCTGCTTCCAGTTCCGCAAGGGGATCTGCCAGCAGGTCGTGCTTCTCTGCTATGTCTTCGAGAAACGAATTGACGTCGGTGCCGGGATCGGCCAGCACCTGGCCGTGAATGTTGCGCATCTGATAGACGATCGAGTCGGCGCGAGTGCGAAACAATTCCAGCATGGCGCGAAGCTTGGGTAGCCGGTCCAGCTGCGTTTCACGCAGGCGCTTGCGTTCCAGCAGCACCGCGCGCAGCTCCCCTGTCGCGTCCTTCATTTGGCTATCAATGTCAGCCAGTTCCTTTTCAAGCTGGGAGCCGTTGAGTCCCTGAACCGCATCGGATAGGGAGTGGCAGGCCATGAGGCATCGGAGATAGCCATTGATCACCTGCTCGAAGCGATTCGATTCGTGGCTGACGATGTCGACTCCACGCACTTGTTCGAGATCCTTGAGTTTCCCGAGGATCTGGCGCATGTCGAGATACTTCTGAAATGCAGCATCGCGATTGACGACCCGCTGGTCGACATCGCCATCGTCAATCTCGACGAACCAGCCCGCCATCCGTTTGCCCCAGGTTGTGGGACTTGTTCTTCGCACTGGGCCAAGTCCCCAGAGTTGCTGCAGATAGTAGACGCGTTCGCGGGACAAATCCTTTGCGCTTTCGATTCGGTCAATTCTTGCCCTGAAAACTGGAATGTCGGGAATGACCCAGAGCGCGCCCAACTCCAATGGCGCTGCAAGCATTGCAAAGATCGGATCGACGAAGTATCCGGCCAGTCCGGCACCTGCCAGAAATGCCAGATTCAGCCAATGCGTGAACGCATACCAGCGGTATGGAGTTTTAGTGCTGGTCTCCTGCGAGGACATGCCAGTTACACACCAACGCGAATTGAGCTCGCGCCTTTGGCTGAAGTATTTGCCGCTTCACGAATGCGGGCGATGATCTGCTGCTCCAGCTGCGAGCACTCGTTTGATCGAAACCACGCTTCCGCGCGTGGCTTGGGTTCCGCAACGGTAATGTCCATGATGACCGTTGCAGGTCTTGTCGACAACACAATGATTCGATCGGCAACACGGAGCGCCTCCGTGACATCGTGGGTGACAAAGAGTGCCAGACAGGGATACAGGCGCCAGATCTTCAACACCAATTCCTGCATGTCCTGCCGAGTCTGCGGGTCGAGCGCTGAAAATGGTTCATCCATACAAAGTATAGGGGGGCGCAGGACCAGGCGGGCCGCCAGTGAAACCCGCTGCTGCATTCCTCCGGAAAGCTGCCGCGGCAGCAAATTGGCAGAGTCGGACAGTCCCACGGCATCGAGGACTTCCCTGACGCGCTCGTCCTGTTCTTTGGGAGATATTTTTTGGCCCCACAGTGAAGACCGGAACGGCAGTGCGATATTGTTTTTTACGTTCTGCCAGCCCTTCAACACAGGCCGCTGGAAAACCGTCAACACCTCGTCCTGCGGGCCGGTGACTTCCGCCCCGCGAATGCGAACAAGACCGCTGGTGGGCATCTTGATGAAACGCTCATACATTCCGGAAACGATGCGCAAGATGGTGGACTTGCCGCAGCCCGACGGACCGAGAATGCAGATTGTCTCGCTACGCTCCGCCGTGAAGGTAATGCCATCGAGAACATGATTGATTTCCGGTCCATTGGCAAATCTCTGGCAAACCCCTTCGATGGTCAGGAGAGGGCTGGCATTCGCGGCGGCAGTCGAGTCGGGAGCTGACGTAGACATTGTCTTAAGCCTCCCAGTTGAAGTAGGTCCTGCGAATCAGGCCCAGCATAAAATCAGTGACGTTTCCGATAATCAGGATGAGCAAAATTCCAGCATATACCTTTGGCGTGTCCTGGAAACGCTGCGCGTGCTGAACAATGGCGCCCAGGCCGGTCGTCAGATTCACGATTTCCGCCGCCACCAGATACGTCCAGGCGATACCCGTACACACGATGATCGCATCGAAGATTCTCGGCCATGCGGCTGGAATGACGAAGTGAATCAACGTGCCCATGGGCCGGAAGCCGAAATCGACAGCCGCATCCACATACTCATGCGGCACCGCGCGAATGGCGTCAAAGGTTAATGGAATGATGTAAACCACGGTGCCAAAGAAGAGAAACCAGACCTTCATCTGCTCGTCAATACCGAAAAACAATATGAAGAGCGGAATAAAGGCGGTGATCGGCGCTGTACGAAATGGAAAGATGACCCACTTCAGAAAAGCTTCCACCCGGCCGAATGCCCCCATCGCGATTCCGATCGGTATTCCGACAATGGCGGAAAGTGAAATGGCAAGTCCCACCCGCCGGATGGAAGCCCAGCCGTCGTGCACAAAAGAACCATCCGCAAATATTTTCCAGAGTGCTGCTGCGGTTTCCCATGGCGTGGGAAGGAATGCGGCGCGAACAAGGCCGGACACACTGATGATCGACCAAAGAATCAAAACGGTGATCACTCCCGCCAGCGGCAAAATCTTTCCGGGGTAGCCAACGGCGGGGATGGCGATATAGCGGGCCTGGTCCCTGATCATCCTTTACTTCGTCACTTCGTCGTGCTGCTGATAAATAGAATGTCCGTCCTCCGGTTGGCAGCCCGGCCGTCCCCGGTTTTGTTGCTTCCGAGCGGATTCGCATCTCCGTTGCCCTTGGCCGTAACGCGGACAGCGTTGACGCCTTTGCTGACCAGGAAATCGACAACGGATTTGGCCCGGCGCTCGCTGAGTGACAGGTTCTGCTTTTCGTCGCCGACATTGTCCGTATTGCCCTCGACCCGGACATACATCGCCTTTGCCAGTTCGAGCTGGGGAAGAACCTGCGAATTCAGAATGTGCATCGATTCCGCATCCAGTTCGCTCTTTCCGGATTCAAAGTTGATCGTCACCGGTTTTGTGAAAACGGGAGCGCCTGTCGCTGCGACCTTCGGCTCGTATTTGGGTTCCTCCAACGGGGCCTTCCGCGTTTCACTATCTGCGATTTTGCGGACGATGGCGTCATTGCGAAGTGAAGCCGGCGCAAAACGCTGCGTGATTTCCGCCTTGGGATACTGCACCCAGATTCCGTCGGCCTGATTGTAGACGCGGTCAAACGCAGGCGCCTTGCCGTCGAGGCCAAAGAAATACGAGTTGTCGGCAATGGTCGTCCACTTGACCCAGCCCAGCGCCGTGAGCGTTCCTTCGTATCCCAGTTCGTTCTTGAATCGGGGAACTGTCGAGGAAATGAATTTTGCTGCTGCCTGCTTGTCGGCTTCTCCCTTGGCGACCCCTGCAAACCAGGTTTTCGCAACTTTTTCGGCAATGTCGGGCTGGGTTTCGAGCAGTTTCTGATTTGCCAGCAGAACATCGGCAACCAGTTCCGTCGCATCCGCCGTGGAAAAGAGCCGGTGCGAACCGGGCCGTCCCTTCAGTGCCAGCGTTACATCGGGCTCCCACAGGCACGCCACGTCGACTTTGTTTTGTGTAAATAGCACGCGGCCATACGTGAAATCGTCACTCGAGAAACTGGTATCGTTGCGGACTTTTTGAATCTGTTCCGGAGTCAACCGCGAATTGTTGATCATGAATTCGAAAACGGTGTGATCCGGAGAAAACATCATCATTGCGGATTTGCGATTGAGAATGTCTTCCACCTTCTGCACATCCGCGGAAGAAATGCACGCGTCTCCACCGCGCGACCAGTCGATCTGCAGGAAGGCCCGTGCATCGACGCCTGCTTTCTTGAAGCCGCCCATATTGATGGGCAATTCGTCGACGGTTTGCCACACGAAATCGACATCACCGCTTTGAAGAGCGGCATTCTTTCGAATCGGGTCTTCGATGAAGACAACTTCCAGATTTAGGCCCTCGTCGGCTGCGGCGGAACCGGGCTGGGTTTTCAGCCCTCCATTGCCAATCACCATTGCCATGTGCCCCGGCCATTCGGACAGCGCCACTTTATAGACGCTCTTTTTGCCGGAACCATTTGAGGCAAAGAAGCTGCCACCGGATGAGTTGCTCTGGCGCGGCAGCCAGTAGTAGGTGTACGCGGCCCATGCGATTCCGCCAACGACAACCAAAGTCAGCAAAATTTTCGCGCCAGGTTTTAAGCGGACTGCCATCGTGAGTATCCTCCTGCCCTGCGGACTAGGGCTTTGGGGCTGGTTTTGCTTCGCCGCCGGTGAAAAACGTAATCAAATCCGAAAGGGCATTGATGCTTGCCGTGATTCCTCGCCGTGCTTTTTCGGCGCCCTCTTCGGTCTGCTTTCTGTCCATTTCGAACTCGGCCAATGCGGATGCGGTCGTGGCAACCGCTTCCTGGCGGAGCTTCTGTAGTTCGGAAATCTGCCCATCGATATCGTCGAGCCGCCGCTTTTGATCGGCCTGGGTTTTTTCGACGCGAGCGGCAATCGTCTCAACCTTCGTGCGGCGTTCGGAATCGATGGCCTGAAGATGAGAGCGCAGCACCGATTGCCTCCGGCGGGCGTCGGACATCACATCCTTTTCAGACCACGTTTCATCGGCCGCGTCCATCGCACGAACCATCAAGATCTGCTGTTCGCGGGGAAACATCGTGAGGCCTGCGATGATTTTCAAGAGGCGCTGCGAGGAATTCGGTCCGTCCGCGACGCCTGCCGAAGAAAAAACTTCGTCCGCATCCATTGCCATAGCCGAAGACTGGCTTGATTTGGAAACTGGAGGAATATCGATCGGTGTCTGGGATTCCGTTGCGCTTTGGGCGGCACGGCGGATCAACTCGGTAGCTTCATCATCAGCCACCTGCGCTTTTGCCGAGTCAGAATCCGCTTTGTCTCCTCTGTCGTCGAGGTACACGAAAGCGCCGGCGACCTTCTTGAAGAATCCTCCCATGGACAACCTACTTATAGCTCGGATAGGATGGCGATCTCAAGAATCTTAACGGAAGGATGCAAATGTCGATCAATTTCTTTTCCAGGCTTAGTAACTTGTGGACAGGATTCTTGTCCCTCTGGATCACGGATGTGGAAAAAAATCATCCGGAGATCGCATACGAAAACGCCATCAATTCGATGATCGAGAAGTACACCAAGCTCAAGCAGGCGACCGCTTCCATCATTCGGCGGCGCGAGGAACTCGATGAGCAATTCAAGCAGAAATCCCGTGAACTGTCTCAGGTGTCGGCGGATCTGACTACGGCAGTCGAAACCAACCAGCAGGATCTCGGACTGATTCTTCTACAGAAACAGAAAGCGCTCTCGGAACAGGTGGCGGAGCTCAAAGCGGACCTCGACACATCTGTGAAGGATGCAGAATCTGCGAAAGCCTCATTGATTCAGGTCCAGGCCGAGATCAAAAACCTGAAGGCCGAAAAGGATCGCATGCTGGCAAAGATGGCTTCCGCTCAGGCCCGCGTCCGCATCCAGGATCAACTCGAGGGACTGTCAGTGGATGCGGAAGTCAAGGCTCTGGACAACGTTCGGGAGCACATCAAGACCACCATTGCTCAGGCGAGTCTCGGGAAGGAAATCGCAGAATCCGACCTCGATTCGCGCTTGAAGGCGTTGCGCTCTCAGACCGGTGATGTCACTGCAAAGTCCGAGTGGGATCGTCTGCGGCAGGCATCCGCGGCCCAAAAAGCACAAAAGACAATGTAACCGTGACCGAATCCGCAAACAAACCGACTCAGACACTGCCGGATTGGGCCGATGAACTTCGACGTCGCTACCTCAAAGGAGAGAGCTCGTTGTTTGTTCTCTTCGGCAATGTGCAGGACCTGGTGTTGCACGACCAGAAGCTGGTGGGAATACCCGATTTCCTGGCACACACTGTGCTTGCCAAAAAAGACACCGTCATCCGCTACAACGTCTCCACCGGCTGCCGGTTCGCAAAAAAATCGCCAAAGCTGGAATCGATTGAAGAACTTCTGACAGAACGTGCGCCCGATAAGATCCTGCCCGTTCTGGAACGTCTGCTCTTTTCGAACAACAATCTGGCACTGATTGTGGAATACGCAGAAGCAGTGGCGCCAGCCGGCGATGCGGCGTTTTCATCGGATCAGGACCGATTGGCGGTTGTGACGTTTCAGCGTTGGTCGATGGCGCCTCAACTCGAGAATTCGGACAATGTCGTGATCCTTCTGTCGGAAGTTCCCAGCGAGTTGCATCCCAAAATCGTGTCCAATCCGAAAGTGGCAGCGGTCAGCGTTCCGATGCCGGATAGCGACGAACGTCTGAGGATCATCGAGCTGGTCAATCCCGCTTTGGACCGCGCATGGAGCGAGCGGCTGGCCGATATTACCGCCGGACTGAAAGCCGTGCAGATCAAGGGCATCCTGCAGCCGTCGCCACCGGAGAGCGGAGACGAGGACAAGCGCTTTCGCTTCATTCAATCGCTGGTTCAAAACGAAGGAAGAGCACGAAAGCTGACCGCCCTGACACAGGGGATGTCTCACGATGAGATCGAAGACCTGGTCGGCGTTCAGCAGGACGCTTCGGCATTGGAAGCCTCGCGCACCGGCGAGTTCGATGACGTCCTCCGGCTGATATCCCGCCGTAAACGAGAGATCATCGAACGCGAATGTTTTGGCCTTATCGAGTTTGTCGAGCCCGGACATGATTTTTCGATAGTGGGCGGAATCGAAGAAGTGAAGAAGGAACTCCTGGCCATTGCGCGAAATATTCGCGAAGGACACCGCAACCGGGTTCCGATGGGGCTTCTCTTTACGGGTCCGATGGGCACAGGCAAGACGTTTGTTGCAGAAGCCTTCGTCAAGGAAAGCGGCCTGACGAGTATCAAGTTCAAGAACTTCCGATCCAAGTGGGTCGGTGCAACGGAGTCCAACCTGGAGCGCATCCTCGGCGTGGTTCAGGCGATCGGCAATGTCATTGTGATTATCGACGAAGGCGATCGGTCATTTGGATCCGGCGAGGGAGGGGATTCCGACGGGGGCACGTCGTCGCGCGTGATTGCCCGGCTGAAAGAGTTCATGAGCGATACGGATAATCGAGGCCGCGTGTTGTTCATTCTTATGACGAACCGTCCGGATAAGCTCGATGTCGATATCAAGCGCGCCGGGCGTCTGGACCGCAAAATTCCGTTCCTTTACGCGCAAAGCTCGGAAGAGGTCGAACAGGTGCTCGCTGCCCAGCTTCGCAAGCAGGGGCTGAAATCGAATTTGCAGTTTCCCCGCGACCGGACCGCCGTTTCAGCGAAGATCCTCGGATACTCGAACGCGGAAATTGAAGGCGTCACACTGCTGGCCAACGACTATGCCACCGAGAACGGCGGCGCGGATGTGACGATACCTGTGGAGTGTTTCGAGAAGTCCATTTCGGACTACTTGCCTTCCCGTGATATTGACATGCTCGAATACATGGAATTGCTGGCGGTCTTCGAGGCCTCCAACAGACGCATGCTGCCGGCAAAATACGCTGCGTTAACGCTTGAGGAACTGCAGACCCGCCTCGCGGAGCTGCGCATCAAATGCGGCGCCCGCAGGTAGCGCGCCGCGAAGAAAGGTGAAAAAATGGCAGAGTTTTTCCCCGAAGTGGAAGTCCGTCCGGAACAGGCCGAAGCCATTGGCCGCGGTCTTTTTGCTGTCGCGCGCGCCGATGGACAGATTCACGAGCGCGAAGCCTCACTGATCGGCGAATTCTTTGCCTCGATATCCGGACACGCGTCCAATCTTGGCGCGTTGGAACGAATGTCCCGTATCGACGGCGAAGCGCTGGCTCAGTTGCTTCCATCGCCGGAATTGCGCCAGCTCTTTATCAAGACCGCATTGCTGGTCGGTTATGCGGACAGCAAACTCAGTTCCGGAGAATCTCAGCTCATCCGCGAATACGCCGCCGCGCTGAATATTGATACCGCCCAATTGGCGACGATGGAGACACAGGTAAAGGAATTCCTGCTGTCGCACCTCTCGCACTTGTCCAACGTCGAAGCCGCCGCTGAGGTTGCACACAAGCTAAAGGTCTAGAGGCGACCGGTTGTAGGCGCGGTATATCAAGAAATCCCTCTCCC
>JBGPBY010000293.1:0-8996 GCA_041481485.1 Terriglobia bacterium
ACCGGCACGGAAACCGGCGTAAATCCTGCCAACGAGCAAAGGAATTGCCCCGGATTGTTAGGGTCCGGAGTGGCTGCAGGAGGCGCTCCGGGGCCAGTCCACGGAGCCGGGTTGTAGCAATAGCCAATATCCGCCGTCTTGGCGCCTTGCGCTGCCGGAAGGTTATTGAGCAGTGCCTGAGTTGTCGCACGTGTGCCGCCGAATGTCTGCAATAATTCGCGTCCCGCCGCTGTCGGCGCCGAGCTAATTGTGGTTCCGGAACTGCGGTAGCGGTCCGTCCAACGTTGTCCCGAAACGAAAAAGAACGTGTTACTTCGTCCAATGGGCCCGATGGGTCCACCCACAGTTCCGCCAATTTGATTCTCGATGCGTAATGGAGCGGATCTGAGTCCACCCGCTTTATCCAGGTTATTCATGGAATTAAACGAATTGGAGTTGTGGTACCAGAATGTGGAACCGTGAAAAGAGTCCGTCCCTGACTTCGTCACCACGCTCACAATCACTCCAGACACCCCACCGTTTTCAGCGGCGAATTGATTGGTAATGATCTGTACCTGCCCCACGACATCCGGATTGTTCATGGGCATTAACTTCCCAGCGCTGGTCGGTTCGTTAAGACTTTGCCCATCCCCACTGGTGCCACCGGAGCGAATTCCCTTTCCATTGCCTGGCGTTTCCAATCCGGTAGGCCCAGTCGTGTCGCCTTGGTTAAGCTGAATCACTCCTGTATTTCCAAGAGCGATGGCATAGATATCGTTGGGGCCAGCGCCTAGCGTACCCAGGTTTTGGATCGGCAGGTTCTCGACCTGCAGCCCCTGGTAGACCACGCTGCCTTGCGAGTTAACGCTGTTGGAGCTTGGCACGTCGGCCGTAACCGACACGGGACTCCCGGTCAGGCTCAACCTGACGGGTACGACAGCCGGATTCAACGTCAGCACGACGGGCCGCTGGACGAATTTCTCGAAGCCCGCAACCTCGGCCGTGACTTCATAGGTTCCAAGCGGCAACCCCGGAAAACTAAATCCCCCGTTCTCATTGGATTGCATACTTAGAGCAAACTTTGTCTCGATATTCCTAATACCAATGTTGACGCCAGGCACGATCGCGCCGCTCGGATCTTTGACAATGCCGCTAATAGACGATGTTGGGGATTGAGCCAGCGCATGCATCGCAGCAAATGGCAGCACCAAGCACAGAACAGCTGCCAAAACGACCTTTCCAAGAATCCTCATTGTTCCCTCTTTCTTGATCCAATAAATGAGTCACACCGGGCGCCGATCGGCCACAACGAATCCACAAAATGCGGGTCAGTCTACCGCTTTCAATTACCAAAGGCGTAAATGGAGTCTGAAAGCCGCCACAATCCGGAAAGAATTCTTCCCTGTGCGGCGCGTCCCGGTTGAAATCTGTTCTCTAAAACATCCGCCGGGATCGCGTTAAGATACGGCGCCATGATTGAACAGCCAGAGCTATTTGTTGTTGCTCCATTCGGGAAAAAGCGCGATGGCCAGCTGGAGATCGACTTTGACTTCGTTTCTTTCAATTTGATTGATCCAGTCGCCAGGAGTGCGGGTGGCGTCCGGTGCGGGCGGACCAGTTATTCACCGGCGACATCGTAGTGGACGGCGTCATCGAGGGGCTGGGGACGTCAAGGCTGATGGAGCTCGCCCTCTCATTGTCTGTGGCGCCGGGAGCGCCGGCGTCGATTCCCGCGAACTCGAGCATCATGTCGGTAATCACTACCAGGTGATCGAACTGCTCCGGGTTCCACGCGTGCCTGCGGCGGACTTTGTCCGGGTGACGTGGAGCGAACTGCCTGTCGATTCGGACATCACGTGGAAAAGAAGTCCGCCGTGGGTGATCCAGGGCTGAGACTTCGTGATTGCCACTGTAGGTGCGGCCTATGAACTTGTGAAGGAAAGCGAATCAAGAAATCCCTCTCCCAACGGGAGAGGGCGGCCGAAGGCCGGGTGAGGGGTACCACAATTAACGATATTTACTTGTGGTACCCCTCACCGGCCGCTGCGCGGCCCCCTCTCCCGTTGGGAGAGGGATTTCTTGATTCCCATTCCTTCACACCTTCCATAACCGCGCCTACACTTGCGCTCACGAAAGTAATCGCAGGAAACAACCGGCGGTGCATCGATTCGAGACATCGCCAACTTCCTGATATTATCCGCGCTCAAAGGAGATCCGGCCATGATTCGATCAATCGGGACAACCATAGTTCTGATGTCTATTCTGACGTTCAACGCATCCGCGCAGACGCTTCCACAGGGCGTGAAAAAGATGGAGTCGATGGGCGGCATCACGGAGTACGTCTTTCCCAACGGTCTGAAAGTCCTGCTATATCCCGATCCCGCTCAGCCGAAGATCACAATCAATGTGACCTATCTTGTGGGGTCGCGTCACGAAGGCTATGGTGAAACCGGTATGGCGCATCTCCTCGAGCACATGAATTTCATCGAGACGACTACTGGCCGGAAGATCAAGGACGAGCTTGTTTCGCGTGGCGCAAATTGGAACGGGACGACATCGCGAGACCGGACCAACTACTACGAAACCTTTACCGCCACGGACGACAACCTGAGATGGGCGCTCAGCCTGGAAAGCGACCGAATGGTGAAGGTGAAATTTACAAAGCAGTTGCTCGATACCGAAATGACCGTGGTTCGTAACGAGTTTGAAAGGGGCGAAAACAATCCAGCTTCGATTCTCAGCGAGCGTGTGGATGCAACAGCCTACCTCTGGCACAACTACGGCAAGTCGACCATCGGCTCGAAGGAAGACATCGAGAAAGTACCTGTCGAACGGCTGGCGGAGTTTTACAAAAAATATTATCAACCGGACGATGCGGTGCTGGTGATCACGGGCAAGATCGACGAATCGAAAACGCTGCAGATGGTTGCAGAATCAATGGGCAGAATCCCGCGTCCCACGCGCTCTCTCGTCCAGACCTATACGGTGGAGCCGCCGCAGGACGGAGAGCGCTCCGTGACCCTTCGGCGAGTTGGCGAAGGACAGAACATTATTGTGGCGTTTCACGCTGTGGCCGCCGGCCATCCCGACGCCGCGGCGCTGGAAGTTCTGGCCGCGGTCATGAATGGTCCGGCAGCCGCCGGAGGCCGCGGTGGGCGCGGCGGCGGACAGTCGGAGGGACGGCTCGCGAAAGCGCTTGTCGATACGAAGCTCGCGCAGTCCGCGAATATGGGATTCCAGCAGGCGCACGATCCGGGGCTGATCGAGGTTTCGGCAGCGCTCAGCAAAGACCAGTCGCTGGATGCGGCAAGGGACGCTATCTTCAAGGCTCTCGAAGACGTCGTCAGGAATCCGCCGAGCGCCGAAGAAGTCGAGCGTGTGCGAACTCCACTATTGCGCCGGCTCGAGAACAGCCTGTCTAACTCTCAGTCCATTGCAACAGGCGCCTTGAATAATGCAATCGCGTCGGGCGACTGGCGTCTGATGTTCCTGAATCACACGCGGCTGACGGATGTCTCGCCGGAGGACGTCGTGCGCGTGGCGAAATCGTATTTGAAACCGTCCAACCGCACCATTGGTTACTTCATTCCGGATATGAATCCCGACCGCACCATCGTGACACCCGCACCGGACCTTGCGAAGACGCTGTCGAACTACAAAAACGATGTGACCGTTGCTCTCGGTGAATCGTTCGATCCTTCGCTTTCGAACATCGACAGCCGGATCGTGCGCTCGCGCCTGTCAAACGGAATGCGCGTGGCGGTGCTCTCCAAGAAGACCGCCAACAACATCGTGACCGGCCTGATCGAGCTGCGCTTCGGCGACGAAACCACGCTTGTGAATCGAAGGAGTGATGCATCATTCGCGGGCGGACTGCTGATGTCCGGCACGAAGACCCATACACGGCAGCAGCTCCAGGAAGAATTCCGGAAGTTGAACGCCCAGGTCAGCGTCACCGGTGGCGGCGGCCGCGGCGGCGGTGCCAATATTTCGAGCGCTCGGGCCAGTATTACCGCTCCAGCCGAGAATTTTGTGGCGGCAATGCGATTGGCTGTCGAGATCTTAAAAGAACCGGCCTACTCTCAGGAGGAATTCGAGAAATTGAAGACGCAACGTCTCCAGGCGATTGAAGCCCCTCCAACCGAACCGAACCAGATCGCCACGGAACGAATGAGCCGCTATCTGAGTCCGTTCGCGAAAACTGACGCGCAATACACGCCGACCCGTGAGGAGCAGATCGCGGAAATTCAGAAAGCAAGCCGGCAGGACGCCGTGAAATTTCACGACGAATTTTATGGCGCCAATTATGCCATTTTCTCAGTCGTCGGTCCTCTGCCTGCGGCCGATATGCAAAAGGCAGCAGCGGAACTTCTCGGTGACTGGAATACCGCCAGGACGTACAAGCCGTTCATCACACCATTCAAGAAAATGCCGCCGATCAATGAGAAGATCGAAACTCCCGATAAGGCCAATGCGCAGTTTCTTGCCGGCGAGCGTTTTCAGATGTCTCAGAACGATCCGGATTATGCGGCGATTGTTCTTGCGAGTTACATGTTCGGCGAACCGATCACTTCCCATATCGCCGACCGCATTCGGAATCGTGAAGGTCTCAGCTACGGTGCCAATGCGCGCATTACGGTTCCCGACCAGGGCGATGCGGCGACCCTGTCCGGCACGGTGAGCCTGAATCCCGCAAACGGACCCAAGGTGGAATTCAGCTTCGTCGACGAACTCAAGAAGGTATATCAGAACGGGTTCACCGCCGCGGAACTGGCGGAAGCAAAGAAGGCCTTTCTGGATTCGCGCGCCGTCGGGCGTTCCACCGACACCGCACTGTTGAACCTGATCGCCGATCACGAGGAATTGGACCGACCTATCTCATTCGACATTAATCTTGAAAACAGGATTCGAACGCTGACGTTGAATGAGGTGAACGCTGCTTTCCGGAAGCACATCGATGTGAACGGCGTTTCCATTATCAAGGCGGGTGATTTCAAGTCGGCGGGAGTGTTTCAGTAGGTACTAGCCGTGACCACGCGGGCTGGCATCGCTCGTCAGGTCGGTGCTTCGTTGTTGCCGGGACGGCGTGAATTTGCCAACGACCGTCCTCCCGACGATGCCACGTTTGTGAAGCGCCTGCGCGACGCGGGGGCGATCATCCTGGCAAAGGCCGATCTCGCCGAGTATGCCGTTGATGGTGCGCGCAGTTCGTTCGGCGGCACATTCTGCAATCCATACGACACCGAGCGCGAGCCCGGCATGTCGAGTGCCGGATCTGCGACTTCCGTGGCAGCCAACCTCGTGACTTGCGCAATCGGAGAAGAAACCGTCGTGTCGATTCGCTGGCCGTCGGCAGTCAACAGTCTGGTGGGTCTTGCACCCACACAGGAACTCATGAGCCGGGACGGCATGATGGGTGCGGGGCTGAACATGCGCGTCGGTCCGATCTGCCGCACGGTGCAGGACGCAGCGAAGATCCTCGATGTCATTGCGGGCTACGATCCGAAAGACGAGTTGACCGTATTCAGCATAGGCCGCATGCCGTCGAAGCCGTATGCCAGTTACGCAACGACGCGCCGGCTTGAAGGCGTGCGCATCGGTGTTGTCCGCGAATATATGAGCAGGGCGTTGTTCTCAAAGGCGGACGCGCAGAGCATCGACCTTGTGGAACGTGCCATCAGCGAAGTTCGCAAACTGGGCGCTATAGTGGTCGACCCGGGACCGGAAGGCGAGTTGTTTCAGTCGTGCATCCCGCGATATGCACCGGAACTTTTGAACTCGGCGTTTGTTCGACAATATCCGCAGTTGTTTGCAGGATCGGATCCAATTGCCAGGCTGCTCGAGATCCACAACGATCCCGCCAAAGTTCCACAAAATCTATCACTGCGCAGTCTCGGTGGAGGCGTCGGTGCGCCGGGCGAAGGCAAGTACATGATCAATCGCTATCTGCAGGAGCGCGGGGATGCGAACATCAAGACCAACAGCGACCTGATCGCCAAAGCTCGGTTCTATCAGGATCGAAACTTCCCCGACCGCAGGCAAGCGCGCGAGGCCGCCGAGCGCTCTACCGAACTGGATAGCTCCGCACGCATCCAGACTCACTTCGCCCTTCAGAACCTGCTGCTGCAGTGCATGCAGGAACAGCAACTCGACGCATTGCTCTCCCCCATGTCGACAGTCCCGCCACGAAAGCTGACCGCGCCGCGGGAACCGACAGCCAACGGCAGGTCGCCGATCGGCTGGTCGATGTTCGGCCAACAGGGTTTCCCGGTGATCACGGTTCCAGCGGGTTTCACAACCGAAGTGTGGGATCGCGTTACCGAGGGAAATGCCACGCGTCTGGCGGGCCCCGTGCCCGCGCAGATCCCCGTCGGCGTGGATTTCATCGGACGCCCTTTTAGCGAGCCCCTTTTATTCCGAATCGCGTCGGCCTATGAAGCCGCCACGCGAAATAGACGGCCTCCCCCGGAATTTGGGCCCCTGCCAGGTGAGCCCTGATTCACTATCGCGGCAGCACGGCCGGCCGAATGGTAAAGTCGATAGACGTTACTTCCTCGCCTTCTTTCACCGTTATTGGTGCCGCATCCGCAACATTTGCCACACCGCCATAGAACGTCCGCCTTTGAACAAACTCCGCCTTCGTTTGCGCGGCCGGAACGTTGGGAACCTTCAGTTTAAATCCCGCAGCAATACTATCGACCAAGCGGGGAAACACCGACACGTAATAGTCGCCGGGTGGCAGCGAGTGCATGCGGTATTCGCCGCGATCGTTGGTTTCCACGGACATGACTGTTCTCAATGTGAGAACTCCCTTCTGCGGGATCATTACGGCGGCTTCCACTGTAGTGTTGACCAGCATATTGCCATCCGTGTCTCGAATTCGGCCGCTGACCGCCGCACCGCGAGCCATGGACAGAGCAACTTCACCGTTGGACTGGCGTGTGTCGATATCAACCGCAGCGGAGACGAGACCGGGATTCGCAGGATTCACGGCCGCCGCAACAAATGCGTCGTGTGACGCACGAATTGTATACGTCCCGGGCGCCACTCCGTGGATTGAAAAGCGTCCCTGTCCGTCTGTATTCGCGTTGAGAGGATTGTTGCAGTTGGAGTTTTTAACCGCCTGAAGCTTCTTATCCTTTTTGCGATCCAGGCCGTTCGCATCGCCCCCCGGGATGTTCGGCGTTGGAAGTCTGCGGGAGCCGCAGAGAGTAATAAGAACTCCTGCCAGGCCATCCGAAGTTCCTGCGTGGGTGACGACACCTTTGATGGAGTCAGGTTCGTTTTGGAGCTGTGAAATCTGCGGAGCCGATTGCTGAAAAAGCGCTATGAGGCTCTCGGCCCGTGGGCTCCAACCGATTTGTTCTCGCAACATAACCGGTTTGACGGCCGGGTTCGTCGAGAATTCCTGGCCTGGCGTCAGAGTCCTTTCAACCTGGCCATGCTGCACGTGGACTTCGCCTTCCATTACAGAAATGTGCGATCCTTCCGGGTCGACGCTTACGGAAAATACCGTTCCTGTCACGGAAACTGTGCAGTCGCTGGTCTCGACATAGAGATGCCCGCTCCGCTGTTTGGAAGCAGTTACGATTGCACGTCCGCGCGCCAGGTTCAGCCGGATACCATCACTTACTTTGCCAATGGAAAACGCAGTGGCGTTTCCTGCCTCCACGCGGGAGCCGTCAGCCAGTGTTAACCGCGTCCAGTCATTACCATCGGTCGAAACAGTCTGGTTGGGTTCGATTCGGTGACCCGCGCGCAGCAACGAACTTCCTTCCGCAGCTTCAACTACAGCTGCAGCCTCGGCGGGTCGATTCACGTTTACCGCCAGTAACAGGGCAATCGAAACACCCGCAGCGATTCCTGATGTAACAAGCCAGCGCAATCGAAAGGCGGGCAGCCCTGAGGTTTCATTTGTTTCAATTGCGGTTCGCCTCTTGCCATGTTCGATTCTCAGGATGTTGAGCGCGTTATCCGTAGCTTGGTTCATTTGCTCCACGGACGGTACCGGCTCGCCAAGTTTCGCGAGAAAACTGTCTAGAATCTTCGTTGGGATTTCTCGTTTATATTTCATGATTGCTCTCCCAGATATTTGCGAATTGATTTCTTGAGCCGGGCTCGCGACCGGAACAGGCTGACCGCCACGGTGCTGCTCGAGGTTCCCAGCAATTCGGCGACCTCCGTCACGGAATAGCCGTGCACGTAGCGCAGGATGAAGGTCTCTGCGGCCTTCGGGTGCAATTCTGCCAGCGCCGCGCGCAGGTGTTCGTGCGCCACAGAAAATTCGCTCATTCGATGGCCGCCCGTAGTGGCTTCCACATCCTCAAAGTCGCTTGTCAACACCAGGCGACGCCGCGAGCGAACAAGATTCAGCGTGGCATTAACCGCGGAGCGATAGAGATACGCCTTCGGGTTGCAGATAAAATCCGGCGGAATAGCACATTGGAACAGGCGCAGGAAAAGGGACTGCAGAATATCTTCCGCATCTTCCGTTTTATGAGTGATCCCATATGCGGTCCGGTACACCAGCGCGGAGTGCTCCCGAAAGATTCGTTCTAACTCCTCAGGAAGCGACTGTGCTGTTTCGCAATTTGCCGGTTCTATCATGCGTGCTCCGGTTTATAGACACATGAAACGAGAGTTTCATTAGCTGTGCCCAGGAAAAAACTGGAACCGCGCGGACGACGATCGCGCGTTGCACGCTATCTCTGCAATGCCTGGCGGTGCGTGTCATCCTTTTCCGGCAATTTGTCGTCAATTATTCGTCGGAGATCCCGGGTATGCGAAGAACTTGTTACGGCCTTTTCGTGTTGATGCTCGTCGTTGCAGCGATTGCCTGCGGACAGACGGTTCTGCGCCCCGTTGATACCCTTCCCGCGCAATACACAGATGGCGAGTTCTGGAAGCTCGTCGCAGATTTCTCTGAGCCCGGCGGCTCATTCCCGTACGAGAACTTCGTTTCGAATGAAGTGAACTATCAGAGCGTTCTTGCGGACGTGGCGCGGCGTACGCGGCCC
>JBGPBY010000294.1:0-8985 GCA_041481485.1 Terriglobia bacterium
CTGCAATTTTGAGGAATGCAATCTTCCAAATTGTGGGCGGTCATAGACCGCCCCTACATTGGGGAATCGCATTCATTTACAGCTTCATCCCATTATTCAAGCGGTCTCACTTCACAATCGATTTCCAGTTCGTGATGATGTGATCGGCCGTGCGCCAGGCAATGGCCTGCAAAGTCAGAGTCGGATTGCGCGCCCCGCTCGTGCCCATTACCGAACCACCGGCTACGGCAAGATTCGGCACTTCGTGAGACATTCCCCATTCATTCAGCACATTGGTTTCGGGATTCTTTCCCATGCGGGTTCCGCCATAGGCGTGTGTCGAATTTCCCATCGCGCTGCCCGCGGCAATGGCCCCATTGCCGTTGATTTGAATGGCGCCGGCTTCCTTGTACCATTGCTGCATCTTTTCGCCGATGAACGTGCTGATCCTGTTTTCATTTTCGCGGAATGATGCCGTAATTCGAATTACCGGATTTCCATAGGGATCTTTTGTCGTGGGATCGAGATCGAGATAGTTCCCTTCATAAGGCAGTGTCGTTTTTTGAAGATAGGCGCTGTTCGAACGGTCCACGCTATTGATCAGATTCTTCTTCCAGTCCGAACCCCAGGTTGCTCCGCCACGGTTCTGTACGGCATTCACTGCAGCCATCGGACGGCGCTCGCCGTAGACATACATGGTTCCGCCACCAATGAAATCGAGCCCGGAATGGTCGAAGTTGTCGTCGGCCCAGTTGTCCACGCAGATCCCCTGTCCTGGAGTTCCGTACCAGTTTCGCAAATCAAAGGGAAACACGGCAGACACACTGCCGAACTGTGCATGGCTGAAATAGTGCTTTCCCACCTGTCCATGGCTGTTGGACAACCCGTTGGGAAACGCTGGAGATTTTGAGAGGAGCAGGAGCCGCGTGTTTTCGATGGTCTGAGCCGCAATGAAAACAACATCGGCAGGCTGAAAGAATTCCTGATTGTCCTTGATGTAGGTTACGCCGGACGCTCGCTCGCCGGCGGATTCAACGCGAATGACTGCCGCCTCAGTGACGACGTCAAGCTTTCCGGTCTTCTGCGCCACTGGGATTGTACTGAAAGCCGGAGAACTCTTGGCTCCCAGGTGGCAACCAAGGCTCATGCAGTAACCGTGGTATCCGCACGCAAAACGGCCATCGTACGGCTGGCTGAGAATAGCCGCAGGACCGACGAATGGATTCAGTCCCAGCGATTTTGCGGTCTTCGCCATGTGATCCATGAATCCGGTCACTCGCAATGCTGGAACCGGGTATTCCCGGTTTCTCGGGCCTTCGAATCGATTCCCTGCCGGATCGAGTGTTCCCCGGATGTTTCCGGCTTTGCCGGAAATTCCCAACGCATACTCCGCTTTGTCGTAAAACGGTTCGAGATCCTCGTAACGGAAAGGCCAGTCTTCAACGGTGGAAGCCGCGGGAATTCGGGACTTGCCGTATCTCCTGGTAACTTCACTGACAACCTTGAAATCCCATGGATTCAGACGCCATGCCTGAGCCATGTAATGCATGGTTGTGCCGCCGACACCGTTGATCATGGCCGCCTGCGCCCGCGTCGCGGCCGCATTGGAATTGGCCCGCGAGGTTGGCGCTTCGCCGCGCACTTTCTGAGGCCCCGGAGGCCACGGAGTTCGACGAAGACCCAGCTCATCGGGAATCATGTCACTTGTTTTGAACCAGCTCCCGGCTTCCAGTCCAACGACTTCCAACCCGGCCTGAGCTAGTGGCAGCGCTGCCAGTCCGCCTGCGCCTCCCATTCCGACAATCACGACATCTGTTTTTTTCAGGGTTGTTGCCATCACAACACTCCCTTTTTGAACATGTCGTGATCGTATGCCGACAGATGATTCGGTTTCAGTTCAACTCCCCATTGCTGATATTCGGCGGAAACGGTGGTGCGCACTCCGGGATACTGGATCAGATCCCACCCGGCGCAGTTGTAATTGCCGCCATAGAAAGGATCGCTGAACGTTCCTTCGATCGTGTGCGTGCGGATTGTATTGAAGAATCCCGTGGGTGCGTTCGGAATCTGACTGTTTTGAAGAGCCGTTACGATCGCGTCCTGATCCGAAGGTGACAACCTGGCGAAAGACTGCCCTTTGGTAGACAGGGAATACGCTTCGACTGCAGCGAGAGCTGCCGCGTACTGTTCGCGAACGGCACCCCCGCCCCGCCCTCCGGAGGCCGCATTGTTGAGAGAACCGCTCAAGCCCCAATCGATATAACGCACGGCCTTCGCTTCGCGCGCACCGGGACCGTTCTCATCGGTGGGAATAATCCGGGAACAGATGGCGTCCAGAGTGTCGTATTCCATACGGGTGAGTGTCCTCAGCTCACCTTCGCGAGCCGCTGCTGCGGTCAGTTGAGGATGAACTGCCGGCTCTGCCGGTTCCGCCGCTTCCGTGTTGATCAACGCCGGAACGGTCGGAATCATTGCAGCGCCGACTACAATTCCGGCGCGCAGCAGCATCGCTCGCCTCGAGATCTCTGCTTCCGAACACTCATTCTTGTTTTGATCGTCCTCCATGGCCACAGTCCATCCGAATTTCCGTTGGGGAAAATCCTATTCGGTCCCGGAAGGACTATCAAGATGAACGACCCGAAGCTGTTTATTTTGTGACTGGATTGTTCCACCGGCTTACGCCGGTGGCTATGGGGAGTGCCGCCGCTCACGCGGCTGAGAATTCGGTAATGGATCAGTTTGAAATTTGCGGCCCACTGTAGGCGCGGTCTATGACCGCGCACAGTTTTTCAGACTGGGATTCCTCGAATTGGGAATCCATAAACGAGAGATTGTGCGCGGTCATAGCGCCTACAGTGGGCGGCCGTCGCAAATTTCAAACTGACCCCAGTCATGATCCAGAGGTTGAACTCATCACACGAATTTCTGTTTCGGCGCCGCGCAGCAGATGGCCGAGCCGCCGGCATATCTCCTGAAGCGATGATTCATCCAACGCACGCCGGCTGGCCCAAACAAAGACTCCACGACGCCTAACATCAGGTCTGGATGTGGAGTCTCAATCGATACTGGAATCATGGTTTCAGCGAACGCGACTGGGCCAAATCTGAATCCGGCGCGTCAAACTTAATGTGGACGTTTATATGGTCCAGGATTACGCAACTCTGAGCCGCAATGCAGCACAGATCATTGCCGATGAGCTGCGGCGAAAGCCGGACCTGGTCCTCGGACTCGCTGCGGGTAACACGCCTCTGGGTACCTACCAGGAATTGGTTCGAATGCACCGTGAAGAGCACCTCGATTTCTCGCGCACCATAGTCTTCAACCTTGATGAGTATGGCGGTTTGGACCGGTCTCCTGCCCAGAGTTTCAGCGACTTTCTTCATCTCAATTTTGTGAATCTGATTCATATTCCAAAGTCGAATGTACACTTTCTCAGTTATCCATCGGCGTCCGTCGAATTTTATTGCGAAAGGTTTGAGAGCGAAATTCGCGAGGCCGGCGGAATCGATATGCAGATTCTGGGCATCGGTCGCAATGGACACATTGCCTTCAATGAGCCCGGGGCGAGCATCGCGTCGAGAACCCGCACCGTGACTCTGAATCCAGGGAATGGTCCGGAATCTCCGAACAATGCAATCACCATGGGAGTTGCAAGTATCCTGGAATCGCGCCGTATTTTGCTTCTTGCTTCAGGTAAAGGGAAAGCTGCAGTACTTGCCAAAGCTTTGGAGGGACCCGTGACTGAAAAGATTCCCGCGTCCTTTCTACAGCTGCATCACGATGTCATCGTCATTGCCGACGAGGCGAGTGCTACGCACTTGAAAAAGCTGAAACGTGCAGGTTGATTTCCCCACTGTAGGGGCGGTCTATGACCGCCCACAATTGAGAAGTTTGCAATCCTCCGAATCGTGCGGAAATGTCTTGATGGCTGCGCCCGCGGGCTTGCATTCGCTCCGCTCATAGACCGCCCCTACAGTGGGCAGCCCAAGTTATGACGGCGGTTATCGAGCGTGGCTGGTCAGCCATTTCAGGCGCAGGAGTTCACCGTTCAACGTGTTCAGAAACTCCAGAGTTTTGGTGGTCACGACTTGTTGCTGTTCCGCTTTGACGGCAATATCCAGATATGCACCAATTCTTTCGGCAGAATTCAGCGTTTCCCATGCCAGCTCGGATTTCGAGTAGTCTTTGAACTCGGAAGAATCCACGCGAGGATGTTTGAGTTTCTCGCCTTCCAGATACTTCAGGAAAATTTGCGTTTGCGTATTGATTTCCTTTGCCGGTACTTGAATTTTTGCCGAACTGCCGAGGGCCCAGCGAAGGCCGTCCGTAGCCTTGCGGAATTTGGGAATAGCCTGGCGGAATTCTCTGAATCGTTGCCTTTGTGAAGCCTCAGCAGATTGAGGTCGAGGAGCCACGACGCTTCCATTCAGAAACTCATCCAGTTGAGCCTGGCCTCGCCGAATCATTTCTTCATTCTGTCGAGTTTCGGCTTCTTGTTGCGCCCGAACTGCCGCCGCTCGCTCCTCAGCAATCCTCTGTTGCTCCGATTCATCGACGTCCTGTGCAAAGCAATGAGGCGGAAGCGTCACAAAAAGCAGAAACGACGCCATGGAAATGGCCATTCGCGCTGTGCCCGACATGCGGCAATTTTCTTCCCGGCTCATGATGGCTGCAAGGGAATTCGTTTTCCAACTCCGCGATCCAGTGCGCAGTTGTAAACCATGGCTGCAAGGGCGACATCTTCGATAGCCAGACCCAGCGACTTGAAAAGAGTGATGTCTGTGGCGCGAATGCGGCTTCGTTGTCCTGCGACTACATCGCATAGCTCGACGAAATCCTGCCAGTGGCGTTTTCCCGTTTCCATTACGCCGATGAATTCCCCGGCCTCAATTCTGGCTTGTTCCACGGAGTCGGCCACAACGAGATCCGCACGCAGTACCGCTTCGTCGTCCAGCTCGCGGCGCAGGAGGAGATTTCCACCAGCGGCGTTGACATGCTGTCCGGCCTGAAACCATTCGCCTTTTAACACCGGATCCTTACTGGATGTCATTGTCGTGATGACGTGACTGGACTTCACCGCAGATTCCGGACTTTCCGGCGCAGCGAGTTTTGCCTTTACGAGGGGCTGCATTGTTCGGATAAAACTCTCTCTACGCTCTGCATTTCGGTTCACGATCCACACTTGCTCGAGTTGGCGCACATCGTCCATGGCCAGCAGTTGACTCTGAGCTTGCCAGCCTGCTCCAAACAGCGTCGCCTGTGATGCATTCGGGTTTGCGAGAATTCGTGTGGCAAGTCCCGTCGCCGCTCCGGTTCGGATTTGTCCCAGCGTGTCGGCTTCCATGACCGACACAAGGTCCGTTGTCTTCCCATCAAAAAGATAAAATCGGAACTGAGCTTTGCCTGCAGCTGTGGTGTAGGCCTTATACCCGAAATATCCGGGGATCACTCCAGCCATAATGTGGAGAGTGATGCCGGACATGCGAAGGCGTTGTCTTGGATTTGCAGTGGCGTCCCCTGTGGATTGATTTCGGAATGCCGTTTCGAGAATGCCGATAGCTTCCGGAACTGAAACCAGCGACGCGACATCTTTTTCCGTCAGGTATAACGGCCCGCTCATTCCGACCCCAAGTTCGCGTGCGATGCGGCAGGAATGGTGTGGATGCGATGACGCCGTCCAAACCACAGCCTCAGTTTGTCCATGTAGAGATAAACGACTGGTGTGGTGAACAATGTCAAAAGCTGGCTGACCATCAGTCCGCCAACGATTGTAATTCCCAGTGGCTGGCGCAATTCGGCGCCTGTGCCGGTTCCCAGCGCAAGTGGCAATCCACCCAACATCGCTGCCATAGTCGTCATCGTAATCGGACGGAAGCGCAGCATGCAGGCCTGGAATATAGCATCGGCTGGTTTCAATCCTTCGCGCCGTTCTGCTTCGAGAGCAAAGTCGATCATCATGATGGCATTTTTCTTGACGATGCCGATCAGTAGGATGATTCCGATTAATGCGATCACATTGAGCTCAATCTTCGTGATCAGAAGCGCGGCGATGGCCCCGACTCCGGCGGAAGGTAGAGTCGAAAGAATCGTGATGGGATGAATATAGCTTTCATAAAGCATGCCCAGAACGATGTACACGGTCAGGAGAGCCGCGAGTATGAGGTAGGGTTCGTTTTCCAGCGATGACTGAAATGCCTGTGCCGTTCCCGCAAAACTCCCGTGAACAGTCGCGGGAAGACGCAATTCCTTCGTGGCGGCGTTCACCTGGTCGATCGCATCACCGAGCGCAACGCCGGGTGCGATATTGAATGACAGGGTAATAGCAGGGAACTGTCCCTGGTGATTGATGCTTTGCGCGGTCACTCCCATTTTATAGCTGGCCATGGAGCTCATGGGAATCTGATTGCCGTTGGATGACCGCACATAAAGACTTTGCAGCGATTCCGGACTTTGCTGGTATCGAGGATCCACTTCCATCACGACGTGGTACTGATTCAACGCTTCATACATCGTCGAAACCTGACGCTGTCCGAGCGCGTCATAGAGCGTGTCGTCCATCTGTTGTGGCGTGACTCCGAGGCGGGAGGCGGTGTCTCTGTCAAAGGTCAGCATCGCAAGCAGTCCGCGATTCTGGAGATCGGTGTTCGAATCCCTCAATGCGGGGATTTTGGTGATCCTTTCGAGAATCTTCTGGCCCCATTTCTGCGCTTCTTCAGGAGTATCGGCCTGAACGGTGTACTGAAACTGCGAATTGCTCTGTCTGCCACCGATGCGAATATCTTGCGCCGACTGCAGGAAAAGCTGCGCGCCGGGAATTTTCGCCAGTTTTGGACGTAGACGGGCGATCACTTGGTCCGCGCTGATTTTACGGACTTCGATCGGCTTGAGTTGCAGATTCACCTGGCCGCCGCCGCGGCCACCATTAAGATTGGCGCCGACGCTTTCGACGGCGGGATCGGCTCTGACAATGTCGACAATCTGTTGCAGCTTTTGATTGACAATCGCGAACGACAGGTCCGGTGATGCCTGAATATTGCCTTGAAGCCGCCCGGTGTCCTGCTGTGGAAAGAATCCTTTCGGCACGATGATGTATAGATACACACTCAGACACGCAGTGGCAATCGTGACGCCGAGCATAAATGCGGGATGGCGAAGCACCCAACCCAGAGAGACACGATATCCATTCAGGATCCCTTCGAATATCCGCTCAGAGAACCCATAAAGCCGGCCGTGTCCTTTGTGCTGATCCGGATGAAGAAATTTCGCGCACATCGATGGCGTTGTCGTCAGCGACACTACCAGCGAAACCGCAATCGCAACCACCAGTGTGACCGAAAATTCGCGGAACAGCCGGCCGACAATTCCGCCCATCAGGAGGATTGGAATGAATACAGCAATGAGCGATGCACTCATCGAAATGACGGTAAATGCGATTTCACGCGAACCCTTCAATGCAGCCATTGTTGGGCTATAGCCCTTTTCCAGATAACGAGTAATGTTCTCGATGACAACAATGGCGTCGTCGACGACAAATCCTGTGGAAATAGCCAGAGCCATCAGCGACAGATTGTCGACGCTGTAGCCGAGGAGGTACATCACTCCGAAGGTTCCCAGCAGTGACAGCGGCACGGAAATGCTGGGGATAATCGTCGCCCATAAATTCCGCAGGAAGACAAAGACAACGAGGATTACCAGACCGACCGAGATCAGGATCGTGTATTCGATATCATTAATCGAGGCGCGAACCGTTGCCGTGCGATCCATAATGACGTGTAACTCGATGGACGGTGGAATCGACGCCTTGAGCTGCGGCAACAATTCGCGGACGTGGTCCACCGTTTCGATAATATTTGCGGATGGCTGCTTTCTTAACTCGATCAGTACTGACGGTTTGCCATTTGCCAGACCCGCGTTCCGCCGGTCCTCGAGAGAGTCCGTCACCGTCGCGATGTCCGACAATCGAACCGCAGCACCGTTGCGATACGCGACAATGAGCGGTTTGTACTCATCTGCCGTGAACAGCTGATCCGTTGTAGCGATCTGCCACATGCTCTGATCCGATGAAATAGAGCCTTTGGGCCGGTTCGCGTTCGCAGTGTTCAGGGCAATCCGGATCTGATCCCATCCGATGTTGTATTTCGATAGCGCTCCCGGATTCACCTGTACTCGAACCGCAGGCTTCGAGCTTCCGGTAACATTGACCTGGCCGACGCCACTGATCTGTGCGAGCTTCTGCGCAATGATGGAGTCGGCAATGTCGTACATTTTGCTGCGCTGGACCGAATCCGAAGTCAGTGCCAGAAGCATGATCGACTGGTCCGAAGGATTGACTTTTCGAATGTTCGGATTGCTGGGCATGGCGGGCAGCTGTCCCCGCGCCGCGTTGACGGCGGCTTGAACGTCGCGTGCTGCTGCATCGATGTTTCGCGATAGATCAAACTGCATGGCGACCTGCGTATTGCCGAGATTGCTGCTGGACGTCATTTCGGTAATTCCGGCAATGCGTCCAAACTGTCGTTCCAGCGGAGTTGCGACTGCCGAGGCCATGGTGTCGGGACTAGCGCCGGGAAGGTTGGCATTGACCTGAATCGTGGGGAACTCGATCTGGGGAATCGGAGCGACAGGCAAAAAGACAAACGCCACGCCTCCGGCCAAAGCCAACGCGATGGTCAGGAGCGACGTTGCGATTGGTCTTTTGATGAACGGCGTGGAAATCATTGTCTACTCCGATTCCGCCAGGGCCTGTTCGTCAATCACATTTCCAACACGGAAAGCTCGAAGCTTCTGCGAGAGCTTGCTGAATGCCAGATACACGCACGGGGTTGTGTACAACGTCAACAGCTGGCTGACCATCAGACCGCCGATGATGGTGATGCCCAGAGGTTTTCGCAGTTCGGCACCAGTTCCCGCGCCAAATGCCAGCGGCACGCCTCCGAGCATCGCGGCCATGGTCGTCATAAGAATTGGACGGAACCGCAGCAGGCAGGCCTGGTAAATCGCGTGCAG
>JBGPBY010000295.1:0-8948 GCA_041481485.1 Terriglobia bacterium
GAAATGTTCAATGTTCACTGTTCAATGTTCAATTGTCAGTTAAGACAGGAACAACGCTCTCCTCACGCAATCGCGCGCATCTGACGATGGATTTCCTCAACCTGCCGTCTGGTGTTCCCGATATCCCCAGAGTTGTCGACCACGAAGTCCGCGAATTTGACCTTTTCCTCCATCGGCATTTGTGAGGCAATCCGGTCGTCGATCTGAGCGTCGGTCAGCGCCGACCTCCCCTTGATCCGCCGCCGCTGGATCTCGGGGGAGCACTTCACCACCACGATCTTGTCGTAGTCCTTGTAGGTTCCTACTTCGATCATGAGTGCGGCTTCAACAATTCCTATCCCGTGAGGATCCTCCGCGCCCACCGCATTGAGGAAGTCGATCTGTCGTTGTTTGATTGCCGGATGAACAATGCCGTTCAGCTTCTGGCGAAGCTCCGCATTCTTGAAAATGATTTCGCCCAGCACCTCACGGTTAATGCTTCCGTCAACGGCGACCACGCGCGGACCAAATGCGTCCATCACTTCACGATTCACCGGATCTCCCGGCGTGAACAGCCGGCGAGTCAACAGATCCGACTCAATCACCCGGCAGCCCAACTCCGAAAACATACGGCCGACACGGGTCTTCCCTGTTCCAATACCGCCAGTTAATCCAACTTTCAGCACGCAAGCCCTCGCCGCATGCGGGCGGCTTTAATAGTGTTACTCAACAGCATAGCGATAGTCATTGGACCAACCCCGCCGGGCACCTGACTCAGGAAACCGGCCACAGGCATCACGGCGCGTTCGTCCACGTCTCCCACCCAAATGTAGCCGCGTTTGTTGAAGTCCTGCCAGCGCGACTCGTCGTTGCCAAAGAGACGCTCCACGGTGGCACGGTCGGATACCTTGTTGGTTCCAACATCCAGGACGGCAGCCCCCGGCTTGATGAAGTCTCGTGTCAGCATCGCCGTACGGCCCATTGCCGCAACGACGATGTCCGCCTGACGCGTGATATTGGCCAGATAGCGCGTCTTCGAATGGCAGATCGTCACGGTCGCATTGGCATGCATCAGCAGCACGGCCTGCGGTTTTCCCACATCATCGCTGCGCCCAAGGACCACGGCATTGGCTCCCTGAATTTCCACGCCTGATCGGCGCATCATTTCCATCACGCCGGAAGGGGTACATGCCACCAGAGTTTCGTGTCCCAGAAGCAGGGAGCCCAGATTGTGGGAATGGAAGCCGTCGACGTCCTTGCGGGGATCGACAGTCTCGAGCACCTCATGCTTGGCAATGTGTTTGGGCAAAGGCAGCTGAATGAGAATGCCGTCGATGCCTTCATCCTCGTTCAGTTTTCGAACTTGTTCGACCAGTTCGGACGTCGTGATGGACTCCGGCAGGATGACCTTCCGGCTGGTAAATCCGAGCTTCAGGCACGTCCGGGCCTTCATATCGACATACGATGATGACGCCGCGTCGGCGCCAACCAGCACCACGGCCAGGCCGGGCTGAATTCCCTGCTCCTGAAGACGCTTGACGTCGCCCGCCACCTCCGACTTCACCGTTTCCGCTATTTTCGTCCCATTAATAATTGTTGCACTCATAGTGAAAACTCCCATCATACACTGGAACGAGATGCTCTTACTCCTGATCCTTTGGGCTTTTACACAAAACACGTTCGAAACGAACGTCAAGCGCGCACAGGCTAGCGTTCAGGCGGGAAACTTCGAGGACGCAGCGTCGGCTCTGGACCAGGCCGCTTCGGCAGATCCTGACCGGTTCGACGTCAACAATCTTCATTATTTGCGCGGGCGGATTGCGGAGAAACAGCGAGACTGGAATCGTGCAGCTGTAGAATTTGATCGCATCCCACCCGGTAACGTGCTCCGGTCACTGGCTGCATGGCACGGCGCACGGGCCGCACTTCGATTGGGTAATCGCACTCTGGCTGAGGTGCAGATTGCGGAGTTGCCTGGAAGCTTTCCCGCAGACCTGAAGATGCAACTGGCGAAAGAAGCTCCTTCGGATATTGCAGTGTCGCTGTATTCGCAGATGAGTTCGCGCGAGGCACGATTCCAACGCGCCCGAATCCTGAATGACACCTCAACCCTGTGGATTCTTCTCCGGGATCGAAACACCGACGATGTTGCCCTGGCAAGTGCCCGCATTTTATCGTCATCCGCATCCACGCCGCGCGATTGGATGGACCTTGCCAATGCCTTTCTCGCGCAGCGCGCATTCGACGATGCCCTGCCGATTTATGAGAAAGAGATAAAAGAACCCGATGTCGCAGCCGAAGCGGCCTATCAGAAAGGACGCGTTTATTTTCTGAAGGAACAATATTTCGCGGCGGTTGAAGCTTACAAATACACCGCCGACAACTTTCCCCGAACCGACTGGGAACGCGATGCGTTGTACCAGGTTGCAAGTTGTTATTGGCGGTTGGGACAGTACGCCGACGCGGAGAAATCCTACACCTCCTACATCGCGCGTTTCGGCGATCGTTCCGACGACGGGGCCACACGCAATCTCGTCGATGTCTACCGGGTTTCCGGAAATGACTCCATGGCGCTTGCTCTCATCAATCGCAAACTCGCGGGCAAGGTTTCCACAGCCACGCGCCAGGCGCTGTTATTGGTCAAAGCCAAAATCCTCTTTTCCCAAAATAGCTTTGCCGCGTCACGCGACATATTCCGGCAGTTGGGGACCATGCGGCTGGTCAACACTCCGGGAGGAGCGACGATCGACGAGGTTCACTACTTTGAAGCGCTGGCTCAATCGAAGCTCGGAAACGTCGCCGCGGCACAAAAACTATGGAACGGTCTCGCGTCCGACCCGAATACCTATTTCGGTCAAAAAGCGAAGGAGCGGCTTGGCGGAACGAAGGAGACCGTCACTCCGGACATCTGCACCAATACGGCGGATGCCGCTGCCAGCGCCGCTCGCTCGCGAATTACTGCCGTCACGCGGAGTATCCGTTCACCGGGAGACCCCGCACCCGACGCGGTGACGGATCTTATTTTCATGCAGCTTTGGGACGAGGCCTTTTTGATATTCGATCAAATCCGGCACACCGATTCGCGAAACGCTGCAGATCTGGCTTTTTTGGCCGGACGATACGATCGTGCAATTACCTATGCGGACCGTCTGCCGGAATCGGATAAGCAAGCCTGGCCGTTTGTATATCCCGCCGCTTTCCGGCCATGGATTTGCGCGGCTTCTTCTGCCAGCAACGTGGATCCGCTGTGGCTGCATGCCGTCATCTGGCAGGAGAGCAAGTACAACCCGAATGCTGCCTCTGCCGCGGCTGCGCGAGGTCTGATGCAATTCATCCCGGAAACGGCCAACGCTGTGGGCAAAACGATTGGTATTCCGGAACTGAAACCCGACCAACTCTACGATCCGGAAACCAGCATCCGGCTGGGCGCGGCGTACTGGGCAGAGCTTATGGAGCAATTCAAATTTCCCGAGCTCGCATTAGCCGCCTACAACGGCGGTCCCGACAACGTGCGCCGCTGGCGAGCCAAACTTCCGAATGCCGACGTGGAATTCTTTGTCTCCGATATTGGTTTCCAGGAAACCAAGCGCTACGTTCAATTCGTTTTTGGCGCCCGCGCCGCATACGCGCGAACGAATTAGCGCAGCTGCGGCCCGATGGTGACGTACTGTCGGCGCTGGAGTGAGAGTTTCTTCACTTCAGTTGTTGTATGCTTCATGGGACCGTCACAGAGGAGACACCCATGATTTCGTTTCTCATATCCGTCATGGCTTTGATTGGATTGCCACAGGTCAAGCCTGAACCTCAGAAAGTTCCGGTTCCCGCAGTGCTGAACTTCACGATGAACAACCTTGATGGGAAGCCGGTGAACCTCGCGAAGTATCAAGGCACTGTCGTGCTGTTCGTTAACGTCGCGAGCCAGTGCGGGTATACGCCGCAATACGAAGGTCTCCAGGAATTGCATAAACGATATGCCGCGCGAGGCTTGCGCCTGCTGGGCTTCCCTTCCAACGACTTCGGGCAGCAGGAACCCGGCACGAATCAGGAAATCGCAGACTTCTGCAAGAAGAACTATGGCGTGCAGTTCGACATGTTCTCGAAGATTGACGTGGTCGGCAGCACCAAAGCGCCGCTGTATCAGTTCCTCACGTCAGCGAAAACCGATCCGAAATATGCCGGCGAAGTGGCATGGAACTTCGAGAAATTCCTGATCGGACGGAACGGGCAGATCATCGGCCGTTTCAAGTCTCCGGTCGAACCGCTATCGAAGGAACTGATCTCTGCAATTGAAGCGGCCCTCGCGGCGCCGGCACACTAGCAGAATCATGAAGATTGTCAAGGAATGCTCCCGGCTGTAGGCGGAATCGCGGATTAATCCGAATTGTGCACATGTAGGGGCGGTCTATGACCGCCCACAATTATGAGGAATGCAACCCTCTGAATTGCGGGCGGTCATAGACCGCCCCTACAGTTGAAGTCGCATTCATTCAAAAGGTCAGTTGATTCCGGACTTATTTTGCTGCGCGGATTTCGGCAAGGAGCTCACGGCGCTGTAGGTCCATCTTTTCGTTTATGGCCGCAAGCCGGGTATCGACGTTTGCCAATCGAAGATCGACTTTCTGTTCGAGTCGGACAAAATCCGTGGACAGTACTTCTTCCACACGACGGATTTCGACTAGAAGCTCTCTCCTGAAACTTTCAACCTTCATATCGGCCGCTCGAATATCGCCTCGAATGCCCTCCAACTGGGGTGCAATGAGGTTCTGAAACAATTCTCTAATTTCTTCAATCACGATGAATCCTCTCAATAGTCACCGCAAAAGGCGGTGGGAGTACAGCACTGCGCTGAATCGACTCCTCAATTCGAGATTGCGCGCGGTTATAGAAGGTGTGAACAAATACTCAATATTCAATTCTCAATTCTCAATTCTCAATTTTGGATGCGCTTTCGCGCGGCATCTTTAAGAAATGATTGCGCGAAGCGCCACCGCCGATGACAATTGAGAATTGAATATTGAATATTGATTAATTCTTCCCACCTTCACACTTACATCAAATCGTAAGAAGGGCCACCGCCGCCTTCGGGCGGAACCCACCGGATGACTTCGTACGGGTCCATGATGTCGCAGGTTTTGCAGTGCACGCAGTTGGAAGCATTGATTTGAAGGCGGGGTTGTCCGTTGTTTCCTTCCACCATCTCGTAGACTGCGGCGGGACAAAAGTGCCGGCAGGGATTTCCAAATTCTGAAGTGCAGCGCGGATGGCAGATGTCCGGCTGCAGAATTATCAAATGAGACGGCTGGTCTTCATCGTGGGCAGTCCCGGAATGATACACATCGGCGAGTTTGTCAAACGTGAGTTGGCCATCGAATGTAGCCGGCTCATCATGGCGTCCGCCAATGTGCTGCATCCGAGTATGTCCCGCAACGTTGCGGTAGCGATTCCGGAGACCGCGTCCGCCGGTAATCATTTGCAGCGCAGTATGAATCATTCCCACGGCAAATCCACCTTCGAATCCCTGATGAAAATTCCGAACTTTCCAAAGCTCCTTTTTGATCCAGCTTGATTCCACAAGCTCTTCATACCGGCGAAGACGGGAGGCGGAAAAATCCTTTGCCTGTAACGCTTCGAATGCAGCCTGCGCCGCAAGCATCCCGCTCTTAAAGGCCAGATGAATTCCCTTCAGCCGCATGGAATTCAGAAAGCCGGCCGCATCGCCGACAATCATGCCTCCATTGAAGTAGTACTGCGGTTGAGCCCAGTATCCGCCTTCGGGTATGGCTTTGGCTCCGTAGGTAACGAGCTTTCCGCCTTCCAGCAATGACCGCACCATCGGATGCGTTTTGAATTTCTGGAAACGCTGATGGGGATCGAGCCTCGGATCGTGATAGTCCAGACCGATGACAAGTCCAATGGCGATATTGCCGTTCGCCATGTTGTAGATGAATCCGCCGCCGAACTCGTCGTTGTGCAACGGCCATCCCAGCGTGTGCATTACCCAGCCGCCGGAATGCCGTTCCTGTGGAACGTTCCAGACTTCCTTGACACCAACGGCATAGACCTGGGGATTGCGTCCTTCGTCCAACCGAAGCTCCTGGATGAGATCCTTCGTCAGTGAACCTCGTGCGCCTTCTGCAAAGATGGTGATCTTTGCGTGAATATCGATCCCCGGTTCGAAGTTCGGTTTGCGATTTCCTGCCCTATCGATTCCTTTATCCCCGGTCCGAACGCCCGTGACGCGATCGCCGTCGCGCAAAACCTCCACGCCCGCAAATCCCGCGAATATATCCACCCCGGATTTTTCGACTTCGCTTCCCAACCATCGCATGAATCGATTGAGGGAAATGATGAGATTCCCATGATTGCGCAGCGGCGGAGGCGTTAAGGGAAGGGCAAACTTACGGGATTCGGTGAGGAAGAGGACCTGATCTTCGGTTACCACGCGTTCGATGGGCGCTCCGCGAGTCCTCCAGTCCGGCATCAATTCATCGATGCCACGGGGGTCCATCACCGCGCCGGAGATGCTGTGCGCTCCGATCTCTCTTCCCTTTTCCAGAACGGCGATCGACAGATCGGAGTTGCCGGTTTGCACGGCGAGCTGTTTCAAATGCCAGGCCGCGGCCAGTCCTGCGGGACCGCCGCCAACGATCAGAACATCGACTTCAAGGATGTCGCGTTCGGCCCTTGGTAGCATGATGGGAGACCGAAATCAGGGTTCGTAACGTTTGAACAGCAGGGAGGCGTTCGTGCCGCCAAACCCAAAAGAGTTGGACAGCGCATACCGAACATCCTGACGACGTACCTGGTTCGGCACATAGTCCAGATCGCAATCCGGGTCCGGATTTTCATAATTGATCGTCGGCGGTATGATGCCGCGTTCCACCACAAGAGATGAAATACCGGCCTCCACCGCGCCTGCCGCCCCAAGCAGATGGCCGATCATCGATTTCGTTGAACTGACGGCAAGCTTCTTGGCATGCTCACCGAAAAGTTTCTTGATCGCATAAGTTTCGATGCGGTCGTTTGGCGGAGTCGACGTGCCGTGCGCATTGATGTAATCGACTTCATCCGGGCGGATACCGGCGTCGGTCAGGGCATTGAGCATCACGCGATGAGCGCCGCGCCCGTCATCGGGCGGCAGTGTGATGTGGTATGCATCGCCACTCATGCCATAACCCGCCAACTCGGCGATGATTCTCGCACCACGCCTTTTGGCGTGCTCGATATCTTCCAGAACGAGTACGCCGGCGCCTTCTCCTACAACAAAACCGTCACGCTTGGCATCGAACGGGCGCGATGCCCGCTGCGGTTCATTGTTCCTGGTGGAAAGTGCGCGCATGGCTGCAAATCCCCCAACTCCCATTGGGGTGATCGCGGCTTCGGAACCGCCGCAGATCATGGCATCGGCGTCGCCGCGTGAAATCACGCGAAACGCATCGCCAACGGCATGAGCCCCGGAGGAACACGCGGTACAGGGGGCGGAGTTTGGACCTCTGGCGCCAAAGCGTATGGACACCTGGCCGGCCGCAAGATTGATGATGCTGGACGGAATAAAAAACGGCGATATCTTGCGCGGACCGCCTTCAAGCAGCGCCTGATGTTCACGCTCGATGACGGTGAATCCGCCAATTCCGGAACCAATAAAGACACCCACTCGCTCGGACAGTTCGGGATCGATCTTCAATCCGGACTGATTCATCGCAAAATCCGCGGCCGCGACCGCGTAATAGATGAAGTAGTCCATTTTCTTGAGATCTTTTTTATCGAACCAACGAAGAGGATCGAAGTCCTTAACTTCGGCGGCAATCCTCGTGGAAAACTCGGTCGAATCAAAACGGCTGATGGGGCCGACGCCGCTGCGCCCATCGCAGAGGCCGGTCCATGTTTCTTCGGTTCCGGTTCCCAGCGCGGTTACTAATCCGACGCCGGTGACAACCACACGTCTTTTTTCCAAAATGTACCTCGTGGGCTAGGACTTCGGCAAACGCGCTTCGATGTATCCAATCGCGTCTTTCACAGTCGTGATCTTTTCTGCGTCCTCGTCGGGAATTTCAATTCCGAATCCCTCTTCCAGAGCCATGACCAACTCCACGGTGTCGAGCGAGTCCGCGCCGAGATCGTCAATAAACGATGCAGTGGGCGTCACTTCCGCCTCGTCCACTCCCAACTGCTCCACAATGATTTGTTTTACTTTGTCTTCAGTCGAAGAAGCCATTCCGTAACCCTCCTTGAATTCGATTCAGGGCGACCATGCAAGACCAGTGTCACTCCGGCCTTAAGCAAATTGCTGATTATAGGTTTCCGCTAAAAGCATTTTCCAGCGATTTCTCGTCTTCAGCATTGAACATTCCAACGGATTTGTCCGCCGAACGGATCAATCCGAGCAACACTTTCCCGGGTCCAACTTCGGTAAACCGCCGTACATCATGAGCCAGCATCCACTGCACGCTCTCCTGCCACCGTACCGGACGCGTGACTTGCCGCTCCAGCGAAGATCGTGCTTCCCCCGCGCTTGTGATTGGCTGAGCGTCGACGTTGGTGATCAGTGGAAATTTCAGATCGGAAAATGAACAAGCGTCGATGTCATGTTTCAACCGGTCCGCTGCCGGTTGCAGCAGCACGCAGTGAAACGGCGCGCTTACCGCAAGCATCACCGTGCGTTTTGCACCAGCTTCCTTTGCGAGTGTGACCGCACGCTCCACCGCTTCGCGATGCCCGGCGATAACCACTTGTCCTTGCGAATTCAGATTTGCCGGAGACACCACCTGATCGCCTGCAGCCCTGGCACAGAGAGCCTGAGCCGTTTCGGATTCAATACCGAGAATTGCAGCCATGGCCCCGACGCCAACCGGAACGGCCTCCTGCATGTACTTTCCGCGCTTCCTCACCAATACCACCGCATCGCTCACCGACAGTACGCCGGCGGCGACCAGCGCAGAGTATTCTCCCAGACTGTGACCGGCAACGTA
>JBGPBY010000296.1:0-8941 GCA_041481485.1 Terriglobia bacterium
CGTGCATGTAAATGTGCGAGTCGGCAATCGTCAGATACGAGGTCGTGGGCAGCCCCTTCTTTTCGGAGCCGTACTTAGGATACGCCTGCACATCCTTGCCGAAGATGTCTCCGGCGATGGTGGCGATGACCTTGTTGGTCGTAACCGAACCATAGCCTCCGACCGAGTGTCCGCGCATCGAAAAGGAACCCGGCGAGCGCACGTCAGGATCGAACGTAACGGGCAATGCGGTTTCATGCTTAATACCCAGAGTGAAGTAGAAGCGAGGGCTCTGGCTGGTCATGTTTTCCGTCACCGCAATAAAGTCGCCGGCTCGGATATCGCGGCTGCCGAGTCCTGCGGAACATCCGTAGAATCGCGGCATCTGCTTCACTTCGGGATACCCGGGAGTGCCCGCCATGGCATCGGCAAAGGCGGCTTTGATTTCGCTGAGGAAGGGATTGGACTGCATCAACGGGATATCGAGCCTCTCGATAACGGTGATCCCGCGGACGTGCCGCAGGGCTTCGACGATCTCGATGGAAGGAAACGGCCGGTAGCTCACAATATTAAGCAGGCCGACCTTCACTCCCTGATGTTCACGGATATAGTCCACCGCCGCTTCGGCTGTTTCCATCAGAGAACCGGCTCCGACGATGGCATAGTCGGCGTCTTCCAGACGGTACGAAGTAACCAGGTCGTAGTGGCGGCCCGTCAGACGGCCGAATTCGTCCATCACCGATTTCAGAGTCGGAAGAACCCGATCGTAGTACCTTCTCTGAGCGATCTTGCCCTTCATGTAGCTGTCTTGATTCTGAACAACACCGGACATCAGGGGAATGCGCGGATCCATCAGGTTGCGCAGTTTCTCCGCCGGATTACCCACAAAGGCCTTCATCATTTCCGGTTCCATCAGACGCACATTTTCAATCGTGTGGGTCGTCAGAAATCCGTCCTGTACATTCATGAAGGGGGTTTCGGTATCCTCTGCGGCGCGGCGCGCGATCAGCGCCATATCACCCGCCTCCTGAGCATTGCGGGCAAACAGGATTCCCCATCCGCAATCCGCAACCGCGTACACGTCATCATGGCCGGTATGGACGTTGAGGCTATGCGATGTGAGTGCTCTTGCACCGATGTGGAAAACGATGGGAAGACGCTTGCCTGAAATGGTAAACAGGACTTCTTTCATCAGAACCAGGCCCTGTCCGGAAGTAAAATTGGTGACCCGCCCGCCAGCAACTGCAAACCCTTCACAGGTGCTCGCCGCGCTGTGCTCCGATTCCGGTTCGACAAAGGCAAGATCCTCACCCCATAAATTCTTTTTCCCGTTGGCCACTTCGACCTGATATCCACCACCCATGGTAGTGGACGATGTGATCGGGTAGGCACATGCACCCTGCGTAATATGAGTTTCAACCCAGACAACCATGCCAGCGCCATCCGCAGTCGTCGGAATGCCGGGATACGGCGGCTTGCTCCCTTGTGTGCTATCCGAAACCCCTGTGGACGTAACTGCCCCATTAAGGGTCGTGCTCATTTTGCCTCCTTCGGAAACTGTCAGTACGGAATCGATTTGGCGGACCAGAAGTAAATGTCAGTTTAGCAAATAGCACTCACTATTGCGACACTCAATCTCCAAGGAATGACAGGGTGTCGTCAACTGACGTGATGTACAGGTGGGAAGGGTTGCGGTTCCCACTGTAGGGGCGGTCTGTGACCGCCCACAATCTGTGGAATTGCATTCGTCAGAATTGTGGGCGGTCATAGACCACCCCTACAGCGGGACGCGTTATTTCAATACAATCGTCTTCTCCGGACGCCGTGAGAATGTCATAAAAAATGCCGACGCTCCCCCCCGAGTGCGTCGGCATTCTCTTTGGGATCGATGTTCCGGGGCGGCTTCCCCCAATTTGACCCTCACCCCCGTGAGGAGCTTGACCATGTTTGCTCGCCCCGGAATTCGTATCCTGACATTCCTTTAGGCAATTGGCGGACCAATAGGAGCGCACTTTGTTCTCAATGACTTAACTTTTCAGGCAGCTCAGGAAATTCCAAATTCGGAAGTGGATTTATGAATTTCAGAGCCAATGAGTGTCTTTTGATAAACGGATCGGTACTGGGCTGCGGAATGAGTCCAGCTGAAATCCGATCTCATGCCGTTTTCCATGAGCGTCTTCCATGCGGCCTTGTCCGCGAAGACGGACAGGGCTCGATCGATGGCATCCTTAAAATCGGACGCTTCAAATTCGGAAAAAGTAAAGCCGGTACCCTGCCCGGAATGAGGGTCGAATTCCTGAACCGTATCCTTCAACCCGCCCGTCGATCGAACGACGGGGACAGTGCCGTATCGCATGCTGTACATCTGAGTGAGTCCGCACGGTTCGTATTTTGAAGGCATCAGGAATATGTCGGATCCGGAGATGACTTGATGGGAAAGCCCTTCGTCATACCCGAGCCATAAGCCGACCTGGTCCGGGTACCGCGCGGCAATATGGCTCATCCGCGTTTCACCGTCACGGTTTCCGGTACCGAGAAGAACGAAGCTGACATCCTCACTCAGAATTTCGTCGAGCACTGCTTCAACCAGATCAAATCCCTTCTGCGCATCGATTCTCGACACCATGGCGAGTAATGGCTTGGAGAGGCGGGATTCATCCAGTTGGAATTTGTGCAGCACCGCCATTTTGTTCTGGCACCTGGCATCGCTTGCCGTTCTCTCGTCATAGGTTGCCCGTATCCACACATCCTGGGACGGACTCCAAACGTCATAATCGATGCCATTGAGGATTCCAATTACCGGGTTGGGCCGGCCGCGGAGCACGCCGGCTAGACCGAATGACAACTCATTATCTTCCTGAATCTCCCGTGCGTATGTGGGGCTGACCGTTGTGACCAGATCGGCAAACGAGATTCCGGCCTTGAGAAAATTCAATTTGCCAAAGAACTCAAATGGACTTGTGGGCTGAAACTCTCCGGCATCAAAACCGGTGCGAAACATGGTTTCCGGTGCAAAGATCCCCTGATAACCGATGTTGTGTATCGTGAGCACCGACTTGGTCTGCGAGTACCGCGGCTCACCGGCATACAACCGGCGCAGATAGCCCGGAATCAGTGCGGTCTGAAAATCGTGGCAATGAATCACATCGACGGGGTGAAGCACCGTTCGAATGAATTCGAGCGCAGTTCTCTGGAAATAGATCCAGCGATCCGCCTGATCGTCGTAATCCATTCCGGTTGTGGAATCGACATAGACACCATCGCGATCGAAAAAGCGATCGTTGCCAAGCAGAAAAACCCGGACCTGCGTTCCCGGGATGATTGAAATCTGGACGTCGAAGTTCAGGCCTTCCGGCAAAGGCAATCGCGCAAAACTGAATTGACGCAAATTAATGATGCGATACCGTGGAATGATGACGTCGACTGAAGCGCCCAGCCTGTCGAGTTGCTGAGGCAGCGCTCCCAGCACGTCCGCGAGTCCCCCCACTTTGACGTACGGCGCCGCTTCCGCGGCGACCATCACGACATGCATCATCCATTAACCAGTTCGCGCGCCCGCACGGTGGCTTTGACGACCGCCTTGATCAGTGTGGTGCGAAGGCCCCCGTCTTCGAGTTCGAGAATCCCATCGATGGTGCAGCCCGCAGGTGTCGTCACGACATCCTTCAGCTTCGCCGGGTGTTCTCCGGTTTCCAGAACCATGCTCGCCGAGCCGTGAACCATTTGTGCAGCCAGCAAAGTGGCGACATCACGAGGCAGGCCTACTTTCACACCAGCCTCGATGAATGACTCAATAATGATGTACACAAACGCGGGGCCGCTGGCGCTTAAACCGGTGACGGCATCCATATGCTTCTCATCAACAATGATAGAGCGGCCAATGGCGTCGAAAATTTTACGCGCCTGCTGGACATGATGAGCGTTGGCATGCTTGCCAGGAGCGATTGCCGACATTCCTTTTTTGATCAGGCACGGTGTATTCGGCATTGTGCGGATGACCGGTACGGGCTTGGCCAGAATCCCTTCCATGAAGCGCGTCGTCACACTCGCGGCAACCGAGATCAGCAGATGCTGCGGAGTCAGATCGGCGGCGACCTGTTTCAGCACGTCCTCAACAACCTGCGGCTTGACGCAAAGCAGAACGATTTGCGCTTTCCGAACGGCTTCGCCGTTGGAAAGAGTCATCTCAATGCCGAGTTTTTTCTGCAGGAGATTCAGCCGATCGCGATGGGCCACCGTCGCAATAAATTGTTGCTTCTTGACGACTCCCGCGTCGATCATGCCGGCAATCAGAGCTTCACCCAGTTTTCCGGCCCCAATCACCGCTATTTTTGACTTTTCGAGCATGCGCTACCTTTCCAGTGAAAAGAAAATCATAGTATCGTAAGCTCCTGCGATGCTCATAGGACTAACCGGACGGAATGCGGCAGGCAAAGGCGAAGTCGCAAACTATCTTCAGAAAAAAAGTTTCTACTTTCATTCACTGTCCGACGCGATACGCGACGAGGTGCGGGCACGGGGGCAGGCCATCTCCCGCGAAGTGCTGATTCAGGTCGGCAATGAACTGCGGCATCGCTTCGGACCGTCGGTTCTCGCAGAACGCATCATTCAGCGGCTGGACGACGATAAACACTATGTCCTCGATTCCATACGCAATCCTGCGGAAGTAGTGGCTTTTCGGAATGCCAAACACTTCCGGCTGATCCGTGTGGATGCGCCGATTGAGCTTCGCTTTCAGAGAACATTAAAACGATCCAGGGAAAACGATCCCGTGACGTTCGACGAATTCGTTGCGCTCGAGAATCGCGAAGCTGCCGGCGGCATCACGTCTCAGAACATGATCGAAGTGGAACAGCTTGCGGATGTCACTCTGGTGAACGACGGCACGCTCGAAGAACTCCATCCCAAGATTGACGCCATCGTCAGCCAGCTTCTTCGGGAAGTGCAGCGCCCGGACTGGGATCACTATTTCATGAACATCGCCAAGGTGGTGTCGACGCGGTCCAACTGCATCAAGAGAAAGGTCGCCGCCATTATCGTTCGCGATAAGCGGGTGATTTCAACCGGCTATAACGGCACCCCGCGCGGCACCCGCAACTGCAACGAAGGCGGCTGCCCACGCTGCAACAATATGGCAATGTCCGGCACCGCACTGGATGAATGTCTGTGCTCGCATGGTGAGGAGAACGCGATCGTTCAGGCCTCCTATCACGGAGTTTCAGTGAAGGATTCGGTAATTTACTCCACATTCGCGCCATGCCTGATGTGCTCGAAGATGATCATCAATTCCGGCATCCGCGAAGTGATCTTTAACGCGGAGTATCCGCTCAACGACAGCGCATTCCGGCTCTTCAACGAGGCCGGAATCATCGCCAGAAAGCTGAAGGTTGGGTAGACCGCGAATCATGCAACTGTAGGCGCGGTCTATGACCGCGCAATATTTGCAGGCAAGCGATTGTGCGCGGTCATCGACCGCCCACAATCCCCCAATTTAGAAATTGTGCGCGGTCATAGACCGCGCCTACAGTTGCGTGGTTCGCTTAGCGGGCTGCCCAATAGCCTGTTGGCTGCGACACCTTGTAGCTCTTGTTGATGGGCTCGATCTTGTAACGGCGGAACGTACCGTCACGCTCCTTGTTGGTCGGCGAATAGATCATCGAATACTGCGACCGCATTTCCTCTCCGATGCTCTGAAATCCGGTTTCAAGATCATCCAGCTTTTTGGGGAAATACGCGTGACCGCCGGTGCTGTCGGCAAGCTGCTTCAGAGCCTTGTCACCCTTGTCGCGTTCTTTAGGATCCGAGCCCGATGTGCTTCCTGGAATATTGGGATTAATCGCATAGACCACGATTTCGTTGCGCTGGGCAACCGATAATGCTTCATCCAGTGTTTTCGTGCTGCTGTTGTCCTGACCGTCACTGATGAGCACGATCATTCTGCGGGAAGGTTGTTTCGCAAGAAAGTTATTCGACGCGATATACAAAGCTTCGAAGGCCGCGGTGCTTCCACCGGCGCGAATCTGCAGGATCTGGCTCGAAAGCTTGTCGACGTTGTCCGTGAAATCCTGCAGCAAGTCCACAACCGTATCAAAACCAATGAGCATGGCTTTGTCTTTGCCGCGCTTCAATGTCTTGTTGAGAAATTCGATGGCAGATTCCTTCTCCAGTTTCAGCTGGTCCAACACCGTATTGCTCCGGTCCATCAGCAATGCGATGTGAAGCGGCAGGTCTGTATCAAGGTTGACGCGCTCAATGGTCTGCGGCTTGCCGTCTTCGGTGAGTTTAAAGTCACTCTTTGTCAGGTTCGTAATGAGCTTCCCCTTGTTGTCTTTCACTGAAAAGAGAATGTTCACGCGTTCGACGTTAACGACAATCTGGCCATCCTGCGACGGCAGTAAGGCAGGCCGGGCCGCCAGGAGCGCCGGAAGTGCAGCCATTAATAGTAAAAATCGGAATGATTTCATAAGCTTTTAATCATAACATTCCGCGCAGTGTCTGTTCGTCGATAACTTCCACGCCCAGCTCGCGGGCCTTGTCCAGTTTTGACCCGGGATCGCGCCCGGCCAGAACGAAGCTTGTTTTCTTGCTCACCGATTTTGTCACGCGGCCTCCGAATTTTTCAATCAGGCCCTCGGCTTCTTCCCGCGTCATCCCTTCCAGGGTCCCCGTCACCACAAAGGTTTTCCCCGCCAGCGTCTGACGCGGGCGCTCCACTTGTACAGCGGATTCCATTTTCAGCCCGAGATCTTTCAGGCGGACAAGCAGGGCGCGATTCTTTTCGTCATGAAAAAAGTGATGGATGGACTTAGCGAGAATCGGACCGACCTCGCTCACCTGCTCCAGTTCTTCTGGTATTGCGTCCGCAAGTTTCTCCATGGATCCAAAGTATTCCGCGAGCAGCTGCGCCGTGCGTTCGCCCACGTGGCGTATCCCCAAACCGAATAACAAACGGCCAAAGTCGAAGCCCCGGCTCTGTTCGAGTTCATCGACCAGGTTCCTGGCCGACTTTGTCCCCATACGTTCCAGGGATTCCAGATCCTCGACAGTTAGACGATACAGATCGGAAACATCGTGAACTCTGTCTTTGGCGATCAACTGGTCGACAAGTTTTTCGCCAAGCCCGTCAATCTTCATTGCCTTCCGGCTGGCCCAGTGAAGCAGGGATTCTCTCAACTTCGCCGGGCAGGTTTGCGACATGCAGCGGCGCACGGCATCATCCTCGGCACGATAGACTTCGCCGCCACAGACTGGACATCGGTCCGGCATTTCAAATTTGCGGCGATCGGGCGCCTGTTCCGCCACTTTCACAATTTTCGGAATCACGTCTCCACCGCGCTCGAGCAGCACGCGGTCGTTGATGAACACGCCCAGACGTTCGATTTCGTCTTCGTTGTGCAACGTGGCGTGGCGAATCGTCGTGCCCCCCAGTTGGACCGGCTCGAGTACGGCGACCGGGGTGAGCGCTCCAGTACGTCCGACCTGAACGCGAATATCTTCCAGTTTCGTCGTTGCCTGTCTCGCTTTGAACTTCACCGCAATCGCCCAGCGCGGAAACTTGGACGTTGAGCCGAGCATCTCCTGCAATTCGACAGAATTGACCTTCACTACGACTCCATCGATTTCGTAATCGAGCTGATCCCGGCCCGCTTCGGCTTCGGTACAAAACTGCGCAACCTCTTCAATGGAACGGCAAAGTTTGTGATTGGTGTTCACCCTCAACCCGAGTTGCGAAATTCGCCTGAGATTCTCCAATTGTGTGGCTTCCGAAGGGATCGGTGAATATCCGAAAAAATCCAGGGAGCGCCGCGCGACAATCGTGGGGTCCAGCATGCGAAGCGAGCCGGCAGCCGCGTTTCTCGGATTGGCGAAAGGCGGTTCGCCTTCCTGGTCCCGGTTTTCGTTGATTTTCCGAAAAGCCTGCAGACTCAAAAATACTTCACCACGGATTTCGATGGACTTCTCCTGCGCCAGCCGAAGCGGAATGGAACGGATTGTTTTTGCGTTTCCAGTAACGACTTCGCCAGTCCTTCCGTCGCCCCGGGTCACTGCTTTTGAAAGACGCCCGCTTTCGTAAATCAGCGCGATGCTCAGGCCGTCAATTTTCAATTCGGCGACGTATTCCACCGAATTTCCCTTCGCAAGCTGAATGACGCGCGAATGCCATTCCATGAGTTCCTCGGTGGAATAGGCGTTCTCGAGACTGATCATCGGACGGGAAAACTGATGCGTTGGGAAATCAGACGCCGCCATTCCTCCGACACGCTGGGTGGGAGAATCCGGCGTGATCATTTCCGGATGGTCACGCTCCAGTTCCTGGAGCCGGCGCATCAGCTGATCAAATTCGTGGTCGGATATGACAGGATCGGAGAGGACGTAGTATCGATGCTCGTGATCTCGGATCCGGGAGCGAAGTTCGTCGATCTCAACCTGGAGGTGGTCCACGGCAAGCTCAGCTCAAACCATCAGGATTCAGCCAACGCGGTAGAAGATTTCCGAACATGCTGTTCGATTCGTTTCATGAGCAAATGACGCGACTCCGCAAGAACAGCCCCTTCGTTCACTTTGGACAAACTTGTATCGGTTTTGCGCAACCAGAACTGAAGGTTCGTCGCATCGGGGCTGTTTCTGAAATCGTCGCCCTGACTGCAGCACCAGCGGACGAATTCAACCGCAATGCTTCCGGCTGGAGTTTCCGACGCAATGACTTCGGGAGTAAAGAGTTCCAGAGACTGTGCTGCTGCCTGATTTGCCATAGATAAAAATGATGCGTTAATTCTGGGACAACCCCGGTCCCACTGTAGGGGCGGTCTGCGGGTTCCCTGGTGTAGGGACAGTCGATCAAGAAATCCCTCTCCCAACGGGAGAGGGCGGCCGAAGGCCGGGTGAGGGGTACCTCAAGTAAATATTGTTACTTGCGGTACCCCTCACCGGCCGCTGCGCGGCCCCCTCTCCCGTTGGGAGA
>JBGPBY010000297.1:0-8940 GCA_041481485.1 Terriglobia bacterium
ACCTGCCGCCGCTAACGCGGTTGAGAGCGCGGTTGGCCCTGCGACCCGATGCCGGTTACTGCCGGTTCAGAGACAAGGTGTATTTTCCGGAATTGTAAACGGTGACGCCCCCCCTATTGGTGAAGTAACTGCGGACTTCGATGACATACGCACCGGCGGGAAGCTGCAATCCTGAAATGGATTCCGATTGACCGGAATTTCCTGAGTACGACTTCGAAATGAGCTTCCCGTTCGAATCGAATAGATAGAGATCGAGATCGTTCGCATTGGGATTGCCCGATCCCGGCGACACGTTGAGTTGAATCGAGACCGGCCCACCCGATGTCGTAAAGGCGTAGAAATGCGAAGACCGTGCAAGGTTGGTACGTTTGGTTGTCAGCGAATCAACTTCCGACTCACCTATCTGGGAAGAGCCGATGGCAATGTAGCTCGGAAATGGATTGGCATCGCTGGGAATGGCATCCGGCTGGTATTCGATCCCCTGCGCCTGAGCCATACGCTGAATCGGATCGCCGGCCATCGGATTATCCTCTTCGAGGTGATCGAGAAAGTAGGGCAGGTAGACCCAGCGGTTCACGCTCAGTTCCGAGAACGCGCGCCAGATCGCGGAGAAATCGAATTGCGTATAATCGCCCGGTTCGTTTTTCTCATCGAGAAAATCCCACAGCAGCGCCTGAACCGACGTCTCGCTTCCAGAGCCGATCGAGCTTCCGGCCGGATAGTTCTCTTCCAAATCGAAGCGAAGAACGGTAGATCCGCCTGGACCTTGCGAATCGCGATATATCGAATCGTTCCGCACCGCGCCGGAAAAGAAATTCGCCCAGCCTTCGGACCATGCCACTCGGGGATCCAGCTTGTCTCCCAGATGATGGATCCCGCCAGGAGAGTCATCCCGGGAAAACTTCGCAGCCAGCATGTGGCCATACTCATGGAGCAGTACGGAATCATCGAATTCATCCGAGTCCGTGTTGCGGTCACCGAGCACGTAAGCCGTACCGGAGGCAAGACTGAAAGCCGTGGTGCCCACGAAACCGTCTTTCACGTTTCCGGCAATCTTCTGATTTTTCTCGCTCCAGAAAATGGTAAATGGAAATGCCGCGAATTGCGGAACCGCCTGATGTACAAACTCATTGGCTCGTTGAATCTGCTCAAGAATATTGAAGGCCCCGGAAGTTCGTGTTCGATCCACGATGGAGACCGGCTCTGTTGCCTCGCGCATGTCGACATGAGCCAACGAAATGACGTAAAGCTGATTGGCGTTGGTATTGTCTTCAACTTTCAGATCCAGGGAACGCAGCCGGCTGACGGCCTGAATGGAGAGATTAGTCGCATCGGGCGGCACGGCAACCAAAAACCTGCCATTGTCATCGGACTCGGACACGGAAAGCAGTTTTCCGCTGACGGTGTCGAGAACTTCGATCCTTACGTTGCGTATCGGTCTCAACGTGGTGCGATCCAGTTCGAGTCCCGCATCCGTCACTTCGGGCTTCTGATAAAACGCCTCGCCGGGCAATGTTGCGGTCAGTGTTCCTGCAGCATCCATCACCCGTACTCGAGCCGACTGCGATTCCACCCCCCCGCTCCGAATCCGGCAGTTTACAAATCCGGGTTCAATCTGAGGCATGACAAAACGCAGCACTGCCGTTCCGGGCGCGTCGCTCCGGATTTCCAGTGTGTCGATCTGCCGTCCCAGGCAAAACACCGCGACATCCTCGCCAACGTTTCTTACTCGGGCCTCAACTTGATCTCCTGCATGAATGTCTCCCGGTGTGGATCGTCGGAGTGCCTCAAGCCATGTTGGAATATTGACGGCGGAATTCGGCACAAATGCATTTGGAATGCTCTGTGGAGTCCGGTAGCTCAGCCCCGAATTGTCGAGGGCTTCGGATGCATAGAGCCGGCCTCCGTCAACACGGACCGTAATAAAATTCCCTTCTGCGTTTTCGCCGGATGCCAGAAGGTCCCGAAGCGAAATTGTTTGGCTTCCAGTAACGTCCTGAACTTTCTGCCGAATGGTCTGTCCATTGGCATTGCTCAATGTAATTTCAGCCTTGGCCACTTGCGCAACAGGATTCAACAGCGACAACCTGGCGGATGTCGAAGTTTGGCTGAAGACCATTTGATCCATGCTTGCGGCCTGCAATGGGACCGCCGAGATACTACTTCCGGTATTCAGCTCAAGCACCCCCGACAGCGCAACAGGCACGGTGGAATCCACTCGAATGAATCCCGTAGTATTGGGAGCAAGCCAAATCCTTATGGATCCATTTCCGGGAATTTCAAAAGTCTTCGGTGCGACTAGCGCGCTCGAATTGCCGACCAGACTCACTAAAATCGTAACGGGATTGGTGGCAGGATTACTGAGAAATAACGTTCGGGACCCTTTCGACTGTGAAATAGCCACGGTTCGAGTAATCGATAAGTTGTTAGTCGACTGGCCCTGTACGTACCATGGCTTGCCGTCGATGCTTAAGAATGATCCGGCGGATACCGGAAACTCCGACGAAACCCGAACGGAAGTGGCCTGAAGCGGGGACAGCATTTCGATTTGCTCATGAGCATTCATGACGAACCTGTTGCCGCTGAGCACGCGGATTTCGCGCCCCGCAATGTCATAAAAGGTCAAAAACCCGTCGGACGGGATCTCGCCCGGGTTTGTGATTTGAATCTTTGTCCCCTGAATCAGAAGCGGGATGACTTGCTCGCTGAACGTGTCCGCAGCCTGTCCGGCCAATCCCGAAACGAAACTCGTCGCCTGAATCCAGCCGGTTTGTAGTTTTCCGCCGAATATCTCGGCCGCCGGCATGGAAAGTCGGCCCTTGGGAGAGATACGATACGAAACCGGATTCAGCAGAGCGGTGGTACCCGGCATGCTGCCATCCGGTTGATAAAACGTGAATTGAACGTCAGCAAAGTTCGAAGTGGTATTGACGATGGCTATCGGACTTTTGTCTTCGAAACCATGGACGAAGTTCAGCGTCGACTGGGCTCGCGCCGCCTGCGCAAACACCAATATAATTAGCAGCGTGCGGACTACTCGCACGATGAGTCCAAACTGACCACTCGCCAATCCTCGAAACTTCTGGCTGAACAGACCAGAATAACTATGAATACGCAAAGCCTGGGTTAATGCGTTACTACGCCGGAAAGCCTACCATCTATTACCGAACGTACGGCGTCGATATTCGACGGAACTTCAACCGGAAGGTTTTGAAAAGAAACGTCGCCGCCCGAAATTTGTCCCTGGTGGTAGCGCAGTTTGAAGTCAACGAACTTCAAACCATGTGCGGTGCTGATCACCACCACACGGGACCCTCTGGGGATTTTTCCCGAGCGGACCAGCTTCATCAACACTGCCAGGGCAACGCCGGTTTGCGGATCATTAAAGAAGCCAAAGCGGTCCACCTGGGCCGACGCATTCGCCAGTTCGGACTCCGTTGCCTCATCCACGATCCCGTCCGTCGCCTTCAGCGCCTTGATGGCCTTCCATATACTGACCGGGTTCCCAATTTGAATCGCCGTAGCTAAAGTCGATCCTGCAGTTATCGGCTCGAAGTTCTTGAAATCATTAAGATATGATCGGTATAGAGGATTCGCCTGATGAGCTTGAGCGCAGACCAACCGCGGCACTCGGCTGGCAAGGCCAAGCTGCTGCATCAACAAAAATCCATTGGCAATCGCCGAGATGTTACCAAGGTTCCCTCCGGGAATAACGACAAAATCCGGCAGCTGCCATCCCAGCTGCTGGGCAATTTCGATACTGATGGTCTTCTGTCCTTCGACGCGAAGAGAGTTCATGGAGTTGGCAAGATAAATGGAACCGTCCCGGGTGATCTCCTGAACGATTTTCATACAGCCGTCGAAGTCGGAATCGACAGAAATCGTAATTGCGCCGTTGGCCAAAGGCTGAATCAGCTGGGCAATGGAAACTTTGTCTTTCGGAAGAATCACAATGGAGGGAATTCCGGCTGCTGCGCAATAGGATGACAACGCCGCGGACGTATCCCCGGTTGAGGCGCAGGCAACCGCGCGAACCTTCGAACGGATCTGGTTCACCATGGATACCAGAACCGTCATTCCCAGATCCTTGAACGATCCGGTGTGGGAAGTTCCACACTGCTTGATATACACCGATTCCATTCCGAGCAGCCGCGCAAAGGCGGCAGAATGGATGAGGGGGGAATTGCCTTCTCCGAGAGACACAATGTTCTCGTCTCGCAACTCGGGAAGCACCATTTCCTTCTTGGACCACACGCCGCTCTGACGTCCCAGACGGGAGTCCAGCCTCGATCGCCAGTCTTCCGGAGACGTTTCCTTCAACGCGTCCACATCGTGGCGCACTTCCAGTAGGCCGCCGCATGTGCCGCAACGGTAGACAACTTGGTCAAGGGGATACTGGACGGAGCATCCCGAAAAACACTCAAACCAAGCACGGTGTTTCATCGTGAATAAATTCGGAAAATGAACATGGTTGCGTTACGTGGCCTGCGGGACGGGCCTCAACACCGATGTGGTAAATGCCAGAGCGAGCACTTCTTCCATGGTGCGCACGTAGTGAATCTTCAGGTCCTTTAACAATTCAGCTTGAATATCTTCCTTCACGTTTTTCTCGTTTTGCAGCGGCAGGATCAACTCGCGAATGCCGGCACGCCTGGCGGCAAGCACCTTTTCCTTGATTCCTCCCACTGGAAGCACGTGACCGCTGAGCGTAATTTCTCCGGTCATTGCGAGGTGAGTTTTGATGGGCGTATTCGTTAGCGCCGATACCAAAGCAGTCACCATTGTAACACCCGCAGACGGCCCGTCTTTGGGAATGGAGCCGGCTGGCACGTGAATATGGACATCGGTATCTTTGTAGAAGTCGGAGTCGACGCCTAACAACAGTGCCGAGGAACGCACCCACGTGAGCGCCGCCTTTGTCGACTCCTGCATGACGTCGCCGATCTGCCCCGTCACCGTGAGATGCCGTCCACCTTTGGCAATATTGGCCTCGACAAACAGAATATCGCCTCCAACCGGAGTCCAGGCGAGTCCAATCACAACGCCGGCACGCCGCACGCGCTCTTCGACTTCTTCTTCGAGACGAAACTTAGGGATACCTAAAAATTCAACGACCACATCGCCATTAACGACGAGTTTGTCCGTATTGCCTTCGAGAAATCGACGGGCCCGTTTGCGGCAGATACGGGAAATTTCACGCTCCAGATTGCGCACTCCGGTTTCCCGGGTGTAGTGCCGGACAATCATGCGCAACGCGTCGTCCTCGAATTCAATTTGTTCGGGCTTCAGGCCGTTGTTATCGATTCCCCGGGGAACGAGGTATTGCTTCGCGATCTGTATCTTCTCTTCTTCGGTATAGCCGGGCAGTTCGATGATCTCCATGCGGTCCCGCAGGGCCGGCGGGATCGTATCGAGAACATTCGCGGTCGTAATGAAAAATACGCGAGACAAATCGAACGCCACATCAAGGTAGTGATCGCGGAAGGTGTTGTTCTGCTCCGGGTCGAGCACCTCGAGCAAAGCAGACGCCGGATCGCCGCGAAAATCCGCGCCAAGCTTGTCGATTTCATCCAGCATGAAGACCGGATCACGTGATCCCGCGCGGCGGATATTTTGAATCATCTGACCGGGAAGCGCGCCGATGTAGGTCCGTCGATGCCCGCGAATTTCGGCTTCGTCGCGCATGCCACCCAGCGACACGCGCACGAATTTGCGGCCCATTGCTTCCGCAATCGACTTTCCAAGAGACGTCTTGCCGACGCCCGGCGGACCGACAAAACAGAGAATGGGAGCCTTGCCCGTGGGCTTCAGTTCGAGCACGGCAAGAAACTCGAGAATGCGCTCCTTGATTTTTTCCAGATCGTAATGATCGCGGTGCAGAATTTCTTTGGCGCGGACGATGTCGATTCTATCGGTCGTCAGCACATTCCAGGGGAGGCTCACCAGCCAGTCCAGATAGGTCCGGCTCACCGTGTATTCTGCCGCGGCAGGATTCATGCGCGTCAGCCGGCCCAGTTCCCTGTCGGCTTCCTTGCGCGCCTCTTCCGGCATACCCGATGCTTCAATCTGTTTCCGCAACTCCTCGGTATCGCGCTGCGAGTCGTCGCTTTCCCCCAGCTCCCGCTGAATGGCCCGGAGCTGTTCCCGCAAAAAGTATTCGCGCTGATTTTTGCCGACTTCTTCCTGAACCTGATTCTGAATCTTGCTGCGCAATTCCAGAACTTCGAGTTCCTTGGCCAGTTCGGTATTGAGAAACTCGAGGCGCTTCTTGACCGAGATTTGTTCGAGAACCAGTTGCTTGGAAACAATCGAGAGGTTTGGCAGATTGGTGGCAACGTAGTCGGCCATTCGTCCCGGCTCTTCAATATTGATGACGATCGTTTGCAGGTCATCGGGCAACTGCGGCGACAGCTTGATAATCCGTTCGAACTGGCTTAAAACCGACCGGCGCAGCGCCTGAAAATCGACTGCAGTTTCGTCCGTGTCCTGTTCGTCGGGAACCGGACGGATTCTGGCGCGAAGGTAAGGCTCGTACTGCAGGAACTCTTCGACGCGGACACGCGAAACGCCCATGATGATGACGAAGAGATTTCCTTCGGGAGTCTTCATGGCCCGATGAACCATGCTGACTGTTCCGATGTCGTACAAATCAGCCTGCGAGGGGCTGTCGACGCGTTTGTCCCGTTGAGTCAGAACAACAAGCATTCCGTCGCGCTGCTGAACATCATTGATCAGTTTGACGGAACTCTCCCGGCCGACAGTCAGTGGGATGACGGCATTGGGGAAAACAACCGCATCCCGTACCGGCAGAATCGCCAGTTCTTCGGGAATGGTCTGAATTCGCTGATTGTCTTCCACTTCATCAAATCCCCGTTTCATCCACCCCCCCAGGGCCGAAAATGAGTCTGTGCTAAAATCCGCGCGTGACCGGCAGCGAAGAGTTCCAGTGGAAGGTGGCGCTTATACTCTTCGGCGTTCTTTTCCTTGGCGTAACAGACACCCAGCTTGTTCAGCTTCTGCTGCCATCGATCGCTCACGAGTTCAGAACCACTCCTGGCCATGCAGGAATCATTGTATCGAGTTATTCGCTCGCTGCCGCGGCCTTTGCACTTTTTGCCGGTCCATTTTCCGATCGCATCGGCCGAAAGAGAGTTTTACTCGGAGGCCTTGTTCTCTTCACTGCAACGTCATTTTCTACATACCACGTTTCCAGCCTTAACGCGCTAGTCATTGTACGGATGCTTACCGGCTTCGCCGCGGGAACACTCTCGACTTGTGCACTATCGTTTGCGGGCGACCATTATGCATACGAACACCGTGGACGCGCGATGGGTGTTATATCCATGGCCTATTTTCTCGCGTTTGTCGCGGGAGTCGGCCCCGGCAGCGTTGCAGTGAAATACTGGGGCTGGCGTTCCATTTTTGCGGGATTCTCGATTCTGGGATTCGTGATTTTATTTGTAGTGTTATCCGGTCTGCCGAAGGATGGCAGAAGATCCTCTCGTAGCTTCTCCATTAAACATCTTGCGACTCATTTTTCCAGAAAAGACCGGCTGGCTGGAATGGCCGCCGCATTTCTTACCTCCGGGGGACTGGTAGGATTCATCACTTACGTGGCGTCATGGCTGCAGATTGGAAAGGCAGTCACGATCGAGAAAATCGGAATGTTGATCGTGCTCTCCGGAATCGCAGCTGTCGCCGCGTCTCCGCTGTCGGGCTGGTTGTCGGACCATGCCGGTAAGGTGAAGGTCATCATCGGCTCCAATATCATTCTGGCCGCCGTGTTTCTTGTTGTGGCGCGTCTGGAATGGGGATGGGGCCTGTGGGGCGGCATGGCCTTATTAAGCATCTGCGCATCGGCCCGGCAGGCGCCGCTGCATGCGATTTCCACTGAAATTGTGGGGGCTGAGATTCGGGGCGAATATACCGCACTGCGAAACGCGTCGTCTCAACTGGGAATCGCAGTTTCCGCCGCTGTTTCGGCATACATCTTTGATACCCGTGGTTTCGCCGAGGTGAGCTATCTTGCAGCACTCATGACACTGCTCATCCCGCTCTGTTTTTTCTGGCTCCGTGAGTGATATTCTTTTTTGGGGAACCCGTATGAAAAGCCTCATCAAAGTTGCCATTCTCAGTTCACTGACAACCGCGGCGGTCATCTATGTCCTGCTGGCATGGAAGCCGCTGGGAGAGATTCGACACGCGCCAATCATCAGCTGGGCGTCTTCGTCGACAAGTACCACAGAGCCTGTTGCGCAGCCGGCCGCCTACAAAGTCCCGATCAGCGAAGATGAACAGAACAATATCGAGGTCTATCAGAAGACAAGTTCCGGCGTTGTAAACATTACTTCAAAAACGATAGCCTACACGTTCTTCAATCAGGCTGTTCCTCAGTCGGGTACGGGATCCGGGGTCATTATTGACTATGCCGGGCACATTGTTACCAATCATCACGTGATCGAAGATGCGAGCAGTCTCGAAGTCACTTTGGCCGACAAGAGTGTTCACAACGCCCGCGTCGTCGGCGACGATCCCAACAACGATCTCGCTGTGATTCAGATTGATGTTCCAAAGGAAAAACTGTTTCCAATTCCTTTGGGGACAACTAAAGGCCTTCAGGTCGGGCAAAAGGTCCTGGCCATCGGCAACCCGTACCGCATGGATCACACGCTGACTACCGGTATTATCAGCGCCCTTGGCCGGTCGTTTGAAACGCAAAACAAGAGGATTATTGAAGGCGTCATCCAGACCGATGCCGCGATCAATCCGGGCAATTCCGGCGGCCCGCTGCTGAACTCCGCCGGGGAAGTGATCGGCATCAATTCCCAGATACTTTCAAGCGGCGGCGGAAGCGTGGGGATCGGATTTGCAATTACGGTCGACACCGTAAAGCGAATTACAACCGATCTGATTACACTCGGGTACGTGAGACGCCCTTAC
>JBGPBY010000298.1:0-8918 GCA_041481485.1 Terriglobia bacterium
GAGAAGCAACCTCATGAAGTTCTAATGTATTCGATTTTTGCTTCCTGTAACCTTGCTGGAATTCGAAGTCCCGGACAAATTCTCCGAAAGGCTTCGGTCCGGGTTTGCCGGATCACACAGCGTCAGGCTTTGCAGTGCCGTCAGATTCTCCGTGGCGACAACCGGCCACATATTACTCAGAAGAGACACTCCGAGAATCCGGTCTTCACAGATCGGAGATCCCATGAGTTCCGTGGCGATAGCAACTGCAGAATCACTGAGAATGGCAACTGCCAGTTTTTGCCTTTCATTGTCTCTGGATTCAATCAACCTCTGAACTGCGGGAGCGGCGCCAGAACCAAGCCTGGCGACAGTTCCCGCCACTCGCATCCGCTCCAAAACATCAACACCAACCAGTTCAACGTAGAACGGCTGCTCTTCGATCGGGACGTCCGGCGGAAGAACGCGTAAGGTCAGTCCCCACTGGATCAGCACTTCGGCCGCGGGAGCTGCGGCATGTCCGATGGCTCCAAGACCATCGACAGCCCCAGCACGAAGATGGATTTCAACGAGCTTATCAAGGATGTCCTTACGAGAGTCCCGACCTAAGCGAACAGGTACGAAGGGAGAAGCGAGGATTTTTGTTAGTTCCGGAACAGCCTTACCCGCGGCAGGCCCCAATGCAACTATTGCATCAAATGCACGATCCACATTGTCGATCTCACGATCTCGAATGATATCTATCCAATAGCTGAGAGGCTGTCCGAAAACCCTCGGATCATCCTGCTGGCCGTCTGCTTTGGAATTCATGGTTAATGGATGGAGCTTTTCCTGCGCCTGGGCCGGACTGGTGGCAGCGATGCAAAGAATCAGAGACGCGGCACCGATCACTCTCCACAGTCGTTTCATGGGTGTCATCTCGACCTCCTGACAATGCTTATGGAGCAATTGACCATCCAGAAGTCCCTCCCCTAAATCCAATGGATAGCGCCCTGGCGAACGTTCCCTGGCGGGCCCGCGACTGACAGCTGGCCCAACTGTCACAACCGATTTGTCAGGACGGGGGCATTACGACAAGATGTCAGGTTTTGTTGAACACGCATTCGTATCATCTTCACCGCCGACGGCTATTGCAACGGCGGTGTTTGGGCACTTCGTTGATCCACAGTAATGAAATTCAATGGCGGTGCGGTGACGGAGTCGAATTCGGAGAGCGACAACAGTCCCGCATCACGCAATTGTTCAATCAGCTTCGTATAGCGATTGCGGAGATCATCCTGAATTCGTTGGGATTCTGCCCGGTAGGTTTCAATGTCCTTCCAGGACACCGGAGAGTCTTCATCACCATGAATGCTTACCTGTACAGTGGGTGCCGCAGCACTAATGTATCGCAGCCGGTCCATTGTCGTTGGGTTCGGCGGATACCGCTGTTCGCGGAACCGATCATAGACTAAAGACGGAAACGTGCTCGCCACTCCCCTGTTGTATGTCAACGAAACGGGCCCCTGAAAGAGAACCGGCGTTCGCGACATTAGACCCGCATTAACGGTGGATAACGAGTAATACGGCCATGGAGGATAAATCGAATTGCGGCCACCAAATCCTGGTCCGTCTCCAATGCCGCCACTGCCCACACCTTGATGTCTGCATGGCTTGCCTGCATCGCAAACCACGATGTAGGCCTGAATATGAAGGCCTCTCAGCAGCGACGCCACCAGGCCCGGTCGTTTTTGCATCAGCATCAGATCCGCTGCCGCATACCACTCTCGTCCGACGCCTTGTCCCGCTTCCTCATCCATCAGCTTCAAGAGAAACTCATCCAGCGGAGGTCCAGGCCGGGATTGGGCAAGGAGGATCATCGCCTGCGGAGTTCTACCGCGTCGATACACGGATTCGATAACGTCGAGCGGAACCGTGGCACTCTGGAGCTGAATCAATGCATCCAACGAAGTATCGATTACCGCCTGATCGCCTTCGTCACGTCCCGGCAAATGGGATTCGAGGTTTTTTTCGATCTGCGGGAGGAGGGAAGTCAATCGCAACTGTGAAGTCCACCACGCCCCCCAGGCCTGGTCTTTCGCGGCGTCTGACTGCAACATCAACTGTACCTGCGTCAGGTTTGGATCGGTTTGGGACGATGTTGCCGATATGGGGTTCGCAGGTTGCTGTTGAGCAACGACAATTTCAGTTGCAAAGACCGTCAGGACAAAAAGAATTGCCGCTCTTTTCATATGCACTCTTCGCCGGGAAGAACAATTGCGTGCTTTGACGCACTGTCATCGATTTGTTTAGCAAGATACTATTTCAAAGGTATGGCTTCCGCAGACAAATCTGAAAAGTCCGCGTTCGAATCGGCGGTCTTCCGTTATAGCATCGCGGTGTGCATTGTTGCGGCCGCGCTGGGTCTGTCGTTGCTCCTTCATCCATATGTTTCGGATGCCTTCATTATTTTCTTTCTGGCCGCCGTGATGCTTGTCGGCTGGTTCGGACGTATGGGGCCCGGCCTGTGCGCGGTGGTCCTGTCTTCAGTTGCCGTCGACTATTACTTCATTCCTCCGTATCACGCGTTCACGGTGAAGGTGGAAGATCTGCCGTACTTCCTTGCGTTCCTCCTGAGCTTCGGCTGTGCGGGGTGGCTGGCATCCACACGTAAAGCGGCTGAAGAAAAGCAGCGAGTTCACTTCGAGAATCTGTTTGAACATGGGCCGGAGGCGATCATGCTCGTGGACCCCCAGGATCGCGTACAGCGAGTCAATGAAGCCTTTGTTCGAATCTTCGGCTACACCTCCAATGAAATCGTCGATGGGAAGAGTCTCCTTTTCATTGTTCCTCCATTTCTTCGGGAAGAGGCCCTCGCCTCTCGCCAAAAACTGTCCCAGGGAGAGTCTGTCCATCTCGAAACCGTTCGCTCACGCAGGGATGGGACGATGGTGCATGTTTCGGAAATCGCGATTCCGGTTTCGATGGTCGGCGAACGTATTTCGTATTACTACATTTTCAGAGACATCACCGAAACCCGCAAAGCGGCAGAGGCGCTGCAGCGGGCTCACGCAGAATTGATCCATCTGTCCCGGGTCACCACCATGGGAGAACTGGTGGCGTCGATCGCCCATGAGGTCAATCAGCCCATCACCGCGGTGGTCACCAATGGCAATGCCGCCAGGCGCTGGCTTGCCCAGCAACCGCCGCGTTTGGACGAAGTACAGGATGCGCTGGATCATATTGTTCGCGACGCAACTCGCGCAGGAGAAATCATTGGCCGAACGCGTGCGCTGGTGCAGAAGGAACAGCCCCGGCCGGAACGGCTCTCGATCAATGAGGTGGCGCGCAGCGTACTGAATCTGCTCGACAAGGAGATCCGCGGCAATAGCCTGCAGGTTAAAATCAGTTTGGACGACCTTCCGCCGATTCGCGGCGACCGAGTCCAATTGCAGCAAGTGCTGATGAATCTGATTATCAATGCGATTGAAGCCATGAGCGACGTTCCCGGTTCATCACGAAACCTGGAAATTTGCGGAACACACGACAACGAATACATTCGGGTAGAGGTGCACGATTCGGGACCGGGAATCGCGCCGGAATCCGCCGATCAGTTATTCAATCCGTTCTTCAGCACCAAGCCCAACGGTCTGGGAATGGGACTAGCGATCAGCCGCTCCATCATTGAAAGCCATGGGGGAAGATTGTGGACAAATGCGAACAATGGCGAAGGAATCCTGAACTTCACACTGCCGTCTGCGGGCGAATGGAATGAAACGGACTGAACCGATCGTATATGTAATCGACGATGATTCGTCGGTCCGCACGGCAGTCAGAAGCCTGGTCCGGTCTGTGGGACTGGAGGTTGAAGCCTTTGCGTCTGGTCAGGAATTCCTGCAATTCAATCGTCCCGATGCGCCGGGTTGCGTGGTCCTGGACGTTCGCTTACCCGGCATGAGCGGACTCGATTTTCAAAAGGAATTGATCCAAAACAATATCCCGCTACCCGTGATTTTCATCACCGCGCACGGAGACATTCCCATGTCCGTCCGTGCGATGAAGGCCGGAGCTGTGGAATTCCTCACCAAACCGTTCCGCGATCAGGATCTCCTGGATGCCATTCACTCTTCCCTGAATCAGGACAGAACGCGCCGCCAGGAGGAACATGAAGTTTCGGAACTGAGAGCCAGGTTTGATACGTTGACATCCCGCGAACGCGAACTGATGGCCCTGGTGATCTCCGGCAAACCGAACAAACATATCGCCGACGCCATCGGCACCAGCGAAGCGACCGTCAAGGTTCACCGGGCCAACTTGCTGCGCAAGATGCAGGCAGACTCTCTGGCGGATTTAGTGCGAATGGCAGGACGGCTCAAAATCGAACAGACGTTCTGAGGCGGTCAGCGTTTCACTGATTCGACATTTCCATAATGCGGGTCAGTTAGAAAACTGGGCCCACTGTAGGCGCGGTCTGTGTCCGCGCACAGTTTTTCAGACTGGGATTCCTCGAACTGGTAATCCACAAACCACAGATTGTGCGCGGTCATAGACCGCGCCTACAGTGGGCCCACCAAGCCCTGCAATTCGGCCGGACCGGCCGAGATACGACCGGCCCGGCGAACCACTGGAAGCCCGGAGTCTAAAGGCTTCCAGCGTGCCGGACGTTCATTCGATAGCTACTTTGCGGCGGCGTGGCTATCGCGGATACGTCCGAAACGAATGTCAGACGGTCAGCCGCTTCCCCGGAATTGAAGCCGCTTCTCTTTCAACCGCCGTCACTGGAGGCCCAAAAGCCCCCGAAATAACGTACTCGGGATAAGCGGCGATTCCATGCTGATCGACGTCGAGGCCGACCAATTCGCCTTCCCTGGAAACGCGCAGAAGACTGAAAGCGTTCAACGCCGCAAACATTGCCATGGCACTGACGAATGTGGCGGAACAGACGACCAAGCTACCGATACCTTGAGCCGCGAGCACCTTGAAACCGCCGCCGTAAAACAAGCCGGTAAGGGCATCAGCAGAATTCGCAACGATCGATGGAACTCCAAACGGACTCGATCCGGCTGCAGAATATTCGCCGCTGGCAAATAGTCCCAAAGACAACGTACCCCAGATACCGCACACACCATGAACCGGCCATGCACCAACAGGGTCGTCGATGCGCAGATACTCCAGCAATTCCATGCCAAGAATAACCAGGACACCCGCAACCAATCCAATGATGCATGCGCCAAGCCCGCTGACCCAGTAACAGGGGCACGTAATACCGACAAGTCCTGCCAGAAATCCATTGATGATCGCAGTCGTATCCCATTTCCTCGTCTGGAAATACATCATGAAGATCGCGGCGAGCCCGCCGGTGCATGCTGCCAGCGTGGTATTCGTCGCCACACGCCCGACACCGGAGTTATCCATCAGCGATAGCGTCGAACAGGGATTGAACCCATACCAACCGAACCACAGGATGAGTCCACCGATAACGGCGATCGTCAGATCGTGCGGAAGCATGGGGCCTCCACCGTCCCGTTTGAACTTTCGACCCAGCCTGGGACCGAGCATAATCGCGCCCGCAATAGCCACCCATCCGCCAATCGAATGCACAACGGTTGAGCCGGCAAAATCGTGAAAGTTCATTCCGAGACTCGACAGGAAGCCACCTTGAGAACCCATTGTGGCCAGGAATCCATCCGGGCCCCAGCACCAGTGACCGAAAATCGGATAAATGAAACCAGAAACGCCAATCGAGTAAAGAACGTCGCCGACGAACCGTGTCCGCCCAACCATGGCGCCCGAGCAAATCGTGGACGCACAGTCGGCGAACGCAAACTGAAAGAGGTAGTGCGCAAAAATGGGAATACCCGTAGCGGCATAGGTGGTCAGCACCGATACGTCCTTCATGAAAAGCAGGCTCTTGGTGGGATCACCAGGAAGATGCCAGCCGATGAAGGCATTGCCGCCACCGAACATGAACGCAAATCCCCAAGCCCAATGCAGCAATCCGCAAACGCACGTGTCAAACATGCATTCGACCAGCACATTGACTGTTTCACGATTGCGGCAGAACCCCGCTTCGAGCATGGTGAAACCTGCCTGCATGCCAAACACGAGAAATGCGCCCAACAAGACCCACCCCGTATTGATCGGGTTGATGATGTCGCCGCCTGTTACGGCTTTGTAAGGGTCCGGGGCTGCGGGCGCGGCCGAGGCCGGTGCATCCTGTTGAGCATAGGCGACCGTGCTGGTCCAATCCCAGGCCGTACGAATCAATGCCGGCCCGACGGTAATGAGTCCAATCAATACAGCAATTCCCAAAGCCTTGCCCGCAAGCAGCAGCATTCCGTAACGCCGCCAGCGCGGGTCTCTCAACCGCCCGGCCAAACGAGTGACCTTCTCCGAGAAAGTCATCTTTCCTGCCTTCGACAGTCTGTTCTTCATCGCAAGCTCCTTAAAAACGCAGTGGTACGCGGTCCGTTATTAAAAGTAGGTAATGCGAAATCAGGCGGGCCGAACTCCCGGCTCAATTGCGCATTGCAGCTCGCCATTGAGCCTGTTCGATTGCTGACGTTGCAGAATTCGCAGCAGTGACGAAATCTGAAAATCGATGGAGAAACTCTACAGTTTTGAAGGATGAATAAATATTGGATGATGATCGAAAGACACTCGCATCAGGTCAAACGTCTCTAAACCTTTGGATTAGTCTGCTGGTCCTTCGGATAAGGCAGCGCCGAAGCGCTTACCGGTGATTTCTTTGCCAGCCAAGGCCGAGTGAGAAGACGAGCGATGGCACGTAGCGCCGGCTTGTCGTGACAACGTTGGTCGTCGAATACGATTTGGAGGTCACATTGTAGAACGGCAGTGTGGCGTCGGCCTGAACGAACACGCGAAGCGTGGTCGTGCGCGCGACCTCGTAGCCGGCTGTCAACTCGCCTTGAAGACCGCTGCCGCCCCACGCGGAGTATGCCTTGTTATTCGTTCCGGTGTAGTAGGCGTTACTGCCGACCGAACTACTTCCATAACTAGCGCCTCCACCGAAGTAAGGAGTGGAATTTGCCCTGGAATGGACAAAGTACAGGCCTTCCAGCTTCAACAACGAACTGGCAGTTGCGCTCGACGATGCGGAATAGCCGTTATTGGCATCGACCTGAACATTCAGAAATGACACATCAATGGCGAACGAATCCAGCTCCGTGCGATTGCCAAAGCCTAATGCCCCCTTACTATAAATTCGGTTGCTGAAAATACTCCCGTAACCCAGACGTGCATAGAAGTACGAATCGGTGTGCACTCGTAATGCGGACGCCTGTGCAGCTGTAACGTTGGACCGATCCACGATACGACGTCCGGTAACGAGCGAAGGTACCAGCTGGCTGTACAGTGCAGGCAAGTCGCTAAGGCCGTGGGCTGTTCCGTTGCGTTGTCCTCCGGGTCCGGACAACGTCACCGTGATCACGTCGCCCAGGCGGATATGGCTGATCGTGTAAGGCGCCGGGCAGTCGGGCACGACGCTGCTGCCCAACAACTCGAACTGTCTTTCGAGGTGAAGTACTGCCGCCTCCCGGTCCTTGTCCGAAAGCATATCTCGCGTTTTGTCGACGCGAATGCACACCTGAGCCTCAGCCGTTCCCGCGACAGTCAGAAGCAGAAACGCAATCCACGAAGAACATTTCGAAAAACGGGATTTCAGCATGGTGGTTCTCCTCCCTTTCATTGTCACCAATGTAAATGAGCCGCCCGGACTGCAACGTCCGGATTGTGATACTTTTCCGACTCTCACAACGGGATCTGGAAACACATGAAACTCTGGATTTCAAAAGGCGGCGCGGAAACCATTCAGGAGCAACTGAGTGCTCAGATTGTGCTAGGCATCGTCAGCGGGGATCTCGCGCCCGGTGAGCGTCTGCCGAGCACAGCCGTCATCGCGCGCCGGTTTCACATTCATGCCAATACGGTTGGGGCGGTGTATCGCAGCCTGGCGAAACGACGCTGGGTGAATTGGAAACGCGGGAGCGGATTCTTCGTACGGCCCCGCGCGTCCGACATGAAGACGTTCGATCCTGACCAGGATCTCGACGGCTTGATCGCGGCGTTCCTCAACGTGGCGCGCTCCCGCGGATATTCTCCTGCGGAAATTCAATCACGGATGAGTCGATGGTTCACATTGGCGAAACCGGATCGTGTGGTCGTGATTGAACCTGAGCCGGAGCTGCGGGAAATCCTCATGGCAGAAATCGCCGGCCGGGTTTCCGCGCGCGTTACCGGATCGCCTCTGGAAGACTGCCGCAAATCGCCGAACCTGAATGGAGCGTTCTGTGTCGCCTTATACGATCATTCGGAAGAAGTACGTTCCGCCCTGCCTGCAAAAACGCCGTGTCTGTTTCTGCGGTCGCGCTCAGCGCCGCAGAGCATGGCGGGCAAGCCAAAGCCCGGACCCGATACTCTGATCGTGGTTGCATCGCGCTGGCCGGATTTTCTGAAGTGGGCGCACATTCTTCTGGTGGCGGTCGGCATCGATGCGACGACGATCGACTTGCGCGACGCTCGGCAAAAGGGCTGGAAACGCGGCGTGACTGCGAAGAGCTTCATCATCACGGATAGCCTGCTTGCCCGCGATCTACCCAAGGGACCCAACACTCACGTGTTTTCTCTCATCGCCGACGAATCGATCGATGAACTCCGCCAGGCCTGCCGGGATATCCCATGCGAATGAACCACCGCGGGATTGCGACGGATTGTGCGCTGTCATAGAAGGTGTGAATGAATTACAGGGCAAGGGGAAAGTCCGAAGTCCCCTCCTCAGCTGAGGAGGGGTGGCCGCTACATTAAGAAAAAAGTGCGAAGCCACCTTATTGGAGCGGCCGGGGTGGTGTTGGCCAAGCGAATTTGATTGAACTTGATCAACACCACCCCGTCTGCGCGAATTTCGGGTGCGTCGCTGCATTTTTTTAATCGCGCATCCACCC
>JBGPBY010000299.1:0-8909 GCA_041481485.1 Terriglobia bacterium
ACCAACAACGACGGCGACGACTCGGCGGCAATGGTCTTGAATCGCAGAGTCCTGCGCGATGATTTGAGCCATCTCTTTGTGAAGGGACTGGCCGATAACGAAGCTCATGTGCCCATCTACTATCCCAATACACCCAATCCCCAACAGGCTCAGGCCATCGATGTCCGGCCTGGCTACGACATTAAGGGCATCAACCTGGTTGCGGACGTCGCGCGTACATTTCGCGTTCGCGGCGTGATCACAAACGGCGTGGCCGGAGAGCTTCCCGCCGGCAACAACGCAATGGCGGTGCTCCTTCCTTTGGATTCGGCTGGAAATAGCTACAGCGCGGTCATCGACTATGGATCTAACCCGTTCAAGTTCGAGATAAAACGCGTCGTTCCAGGATCGTATTTCCTATACGTCCAGATAAAGCTCAGCGCGAAGACCGGTCCGGAGGGAGCATTGTGGGGGGCAAGCATGCCGCTCGAAGTGACTCAGGATGTCGAAAATATCTCGATCCCTGTTAAACCCAGTTTCTCTCTCCACGGAAACGTCATTGTGGAGGGTCGACCGGACAGCGGCGGCGTCTCATCCGCCGCTGGACTATTTCTTGCAATGCGTCCAGACCCGTTCATGACACCTCAGGCGCCTTCACCGTCGACACGAGTTTTGCCCGATGGAACGTTCAACCTCTCGGGAATCATTCAGGGAGGATATCGTGCGTACGTATTTCCTTTTCTGTTTCCAACTACGAATCCTGGATTGCTGTGGGGGCTTCCCTCGGCTCCTGCGGGATTGCAAGACACCTACGTGAAGTCCATTCGGGTTGGCAGCGCCGATATTCTGGGCACTGCTGTCCAGCTTATCGCTAGCGAAAATCTCCCGATGGAAATTGTACTGGGATCAAATCCCGGCGCACTCGATGGCCGCGTCGTGCGGACCGAGGATGGCAAACAAGTTCCAGCCTTCGGTATAACGGTTGGCGCCGTACCTGATGCGCCAGCCGCTCGGGGATTCCGGACAGATATGCACCGGTCCACCCTTACCGATGGCGCCGGAACTTTTCAATTTCGCAATTTGTCTCCAGGCGACTACCGCCTCTTCGCCTGGGAAGCTGCCGACAAGGATACGGTCATGGATCTCGACTTCATTCGGACATCTGAAGATAAGGGAACGCGAGTTCACATCGACGAGGGTGAAAAGAAGACCATAGACTTGACCATGATACCGGAGAGAATACGGTGAAACGCACTGCGAACTCGCCACAGAGATCTATTAAGATGGAGTTTGTTTAGACATGCGGTCGTAGAGTTCAGTTGTTCGCTTTGATTCGCGAGCTGCGATTGATTGGAAATCGTAGGACGCATAAGACGTCCCGGCCTGGGTTTTTGCGACTCGATGTCTTATAACACCGACTTATGGGAGCGTTATGCCGCGGGCTCAGACAGTCTATCGGCTTGGAATCAACTTCAAAGTCAGTTGCTGTCTACCACCCGGTTCGATTCGGACGGTTGTTCCTTGGCCTGCGTATTTCTGCATGACTTCGGCATCCAACCAAGAATTGATTTCTATATTCTGAAAAGCATAGGCGGTGTAATCACCGGCTGGCATGTTCATTGCGACACTCCCATTTGTTGGGTCCGTCATGCCGCGCTGATAGAGATCGAAGTGTTGGCGACGGGAGGCCTCGGGAACAAACACCACGGTTGCGCCTTTAGCGGGCGCTTGTTTTGCGTCAATAACCGAAACCGTTGCGGATCCACGGGCTGTGCTAACTACAATTTCCAATTCACCTCGCGGCTCCCGGTCAATGAAAAGACGGGGATTGATGGCGTCAATCCCACCGAGCGTCGCCGATTTGACGTAGGCCAGGCCCAGCTGCATGTTCGCTGCTCCCATAAGCCAAATTTGATAGGTGCCTGGTAAAGCGCCCACAATGGTGAACGACCCATCCGGCCGGACGATTCCGGGCATTGCTGCGGACTCGAAATCTCCTGAAGTCGGCATAAGTTGTATAACGACGCCATCGAGTTGTCGTTGGCTCTCTTCCAGTGAAGCGCCTTCAACAGTCACTCGCCCCCTCAAGGAGTAGCCTACTTGAGCGGTCAAGACCACGTCATCGATGTTCGCGCCGTTCACTTCGATCGGAGCACGCGCAGCGAGGCGAACACCGGTCGAGTCCACTGAAAAATCGCGGCGAGGCGGAGCCCCGGCTTGAGGGGGAGGTCCAGGATTTATTCCTGCACCGCCAGGATAACCTGTACCTCCGGAGGACAACGACGAAGGTAACGTGCCGACCAACGCGATAAGGTCGTACTTGCCCGGTGCAACTCCCGAGAACTCGAATGTCCCGTCTGCAGCAACGGAGCCAGTGGAGCGCGACGGCAGAAGCCCACCTCCCGCGTCTTTGGAGAGGAGGGTTACCGAAGCACGCACAGCAGATTGTCCGGTGACACCGTCGATGATACGGCCGCGAATCCGTATCGAACGCATCTCCGAGATCACAAAATCCACGCTCGTAAAATTCTCGCCGGGCGACAGGTCAATAGCAGTGGCTGCTGATGCGTCCATTGTTCCTGGAAAATAAACCGGCACATAAGCTGCCCCGGTCAGTGCAGAGGGCAGCAACCCCGCCGAAAGAAACTCGAGGGCGCTCGCGCGTACAAATTGAAGTTCTGTCATCTCCGGATTGCCCGTCGCCGGAACAGCAGCTACCGTTGGTGTTCCTGGAACCACGTTTGAAATTAGGGTCGTGGTGTTGGCCGGTCCCGGCTGAAGTCGGGGACCGCTTTCAGGTGTTGCGTTGATGACATAACGCCCCGGCGGCAGATAGAATAGACGAAATTCCCCAAGATCATTGGTCCTCGAGCTCTGAACATTCGTCAGATCCCTTCGTCCTTCCCGATAGGTGTAGCGCTGCGCCTGCACTACGGCATTGGCCAGAGGATCACCTGTACGATTGCGGATGTGCCCGGAAATTGCTCCAGTGGGAGTTATTTCGAGCACAACATTTATCAGGGAATCATTTGAAGCCAGCACAACAGGCTTCGATGTGCGAACGTATCCATCGCGTGTGGCTATGAGATTATAGGAGCCTGGTAGAATTCCGCGAAGCGAAAACCGGCCATTATCATCGGTCACGGCAGTGAGCACCGTTGGAGCCGATATTCCCCGCTCAGCAGAACTCAGCACAACGCGAGCGCGGGGCACGCCTGTAGGGGGAGCCGAACTCTCGCGAAGGACAATGCCTTCAAGGGAAGCCGGTTCCTGCATTTGTGCGGCTTGCGGCCCAGGAGTTTGTATGACTTGCTGCGCCGACATACGTAGTGCCGACATAAGGCTCACGAGGATTACACCCTTCAGGATCAGTTGATGATTCATAAGCCTTCCCATCATCGAATTGCGAGCAAATCCAAATTCAGGGCTTTCCCCGCTTCGACTCGCACAGGCTTTCCGTGACCTTCTACCCGATTGAGAAATGCGGGATCCCACCAGGAACCTTCGTCGACAACTTCTATCGCAACCGCTTCATAGTCTCCGGGTGGAACGTTCTCCAGTTTCGCCTTGCCTTCACCATCGGTTGTCGCTTTGAAGTACAGGTCGTAGTGTCGGCGGCGAGCGGAGTCTGGAATCAACAAGACTGTCACCGCCTTTGCAGCCACCCGCTTCTCGTCGACAACGGCGGCCTGCATCGTTCCAGGAGCCGTGCCGATCACAATCTCTAATTCTCCTCGAGGCTCGCTTTCCAGACTTAGGCGCGGGCCCAGAAGGTCCACACTTTCAAGAAACGCTGATTGAACGTAAGCGCCGACGGGGAGCATCTTTGCACCACGAATCGCGATCCGATACTCGCCAGGGAACGCGCCTGTAATCGTGAATGTGCCATCGCTAGCGACGGTTCCCGGCATCGAGAACGACCGGCTGCGGGAAATTCGGACGGCGTTGGAATCATTGTCCTCGTTTAAGGTTGATCCGGGAATCAATTGAACCGAGAGGCCATTCAGCATCGATTGCGAGTTAGCGGGTGATAGGCCTTCGACAGAGATTTTCCCATTGATCCGGAATCCAGGCCGCATCTTTAGAACGACGTTTTCAAGATCTACGTTGCCGACCCGTAGTGGAACACGCCCCAGGAGCCGCGTGTCCGATCCGGAGAGCGCTCCCACGGCAGCGGCTCTATCGATGAAAGCCCCGCCGACGCCAACAGGGGTGTTGGTTGGGACACCCTGGGGAAGGCTGCCGCTTAATGCGATGAGATCGTATGAGCCCGGAGGGATCCCCCGAAACTCCAACGTCCCGTCATCCTTCGCACCTCCATAACGATCGGAAGACGCCGGAGCGCCACCCTGCGGCACCAAAACGACTGACGTTCCTTTTGCTGGTTGTCCTGCCGCGTCCTGAACCTGACCGCGGATTCGGGCTGCGCGAACTTCCGAAATGACAAAGTTAATCGATCTCACCATGCCGCCGGGCTGCAGATCGATTTGTCCTGCAGCAGACAAGTCGGCGACTCCGGGATAATAGACTGGAACATAAGTTTCGCCTGTGTCTGAAGGCGAGAGAATGCCCAGACTCGTATACGCCGCCATTGCGGTAATCACGCTCGTCGGCGCTGCGCCAGTGAAGGCGCTGCCCGGTAGTACATTCAGTCTGCCCACTTGCATATTGCTACCCGCGAGCGGGACAGGGCCCTCTGTTGGCAATGCACTCACAGCATATTGCCCCGGCTCGAGGTAGTAGAGACGATACTCCCCGAGGTCATTTGTGCGTACTGCCTGCAGAGTCACTAACGTCTTGAGACCCGCCTGATAGGCTACTTTCAGCGCACGAACTGTCACATTCGCTACCGGCTCTCCAAACCGATTGCGAATCGTTCCCGATATCGAGCCTGTGGGTGTCATCGAGATTAAGACCGCACTCAGACTCTGGCCGGTGCTAATCGTCAAGGAAGCGCCCGGGCTATTCGGACTGCGCTGACCGTAAACGCCTCGTACGTAGCCATCGCGAGTTGCGAGAAGCTGATAGTTGCCAGCAGATACTTTCTTAAATTCGAAGCGCCCGGCATCGTCTGTCATCGCAATCAGAGGCGTGTCCGAGATCGGATCCGTATTCAAAATGACTCGGGCGCCGCCAACTGGATCCCCGGATCTCAGATTCACAATACGACCGGCGATCGAGGCGTCGCCATTGCCGGTTGATCCGGCAGGCACAAGAGCAGGCGCCGGAGCGCTCTGCTTGATAAACGGAAGCAAAGTAATTGCGGGAGCCGAAAACGTTGGAGTCGGAATGACGGCCATTGCGGTCACCTGAATCACTGCGACAGAAAACGTCAGCACCGACGTGAGAGCGAGCAGGACCGTCGCAAAACGATACGAGAGCCGGCGACGCCGGATACTGGCATCTAGGATTGCGACGACGCGTGATTTCAATTGCGAGGGGTGAGCCATGGACACCGCACCGCGCAGAAATCGTGAATTCAAGCCTCGCGCGATGTCCACAAGGTGGTCTGCGTAGTCTGCAGCCGGTGTTCCCAACCGTAATACTGTATCGTCGCAGGCGCGCTCACATTCCACCCTTAGTCGGCGTCCGGCGAACCACACAAGCGGGTTGAACCAATAAATACTACACGCAATCTGCGAGATCATCTGACCGAGTCCATCACGTCTCTTCACGTGCGCCATCTCGTGTTGAAGCACTAGCCTGCGGCGTGCAGGCGACCATTCCGTCGCAGCGTAGGGAAGCAGAATCACATGTCTTAATATCCCCCATGTCATCGGTGCTATAGACTCCGAAGAGAACCGAAGTTGCACGCGAGGCTTCACAGCGAGTTCACTTTGGACTCCCTCGAGCAATTCACTCCATTCCTTGCTTGTCCCTTCTATAGAAGCCCGCTTCAGTTTTCTCAATTCGATCACAGCGAGAAGCCATGCTCCGAACACGACCAAAACTCCCAGTGCCCAAGCAAACAGGAGTCGTTGTCGCCAGGACCACCCATCATTTGTGGCTGATGTCGAAATCGCGGATATCTCATCAACTGGTACAGGAACCTGGAGGATTGAAGTCGTCGACTGTTGAATCACAAGTACCGGAGGCTCGTCTTCTGTGACAAACCTGGCATTCTCTGGAAGAATCGCCAATTGGATCGAAGGCAGGAGGCCTGACACCATAGGAAAGGCGAGCACTGTTGTAAGCGAAAGCGCCCAGGTCGCGTGCCGCACGGCAGCGGATGAGCGCCTCAAAAGCAAGGACAATACGCCGCCGACCAGTAGGATCAGCGACGTTTTGAGTATGACCTGAAGTTCGAAGCTCATCGCTTCCCTCCTGCGCGTGCCTTCTTGATGAGCGCATCGAGTTCATCAAGATCTTCGTCCAAAAACTGTGAAGGCGTAACGTCGAGCAGTGCGGCTGCGGCACGCCCGCGGGATCCATCAAAGAAGGTCTGAATCAGGTGGGCGATGGCGGACTTGCTGGCTTTCTGAGGGTGCACAATCGGCTCAAACACGTATTTGGCGCCGCTGCGTCCGTGCCGGACGTAGCCTTTCCGTTCAAGTGTCGCCAGCAGTGTCCTTACGGCGGAATAGCCGGGCGGATCGACTAACATTTCCTTCACCTCAGCCGCAGTCGCCTTGTTCTTCTTGTAAAGGATATCCATGATTTGCCGTTCACGGCGGGTGAGTTCTGTTGCTTTGATGGCCATGGAGCGCACTGTAGCAACGCGGTTGAAATTCGTCAATCACAAAGTGCGTAAGAATACGCACTTTAAAATATGAGAAGAAGAGGATCAGCATGACATCCCCTCCACACCCAGCCGGAGTTCACGCCTGACGGTACTACAGAGGTCGCCGTCGGGCGGAGACACCTTCGATAGTTCCACTATTCGCTTACTGCTTTTTGATTTGCTGAATGGCCACTTCAAGCACTTCATCGCGACCGGCGCGTATTCCCGCGATCGTCGGTAATACCTCGATGTCTGGAATAATGCCAACGCGTTGGGTTGGTTTCTTGTCCGGATAGAACACTCCGATGCCGCTGATCGCAGTTCGCAGTGCGCCTGGAAGCGGGATCTCCGATACATCGCCGTCCGCACCGGCGGTGGTACTCCCGATCACAATGGCGCCGGCCGCGCGGAATGCCATCGCTGTGTATTCAGCCTGGCTTAGCGAAACTTCGTCTACCAAAACGACTACCTTGCCGCTGTAATGCGGTTGCTGTGGGATGAGCGACGTTGCCGAAGTCCAATGGAAGGCCCGGGGATTGGAGAGATCGCTCTTCGTGAACCGAGAGAACTCCGTCGGTTTTTGCACGAGTAGCTGTCCCAGCGCAAACACGATAAACTCCGCCGGATAGTTCCTAATGTCGATGATGAGTCCTTTGCTCCCCTTCGCCAAATCAATATACTGCGCGGCCTCGGATATTCTTGCAGAAGAGAGCTTCAGATAGGCGACATCGTCGGACAGCTTCTGAAATGTTGCTCCTCCCAGATCGTGTGACTGTTCCGTTCGCAAATCAATCGTTCCGTTGGAGACGCGAGCGGCAATCAATGTGAGAGTTTGATTATCACGTTGAATTTGCAACGACGATGGTCCGCAGGCTCCATTAGTCATTGACCGTCCGATGTCCCGGAGTCGTGCAGCGTCATTTGAGGCGCCATAATATGGACGCCATCGATTCACCAATTCGCGGACTGGAGTTCCATCCAGAGCCAGAATAACGTCGCCAATTTGCAGACCGCTTGCTGGTCCGGATTCTTTGTTTAAGTAACGCCAGACAACCGCACGATTTCCCACGAACCTGATTGCCGCCGGGAGGCGGCAGTCACCAACCGGTGGGAGCACAGACGTCTGCGAGTAAGATAGCGTGGCGTGGGTATCGTGCACTCTGGAAATCAGTAGCATCAGCTCGCGTTTGTAATCTTCGTTGGTTCTCGCTAGAGAAATCCTGGGGATGAAGTCCACGAGCACGTCGTCCCAGTCTTCTTTCATGACGTCACGGTACGGATACCAATATTCGACTATGTTCCAGAATCGATAAAGTGCAAGCAACTGAAAACCTGCGTCGGGTGAGGTGATCATGGGGTATGCCAGATCGTGAAGGAATAGCGGGTTTCCGACTTCCGGTCGTAACGAAACGTAAAACTGCTGTTGGTCTGCCGGACGGTTCTTATAAATGAGGCGCAGGTCCTGGCTTAGATCGGATCCGAGCGTCTTCTCGTTGGCGATCCAATCGATATCAGGATTCATGTACAGATTGGTTGCACTGAGACTGGCGCACTTAGCGCATTCCGGAATAGTGCCGAACGACGCGATCCATCTGTGCATCGCTGCATTCGCAGAGGCCCGATTGGTGGCCCCGAGCACCTGTGGGAACACGCGGAACAATTCGTAGTCCCAGTGCCGTTGGCCAGCTGTTATGGCGGGATGGTGATACTTCAGAAATCCCCACACTCTGCCAAGAGTCGCCAGATCCTCAATCTGCGTCCTGGACAACTTGGTCAGCTCAATTCCGGAACCGTGGTCGAATTCGTGATCGGTGTCGAGCGGAGTTTCCTGAATTGCAGGTACATCCCAAATCGGCTTACCGTCGACTGTTAACGTCAGATCGTCCGCCCAAGTCTTACCAGTCCCGCCCATGAGAACACCGAAAAAGAGCCGCTTCGCCTGAGGGCGAAGTGGCAACTGGATCGAATACTCAGTCCAATCATGAGTACCGTTGATCTGGCGACTCTGCATGTTCTCGAATGCAACTGAGCCTGTATCGTCGTCTTCGCGTATCCATAGTCCAGCGAACTGACTGACATCTTCTGTTTTGAGGAAACCTCGGAGTTCGATCCGCGACCCAACAAAGTTAATCGGGACGGCCATAGTCATCGTGGAAAAAGTGCCTGCGCTAGCGGGGTTACGATCCAATCGCGCGGCCCACTTACCGCT